>CAMDQY010000053.1 GCA_945906005.1 Novosphingobium sp. Chol11 | reverse complement strand
CCAGTTCGTCCATCGCGCGCTCCCTCGTCCAGCTTGGCGCGGCATAGTCCGGTTGACGCATTGCTCCAACCCGGCATAGCTGCGCGCCGGATAATGATCGGGGAGAGGCACATGGTGCAGCAGGACAAGGCCAAGGGTATCGCCATCGTCACGGGCGCGGCGCGCGGGATTGGCGCGGCCTGTGCCAAGGCGCTGGTCGAAGATGGCTGGAGCGACATCCTGCTTTGCGATCTCAACGGCGAACTGCTGGAGGAAACCGCACAGAAGCTGCACAATTCCGGCGCGCGGATCACCACCCTGGCGGGAGACGTTACCGCAGCCGATTTCATGGATCGGATGATCGAGGCGTGTGACGGCAAGCCGGTCGCTGCGGCTGTCCATGCCGCTGGCGTCGCGCCGAAAATGGTCGACACGGCAGGAATGCTGGAGATCAACTGGGAATCAGCGCTCGCGTTCACCCATGCGGTCAAGCCGCGCATGGCCGACGGTGGTGCGGTGGTGCTGATCGCCTCCAACACCTCCTATTTCCCGATTGACGAGGAACTGAAGGACATTTTCGAGCGGCCTCTTTCGGCAGGCGAAAGTGCTGCCTATGCCGAGCGGGTGGGCAATTCGTTCGCGGGCTATCTGCTCGCCAAGCGCGGCGTTCGTGCTCTGGCGAAGAGCGAGGCAGTGGCCTTTGGAGAGAAGGGCGCGCGGATCGTTTCGGTCTCGCCCGGGCTTATCGACACAGAAATGACCCAGGACCGCGAAACCGATACGATCCAGAAGATGATCAACGAGGCGGCAATCAAACGGGTCGCCGATACGTCCGAACTGGCGGCTGCTATCGCGTTCCTGCTTTCACCCAAGGCCAGCTTCATCACCGGATGCGACCTTCTGGTCGATGGCGGCGAAACCGCCGGGATGGGTTATCAATAAGGCTCAAACGAAAACGGGCCCCGTAAAGGAGCCCGCCATTCGTTTTTGACTATTAGTCGGTCTCAGGCAGCGCCCATCAATTCGCCCAGCTTTGACAGATCGACCTGACCCGTTGCCAGCCCGCCCATGAAGCCGCCGTCAACCGGCAGCGCCACGCCGTTGACGATGGTCGCCAGATCGCTGTTGAGCAGCACGATAGGCCCGGCCTGTTCTTCTGGCGTTGAATAACGGCCGAGCGGCTCGGCAAACACGCCGATCACCGCCGCGCCGGCTGCCGCCTCGAAATCGCCCATCATCGGCGTCGCGGTCGGTTGCGGCAGCGAGCAGTTCAGGCGGATGCCCTGCTTGATGAGGCTGGCCGCGCGGAACTGGGTGTAGATGATCAGAGCTTCCTTCGAGCGGCTGTAACCCTCGTCGACGTAATCGGCGTTGTCGTTCATCCACTTTACCGTCTCGTCCCAGCCGCTGATCTGCATGAGGCCCATCAGCCTTTCGAGATTGCCGGGCCAGCCCATCCCGGCGGTCGACGAAATCGCGCAGATCGCGCCGCTGCCCTGCATGCGCGGGATCACCAGCTCGGTTAGGTGGCGGTTGCCGATGAAGTTGACCGTGAAGCAATCGAGCGGGGCGATGCCGCCGGGCATTCCCGCGCAACTGAACAGCTTGTCGATCTTGCCCGGAACCCCGGCAACGGCGGTCTCGATCGATTCCTTGTTGCGCAGGTCGAGCTTGGTGAACGAGGCGAGCGGAAGGTCGCATTCCTTCATGTCGAAGCCGTGCACTTCGGCGCCGAGATCGAGCAGCAGCTTGGCTGCGGCGTGGCCCATGCCCGAGAAGCAGCCGGTGATGATGACCCGCTTGCCCTTGTATCCCAGTACGTCGCTCATGATGGTAATCCTTCCCGATAAAATCCGTTGGCCCGAAAATCCGTTGGCAATGTCCCTAGGTTTGGCAGGCACGCATATCAAGCGATCCGGTATCTGTTCGCCGCGTGATCGCCCCAGCGAAAGCGGGCTTGCATTTGGCGGGAGCTTGCTGACGATGACGCGATGGAAATTCTGAGTGAACCCGTCCCCGATCGCTTGCGTGCGCCTGATGCCGCCAGATCGATCGCAGCGATTGCCGAAAGCTATGAACGGCTGCTCGGCAGGCCGCTGGTCGAGCCGGGCAGCGACGTGGTCTTGGCGCTATGGCGCGCGCCTCAAGTCATCCTTGCGCATGGGACGCAGGCCGACCCGATATTCTTTTTCGGCAACCTGGCCGCGCTCGATTGTTTCGAGACGGAACTCGACACACTGCTGGCGATGCCTTCGCGCCTGTCTGCCGAGGCGCCGTTGCGCGACGAGCGTCAGGCCCTGCTTGATCGGGTAGCTGCGCACGGTTTCTTCGACGACTATGCGGGCGTGCGGATCAGCGCGAAGGGGCGGCGGTTCCACATCGAGCGGGCAGTGGTCTGGAACGTAAGCTACGGGGCGGGCGAGCGAATGGGCCAGGCCGCGATGTTTACGCCATGAACAAGGCCGATCCCCAACTTGTCGCGGCATTAAGGACGCTGGTGGACGACGCGATGGTGCAGGGCGGGCGTCCCCTTGTGCTTGGCATCTGCGGCGCGCAGGGCAGCGGAAAATCCACGCTTGCTGAGGCGTTGGCCGAACGGCTGGAGCGCGATGGACTGGCCTGTGCAGTGCTCTCGCTCGACGATCTTTACCTGACCCGCGCCGAGCGCGAGCGCCTGGCGCGCGGAGTCCATCCGTTGCTGGCAACGCGGGGTCCGCCCGGCACGCATGACACCAGCCTTGGAATTGCTGTGCTTGATGCGCTCAAGGCGGGAACCCCGGTGCGTTTGCCGCGTTTCGACAAGTCGAAGGATGATCGGGTGGATCCGTCCGGGTGGCCGGAGGTGGCGGGGCAATGTGACGTGGTGCTGTTCGAGGGCTGGTGCGTGGGCGCGCTACCGCAGGCTGCCGCTGCGCTTGCGATGCCGGTCAACGAGCTGGAGCTGACCGAGGACCGCAACGGTGTATGGCGAGGCTTCGTCAACGAGGCGCTTGCCGGACCCTATCAGGACCTGTTCGCGCGGATCGATCGTCTCGTGCTGCTGCAGGCACCCAGCTTCGAAGTAGTTCTCGGATGGCGGTTCCAACAAGAGCAGGAACTGCGTGCGCGGTCTGGCGACAATTCCGCCGTCATGGATCGCCAGCAGCTCCCTCGATTCATAGCCCATTACGAGCGCATCACGCGATACATTCTGGCCGAAATGCCGGGCCGCGCCGACCTCGTCATCAAGCTCGATCGCGACCGCCGACCAATAGTCATCGCCCGGAAGCGATAGGCTTGCCGTCGCAGCCAGAAAACCGTGCAATTATGAACAGTTCGAGCGATTAATTTGACGGACCCCAGCAATCAGGCGATGGCTTGCGCACATGTGTTTCAAGTCGTCAGTCACATGACCGGGCGGGCCGGCGATTGGAGCAGCAGGAGGCGCATTGCCGCGGCAGGTCTTGCCGCGATTGCGGCGCTGCTTGCCGCTCCGGCAATGGCGCAGGACAGCGACCCGCCGCTTGCCGTTCCCGCGCCGCCGCCCGGCGCAGCCTTGCCCGAAGTCGAACCGGTCATTGCCGACGATGAGTTCGAAAAGGCTGTCCCAGAACTGTCGCCGCTCGACGATCCGGAAATGAACCGCGAGCTCGAATCGATCGAGCTGTTCGAGCAGCGTCTGAGCGAGCAGGAGCGCAAGGCTGGGCAGGAAGCGCCGCTGGGCGATCCCGCGCTGGCCGATGGCGACACTTCAGAGGAGATCGCCGACGCGAAAATCCGCGATACCGAGCTGACCCAGCCCCTGCCACCGCTTGAATCGTTCGAGGTAACCCCGGTCGAATTTGCCCAACCTGAACCGGACTCCCAATCCGCGTCGGTTGCCTACCGCACCGAGATTACCGGTCTCGAAAAGGTGGATGCGGAAACGACCAAGGGACTGCGCGCACTGTTCAATGGCCTGTCGGCTTTGCGCGACGGCGACGGCAAAGCGGCCAATGTCGCGATGATCCAGGCGCGGCTCGAGGAAGACAGCGCGCTTATGCAGACAATCCTCGCGTCCGAGGGCTGGTACAGCGCGGAAGTGACGACCCGGATCGACCTTGCCGCTGCCGAAGGCGAGAAGGCGGGCGCGATGACTGCGGTGATCGATGCGGTCCCCGGCAAGCGCTTCGCGCTCGGCAAGATCGACGTCGTCGCCGGACCGACCGAGCCGCTCGGCCTGATCTCGGACAACCTTGCATTGAAACTGGGCGAACCGATTGTCGCCGATCGGGTGCAGGGAGCCGAGGCCAAGGTCTCGCTCGCCTTGCCCGAGCAGGGCTATCCATTCGCCAAAGTAGGCCAGCGATCGATCCTGCTCGACCGCGAAACCGGGCTTGGCGATTATAACCTGCCGATCGAGACCGGTCCGCGTGCGAGGTTCGGCGGGTTCGCCACCGAGGGCGACACCGCCTTCGGTGCCGATCACATCGAAGTGCTCGCCCGGTTCGAGAAAGGCGAACTCTACGACAGCCGCAAGATGGATGACCTGCGCAAGGCACTGGTCGCGACCGGCCTGTTCTCCAGCATTACAGTCGAGCCGAATGCGACCGGAGAGGCAGTCGGCGATGGCACCGAATATGTCACGACATACGTCAAGCAGGATTCCGGCCCGCCGCGCACCATTGCCGGAACGCTTGGCTATGCCACCGGCGAGGGATTCCACGCCGAGGCGAGCTGGACGCATCGCAACCTGTTCCCGCCCGAAGGCGCGCTGATCGTCAATGGGGTGGCAGGCACCAAGGAGCAGGGCGTTGGCGTGACCTTTCGCCGTTCGAACGCGGGCAAGCGGGACCGCTCCTTCGAACTGGTCGCCGAGGCGCTGCACAGCGAATACGACGCCTTCAGCGCCTATACTGGCCGACTCGCCGCGCAGTTGCACCGGACCTCGACGCCGATCTGGCAGAAGCGATACACCTATGCGCTGGGTGTCGAGCTGCTGGGCACGGCGGAGCGATCCTGGGATGACGCGATCGGCCGCAAGGACCGAAAGACTTACTATGTTGGCGGCATAAGCGGCCAGATCGGCCTCGATTTTTCAGACGACCTCCTCGACCCCAAAAAGGGCTTTCGCGTGACCGCGCTGGTCCAGCCCGAAGCAGCGGTCCACGATGGGTTCAATCCTTATGTCCGGGCGCGGATCGATGCCTCGGGCTACTTCCCGGTGAGCGACAGCCTCGTGGTGGCGGGCAGGGTGCGGTTCGGCACCATCCAGGGAGCCGAGCGCGATGAGATACCGCCTTCGCGGCGTCTCTATGCCGGCGGCGGCGGATCGGTGCGCGGCTTTGCCTACCAGAAACTCGGGCCGCTCGATCCTGAAGGCGATCCTCGGGGCGGGCGCAGCCTCAACGAGGCTTCTGCCGAAGTGAGATACCGGTTCGGCAATTTCGGCGTAGTCGGCTTTGTCGACGTGGGCCAGTCCTCCGCCGATACCATGCCGCGCTTCTCTGACCTGCGGATGGGTGCAGGCATTGGCGGGCGCTACCACACCAATTTTGGACCCCTGCGGATCGATCTCGCTACCCCGCTCGACCGGCGCCCCGGCGAGGGACGGTTCAATGTGTACGTGTCGATAGGGCAGGCTTTCTGATGGCCGATCCCGAACCTGACGCGCCCGATCTGGAGGTTGATGGCGAAACGCCGCACGCAAGCCGCTCGCCGTGGCTACGGGTAGCGCGCATTGCCGGATTTGCGGTTCTCGGGCTGGTCATGCTTGTCGCGGCGGTGCTGGGCCTGCTCAATACCGCGCCGGGCAAACGCCTCGTTGCCGATCAGATCGCTGCGCTCGAATTCGAGAACGGGATGAAGATCACGGTCGGGCGGATCGAGGGTTCGCTCTATGGCAACATGATCTTGCGCGACCTGTCAGTGAAGGATCCCAAGGGGGAATTCCTGTTTTCGCCAGAGGTGAAAGTCGATTGGCGGCCATTCGCCTATCTGAGCAGCCACGTGGACGTGCGCAGTGCGACCGCTGAACGGATGATGCTGCGGCGCGTGCCCCTGTTCAATCCGGTGCCCGAGACCGACGAGCCGCTGCTGCCCGATCTCGATATCGACATCGACAGACTGAGGATCGCCCGGCTGATTGCCGAAAAGCCGGTGACCGGTCAGGAGCAGGCCGCGACCATTTCGGGCAGGGCGCACATCGCCAGCGGCCGCGCGCAGGTCTGGCTCGACGGGCGGACACTGGGTGCCGGAACCACTGGCGGCGGCGATCTGATCAAAGTGGTTCTTGATGCGGTGCCCGAGGCCGAAAAGCTGGCGCTCGACATCGATGTGAAGGCACCCCAGGGCGGCGTGATTGCAGCCATCGCCGGTTTCAAGGAGCCGGTCACCGCGAGCGTCAAAGGCAAGGGCGATTGGAAACTCTGGCAAGGTGCGCTCACAGCGACCCATGGCGGCAAGCCGTTGGCTCGGCTGGCGCTGGAAGCGCGAGACGGCACGGTGAGCGCAAAGGGCCCGCTCCAGCTCGCCGGCCTGCTGACCGGGCCGAGCGCGCAGCTGCTCTTGCCCGCAGCGCAGCTCGATATGTCTGCTGTGCTCGAGGAGCGCAGCGCCGTGCTTGAAGGCAGCCTGACCAGCGATGCCATGCGGCTCAACGCCAACGGCGGGCTGGATCTGTCAGACAACACCTTCGACGGCCTTAAGCTGGCCTTCGTTTTGCTGCGCCCATCGGCGCTGGCCGAGAACCTGTCGGGAAGCGGCATGCGAGCGATGCTGACGCTCGACGGGGCCTTCGCTGCGCCGAAAATTGCTTACACGATCAACGCCAGCCGCATCGTCATCAACGACATGGGCCTCGAACAGTTCGCCGCGATGGGTGATGCGAGGGTAGATCCAGACCGCGTGCTGATCCCGGTCAGCGCCAGCGTGCAGCGGATCACGGGGCTGGATACGGTCGCGGGCGGATGGCTCACAAATGTTCGGCTGAACGGCGACGTGGCGATCCAGGGCGCGCGCGTTCTGTCGGACAACATGCGGATCCGCTCGGACCGGATCGACGCCAAGACGGTGCTGCTCGCAAATCTCGAAACCGGGCTTTATGCCGGCGCGATCAACGGCCGGATCGACGATTATCGGCTTGAAAGCGTCGGCATTTTCGACATCGATACCGACGTCGACCTCAAGACAGAGCGTCGCGGTTTTGCGCTCGAAGGCAAGGTGCGGGCTCGCTCGACCAAGCTCCTTAATCCAAGCCTCCAGCAATACCTTGGCGGCAACTTCGTCGCATCGTCCGATGTCAGGTATGGCGGCGATGGCGCGGTCCGCTTCGCCAACCTGCGGCTCGAGGCTCCTGACCTGCGGGTGACCGGCGGCAGCGGCAGCTATGCGCAGGACGGACGCATCGCTCTGAACGCAAACGGGGTGTCCAACCGCTATGGGCGGATCGGCGTGCGCCTTGCGGGCACGCTCGCCAATCCCGACGCAAGGGTGACCGCCGACAGGCCCGACCTCGGCATCGGTCTCGCCCAGCTTGAGGCCAGGATCACCGGCGCACGCGGCGGTTACCGTCTGAATATAACCGGCGACACCGACTACGGCCCGCTCAGCGCCAATGTCGTGCTTGAAACGAGCGGTGCGACGCGGCTCGACATCGAGCGCGCGAACCTCTCGGGCGTCGATTTCAGCGGATCGCTGGTGCAGTCGCGGTCCGGAGCGTTTGCAGGTGCGTTGCGAGGCAATGGCAACGGGCTCGCAGGCGTTGTCACGCTCGCGGCTGCGGGCCGCTATCAAGCTGCGGATTTCCACCTGCGCTCGACCGGAACCAGCTTTGAAGGCAAGGCGGGCCTGATCATCGGTTCTGCCTTGGTGGATGGCCGCGTGGTGCTTTACGACATGCCCGAAGTGGTTGCCCGAGTGCAACTGGCCGAAACCCGCTATGGCGCGTTTTTCATCAACGCGCTTCGTGCCGATGTCGATTATCGCGGCGGGCGAGGAACGGCGAAGGCCCTGATCGAAGGGCGCAGCGAAGTGCCGTTCCGGATCGCTGCAAACGCACAGTTGGAAACGCGACTGTGGCGCGTTGCGCTGGACGGCAAGGCGCGCGGCATCGCCTTCAAGACCATGTCTCCGGCGCGGATCTTACCACGCAAAGGCAGCTACGAACTGCTGCCAGCCACGATTGGCGGGGGCGGCGGCAAGGTGCGCCTGGCGGGCACATACGGAAGCGGCCTGAAGATTCAAAGCCGGATGGAAGGGCTGGATATCGGCCTGATCAATGCCTTCATGCCAGGCTCTGGGCTGGGTGGAAGGGCCTCGGGCAGCATCGATTTTGCGCAGGCCAGCGTGTCGGCGTTTCCCCGCGCTGACGCGCGGCTCCACATCACCAATTTTACCCGTACCAGCGCGTCTATCGTCAGCCAGCCGGTCGATGTAAATTTCGTCGGCAAGCTGCTGGCCGACGGGGGCGAGGCACGCGCCGTGATCCGCCGCAGGGGCAGCGTCGTCGGCAGGATCGTTGCAAGCCTGCGGCCGCTCGGCCCCGGTTCCGGATCGTGGACCGAACGGCTGTCCGATGCGCCGCTTGGCGGCGGCATCCGTTACAACGGCACCGCCGATGCGCTGTTTTCGCTCACCGGGCAAACCGGCCAGTCGCTTTCCGGCCCGATCGGCTTGGCTGCCGATTTCTCGTGCAGGCTCAGCAATCCGTGCCTGCGCGGCGTGGTGCGAGGCAAGGGCCTGACCTACGAGAACCAGGAATACGGTACCCGGCTCACCAACATGACACTTTCCGGGCGGTTCGACGTGAACCGGCTGCAAATCGAGGAACTGACAGCGAACGCCGGCAAAGGCACGGTTGCGGCGACCGGATATATCGGGCTGGCCGCAGACGCGGGCTATCCGATGGACCTTGCGATCGCGCTTGATCGGGCACGGCTTGCTCGCAGCGATGCCATTTCGGCAAGCGCGACCGGGCAATTGCGCCTGACCAAGAGTGCAGGGCAGAGCGCGCTGCTATCGGGTCAGTTGCGGCTTCCGGAAACGCGCTACAAGATCGTGCGCGAGGGCGCGGCATCGGTGCCGCGGCTGACCGGCGTATCGTTCAAGCCACGCCGCACGGGTGTTCGGATCACAGGCGACGAACCCGCCGACCCCATAGTCAGCGTGTTCGACGCAATTCGTCTCGATATCGACGTGACCGCGCCTGAAAAGCTCTATGCTTCGGGCATGGGGCTCGAATCGGAATGGAGCGCGCGCTTCACGCTGGGTGGCACCAATTCAGTGCCAAGCATGCTGGGCACTGTAACGCTGGTCCGGGGTACGCTGGGATTTGCAGGACGCTCGTTTGAACTGGAGGAAGGCGTCATCGACTTTACCGGCGGGCGCGAGCTCGATCCGAGGCTGCGGCTTGTCGCCAGCGAGGATGTCGAGGACGTGCTGGTGCGCGTCAACATCGGCGGCCGAGCGACCAATCCGGAGATCACCTTCAGCTCGGTTCCGGGGCTGCCACAGGACGAGATCATGTCTCGCATCCTGTTCGGCAGCTCGATCGCCAACCTCTCGGCGATCCAGGCCGTTCAGCTGGCCAGCTCGCTCAATTCGCTGCGTGGGTCCGGCGGCGGCCTCAATCCGCTCGGCAAGCTGCGATCCGCGGCCGGGATAGATCGCCTGCGTATCCTCGGCGCGGACGAAGCGACAGGCCGAGGCACCGCGCTCGCCGCCGGGCAATACCTGACCGACGACATCTACGTCGAACTCATAACCGACGCGCGCGGCTTTACCGCAACGCAGCTGGAGGTGGCGATCACGCCGTGGCTTTCAGTGCTGAGCGAGGCGAGCGGCTCGGGCCTTAGCAGCGTCAACGTTCGCGTGAGGAAAAACTACTGATGCGCGCGCTCCTTCCTTTGGTCCTGATGATGCTGGGGGCATGCAACCGGGAGCCAGACTTTTCAGAGCGTTACGACGCAGCCTCGAAGCATATCGGCACCAGTGCGAAAAAGCTCGATCTGGAACTGGAAAAGCGCGCCAAGCAGGCTGGTCGGGCCGAGAATTCCACTGATCCGTTGCCCGCAGCGGGTCAGGACAGTGGATCGCCGCGCTCCAAACGTCCATAGTCGGGTCGCATGACGTATGACCTCGATGAACTGGGGCTGCTCGACGACGATGAGATCGAGCTGGACCTTGCTGCGCTATCGCTGAGCGCGCTCGATCACGAGGGCCTCGACCTCGAGCCATATTTAGAACTGCTCGACGAGATGGCGGATCGCCTCGAGGAAGTTTCCGACGATGCCGAAACGCTTGAACAGCGCGGCGCGGCACTCAAGCAGGTGCTCGGCGACGAATTCGGCTTCATCGGCGATGCAGCGGCTTACGACGCGCCGGTGAATGCCGATATGATCCGAGTACTCGACCGCAGGCAGGGTCTGCCGGTCAGCCTGTCGATCCTATACGTCGCGACGGCGCGGCGGATGGGCTGGGAGGCCTGGGCACTCAACACGCCCGGCCATGTACTGGTCCGGCTCGGGAGCGAGCGGTTCATGCTGCTCGATCCGTTCCACGGCGGCAAGGCACTGAGCCGCGGCGCGCTCGAGGCGATGGTCCGCGGATTTGTCGGGCCAGATGCCGAAGTGCGCCTGGAGTATCTCGCCCCGGTGCCCAATCGCGGCGTACTGGTGCGCTTGCTGACCAACCAGGCCAGCCGCGCGCTGCAAGCCGGAGACACCGATCGGGCGCTGGCGATCCATCAACGGATGGCGCAGATCGCGCCGGAATTTCCCGACGTGTGGTTGGCGCTGGCGCAACTTCAGGCGCGGAGCGGGGACACCGAGGGCGCGCGGGCGAGCCTTCACGCCATGCTCGAAATCACCCGCGACGAAGAGCGGCGCAGGGTTGCGAGCGAAATGCTCGAAAAGCTCTCCACCGGTTAAATCTTCAATCGCAGCCCAAGATGTCCGCCAGTTCGGTGAAGCTGCCGGCGGTCCATTCCCAGTCCTGTTTCGCATAGCCGTCCGGGGCCGATCCACCGCCGTGCTCGTCGGGCCGGTTGACATAGGCGGTGAGCAGCCCGCAGCCGCGTGCAGCGGCAAGGTCGGAATGGTGCGCGGCGACGAGACCCAGCTCGGAAGGCTCCAGACCCAGCGCCTCTGCGCTGGCGAGATAGGCACGCGGGTGAGTCTTGTAGAAGCGGGCGAACTCGGCACCGAGGATGGCGTCCCAAGGCAGGCCGCCATATCGCGACATCGCTACCATCATCGCGACATTGCCGTTCGACAGGCTGACGATGGGGAACTTGTTTTTGAGCCGGGTCAGGCCTTCGACCGTGTCCGGCCACGGATCGAGCCGATGCCATGCGCGGTTCCATTCGGCCAGCATGGCCTCTCCCGCATCGGCCGGGTCGATGCCATGCTCGCGCAGCAGGTCCTCAAGGTTTTCCCGGTGCAGCACGTCGAGCACCACGAAGTCACGCGCGCCTTCGTTGACGCGCCGCATCGCCGGGGCATAGCGGGTGCGCCAGCCATCGGCGAACTTGCCAGCGTCGATGTCGGGCCTGCCAAGCGCATCGAGAAACGGTCGCGACTGCCGCGCGACCGAGCTGCGCCAGTCGAACACCGTGCCGAACACGTCGAAGCCGAGCGCCTTGGGCAATCTTTCTGTCATGGCCGCCTCAATTGTCCTCGGGCGACCAGCCCATCGCATCGAACGCCATGTGCTTGGCGCGGTCCATGTCATAGCGCATGCGGGTGACGATGTTCTGGGCGTAAAGTCCGCCGCCACCCATCATCACCCCGGCATATTTCGCGCCGCCGTATGCGCTGGTCGTCAGATCGTGGACGGCGTGGAACAGCCGGGTGCGATAGGCGCCGTCGATCGACTGCTTGGACCCCATGTATTTGCGCACCAAATGGCCGATGTCCTCGTTTTCGAGGTCGCGCATCGATGGCGCGGTGATCGCCGAGCCGCCAGCGATGTCGAGCAGGTGGCGCACCATCACCATGTAGTTGGCCGCGCCGTGATACTTGCCCGCATTAGTGTAGATCTCACTGGGCGCGAGCACGCCGCTCTCGAGCTTTGCTGCGTGCATCATCGAGGCCTCTAGGCTCGCGCGCAGCAAGGTCGCGTGGATCACCATCTCGGAGATCTTCATCTTGATGTGTTCGACCCGCTCCAGCCCGTTGGCCTCGGCGATAAGCTGGGCAAGGCCGACCATCACGTCGAAGCCATCGCACATCGAGATCATCGAACTGGTGCGAACCCACAGGCCGAGCGAATGCGCGAAGGTGGCCGCCTGCTTGACCTCGCCATCGAGGAAAATGCGCTCCTGCGGCACGAACACGTCGTCGAAGATGACGAAGCCCTGCGGCACCGCGCGTTTATAGGCGAAAGGGAAGTCGCGCGGATCGGAGCCTTCGGGCGGTCCGGCGTTCAGGACATTGACGATCGAGACTCCCGGCGCGTTGGCCGGAACGGCGCAGGCGATGGCATAGTCCTCCTCGCCCGGCTTCATCGCCTTGGTTGGGATCACCATCAGTTCGTGGCTCGATGCCGCAAGTGAGATGTGCAGCTTGGCACCGCGGATCACGACACCGTCGGGCCGCCGTTCGACGACGCGCAGATAGGCGTCCTTGTCGTCCTGCAAGGCCGGCGGCTTGGAACGGTCGCCCTTGGCATCGGTGATGCATTCGGCGACGCGCCAGTCCTTCTCGCGCACCTCGCGCACATAGGCCTGCACCGCTTCGCTTGCCTGCGGGCGCACCTCGGCGATGCGGTCCGCCGCAGTCAGCAGAGTCATCAGCGAGGAGTAGGTAGTGTGCGTGGCGCTATCGACGTGAAGGTTTGCGTGCTCGCGCATCCCGTCGACGGTGGTGGGCGGGGTGAAGAAGGCGTCGCGCGCGACCGGGTCGGCATGGAACCGGTCATAGGTGTGCATGGTGCGCTCGATGTTCGGCGCGAAGTCAGGATGCGCGGCCAGATCGCCCACCTTTTCGCCGCGCGCGTAGACGCTGCGCCCGTCGTTCAACGAGGCGACATATGCCTTGCCATCCATGCAACCGGTTCCTTCCCTGTGCTCTAGTGACCCGAATCTGAAGTCCGCCACAATCTATCGGATAGCGCGGAGCGGACTTCAGATTCAAAAAGGGTCACTAGAAACCAGATAATACGAGTGTGGTTTGGAGATTTGAAATTCGCTCGCTGCCTTGCCGCAAAATGTGGTGGATTTCAAATCCACCACACTAGTCGGCACATCTTTGGCGGCAGGTTCGGCCGCCGTCCACCCCGGTCAGCTGATCTGTGCGAGCACCAGTCCGCCAAGCGCCGCGACCGCCAGCACCCGGATGATGTTCCACTTCAAACCGAACAGCAGAAGCGCCGAAAGCGCGGCCAGGACCTCCGCGCGCCAATCGAGCGTGGCCCAGACCGGAACCCCGAAATGAAACGGGGCGGCATCGATCTGCTCCACCCGCCCGAACAGCACATGGATGAAGAACCATAAGGTAAGGTTGGCAATCACGCCGACGACCGCCGCAGTCAGTGCGGCAAGTCCGCCCTTGAGGCGCGGCGAATTCTCCATCCGCTCGATCCATGGTGCGAAGGTGAATATCCACAGGAAACACGGGGAGAAAGTCACCCATGTGGTCAAAGCCGCACCGAGCAGGCCGGCAACCAGCGGCGTGAACGGTTCGGGCGAGCGAAACGCGGCTAGATAGCCGACGAACTGCGTCACCATGATCAGCGGGCCGGGCGTGGTTTCCGCCAACCCCAGCCCGTCGGCCATTTCGCCGGCCGAAAGCCAGCCGTAACCCTGCACGGCTTCCTGCGCCATGTAGGCGAGCACGGCATAGGCGCCGCCAAAAGTGACGACTGCCAGCTGCGAGAAGAAGCTGCCGATCTGCCAGAGCACATGGTCGCGCCCCAGTGTCACAAGGATCAGCACTATCGGCGCGGCCCAGATCGCGCCCCAGGCGAGGATCGTGCGGATCGACTGGCCCCAGGGCCTGGGGCTGGATAGCTTGACACCGCTGCCGGGCTTGATTGCCAGCCACTCGGGCCGGATTGCCGCGACGATCATACCAAGCGCACCTGCTCCCAGCACCACCAGCGGGAAGGGGGCGGTCAGCAGGAACAGCGCAAAGAAAGCAGCGAGCGCGAGCACCTTCTTGAACGGGGAGTTGAGTGCGCGTCCGGCAATGCGCAGCAGCGCTTGCACAACAATGGCCAGGACCGCCGCCTTGATTCCGAGGAACAGCGCGGCGAACCAGCCGAGCTTCGCGGCAAAAGCATAGAGGATCGTCAGCGCAAGGATCACGATGGCACCGGGCAGGACGAACAGCAGCCCTGCGGCAAGACCCCCGCGCAGGCCGTGCAGTTTCCAGCCGATCCAGGTCGCAAGCTGCTGGGCTTCGGGGCCGGGAAGCAGGTGGCAGAAGTTGAGCGCGTGAAGGTATTGCTCTTCATCGACCCAGCGCCGCTCATCGACCAGTTCGCGGTGCATCAGTGCAATCTGGCCGGCTGGACCGCCAAAGCTCAGGAAACCAATGCGCGTGAACACGCGGACCATTTCACGAAAATCAGGTTGGATTATATCTGCCATCAATGGCCCCATGCCTTGCCATCCGCCAACCGACGGACGTGGAAGGCAACGCTTGGGCGGGGAGGCCTCACCGGGAGGTTGCTTTACCCCGGAAGCCGGATTCCTAGCGACCCGATGCGCGATAGCCAAGTCGGATTTCACACATAGTTCGCCACCCACGCGATCAAATATGCTGACGGCAGAAGCACGGCCTGCGCCAAAAGCGTGCCGACGAGGCGGCTGAACGAAATCCAGACGATCGTCCGCCGGAATGTCGCCTCGGCAACTGACCTTGTCCTCGTCCAGCGTCTCCCTTGACGTGGTGACTATGCCGCCAGGCTGATCTGTCCGGCAAGCCATTTCTGTTCGAAAGGGCTCTGTCA
>CAMDQY010000052.1 GCA_945906005.1 Novosphingobium sp. Chol11 | reverse complement strand
CGATGCGGCGATGTCTCCCTTGATGGCAAGATCGCTTCCCAGCACTGAAAAGGACTGACCAGACCCGCTCCGCGTCACCGCCATCACCTTATGCTCCGTTGAATTCTTCCGGGTGAACATCGCGTCCCTTTTCCAGAAATGGCCGGGGATTGACCGCACGGCCACCAATGCGAACTTCGAAATGCAGGTGCGGCCCGGTCGAGCGGCCCGTGCTGCCGATGGCGCCGATCGTATCGCCTGCCGCGACCGACTGGCCGAGAACCGCGCCGATGCGCGACATGTGTGCATAGCGGGTCATCAGACCGTTGCCGTGATCGATCTCGACGCAGTTGCCATAGCCCTGCTTGCGACCGGAGAAAGCGATCGCACCCTTGGCTGCGGCATAGATAGGCGCACCGATTGGTCCCTTGAAATCGAGCCCGGCATGGAAGGCGGCGCCGCCGTTGAACGGATCGGAGCGATAGCCGAAGCCCGAAGAGATATAGTCCATCCGGGCCGGGTGAACCTGAGGAATGCCGGCAAGGCCTCGCTCAAGCGCGTCCATCCTAGCAAGGCTGAGGCCGAGGCGCTCGAACCGAGGATCGAGCGATCCGTCGCGGCTCGTCGAAAGGCTCATGAAAGGGCCGCCCTTCGCCTCGTTGCCATCCATCACCGCAATAAGCGAGTTGGGATTGAGGCCCAGCTTGGCGATCGCACCAGCTGCGTGCCTCGCCCTGCGGTCGGCATAGCGGGTCAGGCGCTCGACGAAGGCTAGCTGGCGCGCCTTGATGCGGGCAAGACCGGCCGCTTCAGGAAGGGCGCTGCTGACTTTGTCTATGGTGCGCTGCGCCTCGGTGGCGCTGTCGCTCACCGTGTCGTCGACCTGTGCCTCGACGGGGAGATTGCCGATGTGCGATTCAACCATACGCTCGACGAAAGCCTGACGGCGCGCGAGATCGTCGGCCACCGAATCGAGCCCGCTGCGATATTGTTGCACCCGATTTTCGGCTTTCGAGACCCTCGCTTCACGATCGAGCAGGCTCACCCGATCCCGCTCAGCATTAAATCGAGCCGCCGAAGCGATGACCATGGTCGTCGCCCAGCCTAACAGAAGCGCCACGACTATCGTAGCGGTAACCGCCTGAAAACGCGTGGTAATCTTTAAGAATCGCACTTGCCCCTGAGACCGCATGATGAATTCGCGATCGGGGAACAGGGTTCTCAGCTGTCGCATGAGCGACCCGCCAGCCAAATCTTTCAAGGCACCCCCGCCAAAGTAACGTCTTCGCATTTGCGCAGAGCGAAGGCGGCTAGCCTATGGTATCGAGACTGGCGAGTCAGGATAGTGTCAATTCGTTAGTATTGCGAGGTGAAGCGAGGCTGTGCCGGGATGAACCGTTTATGAACGAGGGAACTTTCACATGGCCGTTCTTCGCAAAGTGAATCGGGCGATGACAGTCAAACAGGTCGATGGTAGGCAGCGCCGATGAACGCACAGACCCCCGTAGCGCTCAATCCCGCAGAGCTTGTCGCGCAACTGGGCGCCCAGGGTCGTGACGCCCAGCGTCATCTGGCGAGATCGACCGACGCCGAGAAGGCAGCCGCCCTTCGCGCAGCGGGGCGCTCGATCCGCGCCAGCGAAGCCGGGATACTTGCGGCTAATGCATTGGACATTGCCCAGGGCGAGGCCAACGGCCTGGGCGCAGCCATGCTCGACCGGCTGCGGCTCGACGCAAATCGCCTCGCCGGCATTGCCGATGCAGTGGAACAGATTGCGGCGCTACCCGATCCGGTGGGCGCAGTGATCGATAGTGCGAGCCGGCCCAATGGCCTTGCGCTTTCGCGCGTGCGCGTTCCGATCGGCCTGATCGGCATTATATACGAGAGCCGTCCCAATGTGACGGTGGACGCGGCTGCGCTGTGTTTGCGCTCGGGCAATGCGACGCTGCTGCGCGGCGGCAGCGAGGCGGTCAATTCCAACCGCGCGCTGCACGCCGCATTCGTCGCCGGGATCGAGGCGAAGGGCATTCCTGCCGCCGCGGTGCAGCTCATGCCGACGCAGGACCGCGCGGCTGTGGGTGCGATGCTGGCGGCTGCTGGCGTGATCGACATGATCGTGCCGCGTGGCGGCAAGAGCCTCGTTGAGAGGGTGCAGGCTGACGCGCGCGTGCCCGTGCTCGCGCACCTCGACGGCATCTGCCACACCTATATCCACTCCACCGCCGATCCGGACATGGCCCAGGCTATCGCTCTCAACGCCAAGATGCGGCGCACGGGCATTTGCGGAGCCATGGAGACGCTGCTGATCGACGCGCGTTTCGGCGCGGCCTCGCAGGTCGCCGCGACGCTGATCGATGCCGGATGCGAATTGCGCGGCGACGCACGCGCCTCGTTGCTAGATCCGCGGGTCAAGCAAGCTTCGGCCGAGGATTGGGACACCGAATATCTCGATGCCGTGCTGTCGGTGGCGGTTGTCGATGGTCTCGACGAGGCGCTCGCGCATATCGCCCGCCATAGCTCGGGCCATACCGAAGCGATCGTGACGCAGGATGACGCCATTGCGGAACGGTTCCTCGCCGAGGTCGACAGCGCCATCGTCATGGCCAACGCCTCCAGCCAGTTCGCCGACGGCGGCGAGTTCGGACTCGGTGCCGAGATCGGCATCGCCACGGGCCGCCTGCATGCGCGCGGTCCGGTCGCGCTCGAAGGGCTGACGACCTACAAGTGGCTGGTGCGCGGCACGGGCCAGTTGCGCCCCTGACGCCAGTGCCAAACTCTCGCCGCCGCCGCATCGGACTGCTCGGCGGCAGCTTCAATCCGGCGCACGGCGGCCACAGGTGCATTTCGCTGTTCGCGAAGGCTGCGCTCGGTCTCGACGAGGTGTGGTGGCTGGTCTCGCCGGGCAATCCGCTCAAGGACAGCCGCACCATGGCGCCGCTCCCCGCCCGGTTTGCCTCCGCCAGGGCGCAAGCGCGGCGCGCACCGATCCGCATCACCGCCATCGAGCGCGAATTGGGCACGCGTTATACGGTCGACACGCTGCGAGCACTCAAACGGCGCTGGCCCAAGCTGGACTTTATCTGGTTGATGGGCAGTGACAATCTCGCCCAATTTCATCGCTGGAAGCACTGGCGCGCTATTGCCCGTGCGATGCCGATTGCGACAATCGCCAGACCGGGCTATGGTGGTGCAGCCTTCGCGAGCCCCGCGATGGTATGGCTCGGGCGATACCGGACCCCTGCGGCCAGCCTGAAGAACCCGGAAAGGTGGAGCGCTCCAGCCCTGGTGCTCTTGAAATTCGACCCTGACAGGCGATCGGCGACCCAGCTTCGCCGCGACGATCCGGACTGGGCCAGCCGCTGGACAAACCGCTGCCAGCGAGACGGTGTGACTCATCGCCTCGTTGTGCCAGATCGTGTCGCCTCAGGGCGAATGTCCGGCAGGACCCGGTGACCATTGCCGCATTCCCTGGTCCACGGACCCGAGCGGCGCTCCGCCCCATATCCCATTCAAACCCCGCGCGCAGCCCGGTGACCCGTCACCGGCATGCCGCTTTCCGATCCGGAGAGAACGAGACCTAGATGAATCAAGCGCAGACACAGCCGGTCAAGGCCGCCGCTGCCGACCTGTCCCGCACGCGGGAAACCGAGACCCTTCTTGCCCTGACGCTCGAATCGCTCGACGACGATCAGGCGCAGGACGTGGTATCGATCCCGCTGGAGGGCAAATCCAGCATTGCCGACCACATGATTGTCGCATCGGGCCGCTCGTCGCGGCAGGTGACCGCGATCGCGCAGAAGCTCGCTGAACGGATCAAGCATTCAGGCCTCGCGAAGCCGCGCATCGAGGGGCTGCCCGCTGCCGACTGGGTGGTGGTCGACGCCGGAGACGTGGTGGTTCACCTGTTCCGCCCCGAGGTTCGCGGCTTCTACAGCCTCGAGCGCATGTGGGGCTTCGGCGACGCTGCCATCGGCACGGCATGAGTCTGGAAACGGGCGCAGTGTCGGCTCAGGTCGAGATACAATGCTGCTGCATGTGATCGCTCGCGGCAAGATCGGCCGCTCGCCCGAGGCCGAGCTGTTCGAGCGCTATGCCAGGCGCATTTCCTGGCCCTTTCGCTACAACGAATTGCCCGAGACCGGCGGCAGGCTGCCTGAGCCGCAGTCTCCGTGCCGCACGGTCCTGCTCGACGAGCGCGGCGGCCAGATGCCCTCCGAGCAATTTGCACGCATCCTCGGACGTTGGCGCGATACCGGCGTGCGCGAGGCGCGGTTCCTGGTCGGCGCGGCGGACGGGCACGGCGACGAGGCACGCGCCGGGGCGGACCTGCTGATCGCCTTTGGCGCGATGACCTGGCCGCATCTCATGGCCCGCGCCATGCTCGCCGAGCAGCTGTGGCGCGCGACCAGCATCCTTGCTGGACATCCCTATCATAGAGCGGGCTAGTGTAGTGGATTTGAAATTCGTTGCATCATTCAGCAGAGCGGTGAGCGAATTTCAAATCTCTAAACCACACCAGAATCATATGGAGGCTAGTGATCCTTTTTGAATCTGAAGTTCGTTCTAAGCCATCAGCACAATGTGACGAACTTCAGATTCGGGTCACTAGCCTGGGCTCTGGTGAAATTGGGTTCCCCCCGGTAAAGCCCCCGCCATGACCGCCGCTTCCCGCCTCCTGCTCCCGGCTGCACTTGTTGCTGCGGCCCTGGTGGCCGGCGCTGTCGTGGCCCAGCCAAACCTCGATCCGGCGCTTCGCGCTAGCGGCGATCCCGGCATGGCGCGCAGCGCGCTGCTCCGCGCCATTAGGGAAGGCAAGCGCGCCAAATATCGCGCCGAACGGCTGGAGGAGGACACGCGGCGGGCCACCCAGCGCGCCGAACGCACTGCCGCGCAGGCGGCAGCGGTCGCGGCGCGCATCCAGGAGACCGAGGCGCGTATCGCTGCACGCCAGGCGCAGATCCGACTGATGGCAGCCCGCCGCGAGCGCCTCGATGCCCGGCTTGCCGAGCGTCAGGAGCCGCTGATCCGGCTGTCCGCCGCGCTGCAGCGTCTCTCACGCCGCCCGGCCGCGCTTGGCCTGCTGCGTCCCGGTTCGATCCGCGAAGCGGCCTACCTCCGTGCCCTGCTGTCGACGATGCTTCCCCAGGTCGAGGCGCGCACGGCGGTGCTGCGCGAGGAACTGGCCCGCATCCGCGAGCTTGCGTGGCAGCAGGCTGGCGCGGCCGAATCGTTCGCCCGCGAGGAAGTCCGCCTGCGCCAGCGGCAGCAACGGCTCGCACAGATCGAGGCGGAACAGCGGCTCGACATGCGCCGGGTCGCCGGAATTGCCTCTCGCGAGAACGAGCGGGCGCTCGCCCTGGCGGAGCGCGCGGGGGACCTGGAGGATCTGGTCGAGGTCGTGGGCAAGCAGGGCCGCCTGCGCTCCGAACTCGAGGCGCTGCCCGGACCGATCATGCGTCCGCTCCGTCCGAGCCAGTCGCAGGTGGTCGACGTGCAGGCACCCAGTCCTGCGCCGCATGGGCTTGCAAACTACATCCTGCCCGTCGCCGGCCGGCTGGTGACCGGTTTTGGCGCGAGCACCGCCGGCGGACGGCCCTCGCGCGGGATCGTGCTCTTCGCGCGCGGCGGCGCGCAGGTCGTCGCGCCAGCCGAGGGTCGGGTCGCTTTCGCCGGTCCTTACAGCGGCTATGGCCGGATCGTTATCGTCGAGCACGAGGGCGGCTGGACCTCTCTGGTGACGGGACTTGCCCGTCTAGACGTCGATCCGGGCGAACTGCTGGTTGCCGGATCGCCGCTTGGCGTGGTCGAGCCATCGGTCGGCACGGTCAGGCTGGAGCTGCGCCGGGGCGGCGAGCCAGTCAATCCGCTGCGCTACCTGGGCGGGGTGTAACCCAGTTCGTCGCATGTTCACTAGACCATCTGGTATTCAGCAAGGTTCCGGCATAAATTGGCGCGGAATTAAAAAAGGCAAACGAGAACCCATGAAGATTGCTTCGCTCACCCGCGCGATATTTCTGGTTAGCGCCGTGGCCCTGCTTCCGGCGACCACTGCGGGGCTGGCAGCCGTGGACAGCCGCTCGGGTATGCAGTTCGGCAAGCTGGCAGCGATCTACCGGCTGGTGAAGGACAACTACGTCGATCAGGTCGATGACGACAAGTTGCTCAAGGGCGCGATCAACGGCATGCTCGCCAGTCTCGATCCTCATTCGAGCTATCTCGACGGCTCCGGGCTGCAGCGGCTCGAGACGATGATCGACGGCAATTATTCAGGGCTTGGACTGTCGGTCCAGATGGTGGACGGCGCGGTCCAGGTGATCTCGCCGTTCCGCGGCAGCCCGGCCGAAAAGGCCGGCGTCAAAGCAGGCGACTATATCACCCACCTCGACGGCGTGCTCTATTTCGAGCGCGACCTCGACGAGGCGGTAGAAAAGATGCGCGGCCAGGCAGGCACCACGATCCGGCTCACCGTGTACCGCCCCGGGCGCGACGAGCCCTTCGACGTGACGGTGACGCGCGGCGTGATCGACCTCGAACCGGTCACCTGGCAGCTCACCAATGCGGTCGGGGTCGTCACCGTGAACGAGTTCTCGCGCGATGTCGGGCGCGACGTAGCCGGAGCGATTCAGGACCTGCGTAAGCAGGTCGCGGCGACCGGCGGCCTAAAGGGCCTGGTGCTCGACCTGCGCTCCAATCCCGGCGGCTCGCTTGACGAGGCGGTCGCCCTGACCGACCTGTTCGTGAGCAGCGGCGATATTGTTTCACAGCGCGGCCGGGTCGCCAGCGATAACGAGTTCTATCGAGCCGAGACTATTTTCAGGGGTGACATCGCCAAGGACCTGCCACTGGTGGTGCTGATCGACGCGGGCAGCGCCTCGGCATCCGAAATCGTCGCAGGTGCGCTGCAGGACCATCGCCGCGCCGTCATCATGGGCGAGCGCAGCTTCGGCAAGGGCAGTGTGCAGTCGCTGATCGGTCTCGACCGCACCAGCGCGATCAAGCTGACCACGGCGCGCTACTTCACGCCCTCGGGACATTCGGTGCAGGAAGGCGGGATCGAGCCGGATATCCGCGTGCCGCAGCTATCCGATCCTGACGCGCGGGTGCGCTCAGAGAGGGCGGTCCGGGAGTCCGATCTGCGCGGTCACCTCATCAACGAGATCTCGCTCGACGACAAGAAGCTCGAAGCGGACCGTAAGGACGATCCGCGCTTTGCCATGAGCGCCGAGCAATTGAAGGCCAAGGGGATCACCGATTTCCAGTTGCATTACGCGATCGAGACTTTGCGCCGCGCCGATGTGCTGCCCGTGCTCGCCGCCAGACGCAACTAGGGCTGGGTTCGTCTTGAGGCTAGATATGCCCGAGCGGCTTGCCCGCAACATCGCGCTGCTGGTGCCGCTGACGCTGCTGGCAGGCGCCTATCTGTCGCAATATGGCTTCGCGTTCTATCCGTGCGAGATGTGCTGGTGGCAGCGTTATCCGCATTTCGTTGCGCTTGCATTGGCGCTGCTGGCCTTTGCAGTGCCGATGCAGCGCGGTTGCATTGCGCTTGCAGCGCTCGCCATCGCGGTCTCGGGCGCGATTGGCGGGTTCCACGCCGGGGTCGAATATGGTTGGTGGCAGGGGCTGACTGCCTGCACGGCGGTACCGTCGGGCAATGCCGGCGACGATCCGCTCAAGGCGATCCTCGAAGCGCCGCTGGTGCGGTGCGATGTCGCGCCCTGGACGCTTGCCGGGGTTTCGCTGGCAGGCTGGAACTTCCTATTTTCGCTTGCCGCCGCACTCGCTATTGCCATCCTTCTGAAGAGAAGGGAAAGCACTGCGCCATGACGTCATCCACAACCGAGCGCATGCTGCGAGTCGACCAGGCCGGGGAGTACGGCGCGACGCGGATCTACGAGGGTCAGCTCGCGGTCATGGGCAGTCGCCCCCCTTATTCGCGCGATATTGCTGGCATGGCTGCCCAGGAAGAGGCGCACCTCGCCACCTTCGACGCGATGATGGCGGCGCGCGGCGTCCGCCCGACCCTGCTTCAACCGCTGTGGTCGCGTGCGGGTTATCTGCTCGGGGCCCTGACAGCGCTGATCGGCCCCGAAGCGGCGATGGCCTGCACTGTTGCGGTCGAGGAAGAGATCGACCGGCACTATTCGCGTCAGATCGACGCGCTGGAGCGGAGCGGTGCCGATCCCGAGCTCGAAGGCCATGTTCGCTCCTTCCGGGAGGACGAGCGCGCCCATCGGGACAAGGCGCTGGAGGCCGGAGCCGAGCGCTCTCTCGCCCTGCCTCTGCTTTCCGGCTCGATCAGGCTGGGTTGCAGGCTTGCCATCCGGCTGTCGGAGCGCATCTGAGGCGCGAAGCCATCACTTCAGCTATCATTCACGCGCCGTCACCCCTATACGCCACTCGCAGGCATACCAGTCAGTCTCAGGAGTTTCGCCACGTGTCGCGCATCCTTTCCGCTTCTATCGCATCGGCCCTGATGCTAGCAGTCGGTGCTGTTTCATTATTGCCGGTTTCAGCGCAGGACACTGGCGAGTCCATCAATGCGCTGATCGTCTATGGCGACGATCCATGCCCGGTGTCGACCAACGACCAGATCACCGTCTGTGCCCGCAAGGACGATGCCGAGCGCTATCGGATCCCGGAAATCCTGCGCGACAGCGCCTCGCCGCAGAACGAGGCTTGGAACAACCGCGTGCTGGCATACGAGACTGTGTTCGATTCCGGCACGCTGAGCTGCTCGCCCACCGGACCCGGTGGCTGGACGGGCTGTACCCAGAACATGATTGATCAAGCCTATGCCGAAAAGCGCACCGATGCCTCGGTCCGGTTTGCGCAACTCATCGAGGAGGAGCGGACGCGTCGCCTGGTGACGATCGATGACGAGGCGCAGGCAGCGCAGCAGGATGTCGAGGCGGCAGAGAAGGAATATTTCGAGGGCAAGGCAGCGCCATCGCACGACCACGCCGGGCATTGATTGCAGGCATGAGCGGCGCGTCGCTCAGAGTGTGCTGAAGCTCTTGTGCGCCATTGTCAGATATTCGCGCATCCGGTCGGCTGTCGGTTCGGTGAGCGCAATAAGGTCGCGACGTCGATCCTTGGGGTCGGTCCAGCGGCGTAACAAGTTCGCATCGATCATCTGCTTCACCCAACGAAGCGCGGTGCTCATTGGCACCGCTGCTGCGATGCATACGCTGGATACGGAAACCTGCTGACCTTCGAGCTTGGCACGGGCGAGGTCAAGCAGGATATCCCAGGCTGGGTCGCCGAAAATCTGGCTCGGAAAGAAGCGAGAGCGCAAAGACCGCGCGCCGATGATCACGCGGAGTGTGGCTTCGAGTTCCTTGTCGCCTGGCACAGTTCCCGTTGCCGTATCATCCGATACGGCTGCCAGCATTGCCACGAGGCGCTCCAGTCGCTCGCCGAAGCTTGAGATAGCTGCCACATCGCTGATGACTCGGCGCGTTTCGACAAATTGGGTTGCTCGCCGCAAGGCGCTAGAATAGGCATCGAAGGCAAGAGGCTTGGATAGAAGGTCAACGGCTTCAACGTACATGCTTTTCAAGGCGAGTTCGGTGGAGATCCGATTAGCAAGTATGATAATCGCAAGAGGCCGCGTAAAGCCGATTCGCGCTCGCACATCATCGATAAGAACTAGGCCATCCGCATCAGGCAATCGCTCGCTGACCAGCAGGATCTCAATCGCCTGATCCTGAATGACCGTCTTGAGAGCTTCGCGTGCCGAAGTGACGCACTTGTAAGAGTAACTCAGGTCATCGAGGAAGCGTGCGCATTGATCCAGAAAGTCTCTGTCTGGGTCAATGACGAGAACGGACGGTGACTTTGCGGGGGGGCGCCGCTCGCTGGCCGAAAAACGCGTTACAACTGTTTGCTCAGTCATTGGCGGACTCTTCCCTTTGTCGATCCAACGGCACTGGCTGGAAGCAAAGCTTGTTCTGACAACTTCGGCGGCCAGGCGCGTCGGCGTCTCGCGCTCTCTAACCCCCGCTTCTAGCGAGAAGAAATCAAATTACCACCATCGTGGCGCGGTTATCTACAGGCTTGCGTTGCCGTCCAGACCGAGACCTCTGACAACTTCGTTTGCACGCGCCTCTGAGCATCTCGGGGCAGCCCGACGGCAAAATCAGGGCCGGGCCGAGCGTGTCGCTGATCAAGGATACGGCCGCAAGTGGCGGCCACAGGGAATTTAGCCAAAGCAAGCCCTTATATATGCTAAATAACAATAATCGGGATGGATTTCCTGACCTTCTGCTCGTTGCTCGATCAAGGTGCGGGCAGCTCGAAGGTGTCCTTCTATCGCTCACCGCATAGACATAACAGCTTTGGGGTTCGCTGCTGCCTGCATCATGCGCTGTGAGCGCGGATAGCTAGGACAAGACGAGTTGCCCGGGCTGACTGAGCGGCGCGGGTCTAGTTTCCGCCAAGAAACTAGATGGAAATTTGGCACCATATTGCACCAGAATCGTGCTATCGGGTGCGGCGCTCCCGCCAGGCATGCGCTAGGCGAACTGTGTGCGATATTTATAAGCAAATTCTGCAGGAAAATATTTTTGTCAGGCTCGGACTCAGGTGCTTCGCAAGAAACAGGCGGTAGGCACGACGACATCCGCAGTGCGAAGGCACTTGCGCACGAATTTGTTGGCAGGCCGCCTCTTTCGGATAGCGAAAAGAGTAGCTGGCGCAACCTGTTGGAGCTTGACGCGCAGCTTTTTGGAGAGAAGGGGATCCGGCTTCTTACACCAGAGGCTCGTCTGCTCATCCATCTCAAGCTTGAAGGGTCCTTTCCTGTCACCGAGGCCATGAGGGTTGTCGGGGTTTCGTACCGGGGCTTTTACGCGGTGCTTGAGCGGCTGAAGCGAGCGGGGCTGGTCAGGCAGGCAAAGGACGCGCAGGATCAGCGCGTTCGGAATTTGCGTCTCGATCCAGCGGGACCCTTGCCGCGAGGCCAGATTTAATGTTTCGGTCGACATATTCTCAGGAAACGACCTTTGACCGGCAAGATGTATCACTCTTCCTTACCATTCTCTGAAGGTCGGATGGCGAGGCTAGCGCTTGCCGCATGGCTGGCGCTAGCCGTTCCAAGTCTGTCCGCATCAGCGCGAGCAGAAGAACAACCGGCAAGCATGGGAGCGGCTTTACCCGACGCGACGCGCGAGGAAAAAAGGCAAGCGGCTGAGATGGGCAAAGCCGCAGACCAGAGAGAAGTCACGGCGGACGATAGGTCTTCCGCCACGATCATGCCCGACGCCGACTTCTATGGCCCACCCGCCCCCAAAGTGCAAAAAGGGCAATTGGCTGCAATTGCGTGGACCGAACCACCGGCTCTTGTGCCACCCGCTTTGGAGGAAGCAGTCAATCTCGTCACGCGGAATTATCCTTCCGCCAGGTCTGCTCGCGCTGCACTGCAAGCGGCCGCGTCAGACGTCCGGGCTGCGCAATGGCTGCGTTTCCCATCGGTGACGGGCAATCTTGCCTATCTGGACGACCTGAATTCTCCGGAGCCCCAGATCGTTGTCGAGGCGCCGCTCTGGTCCGGCGGCCGCATTGGTTCGAACATCAGGCGGGCCAAGTGCGCATTTCGTAAAAACGGGACATTTGTTTCGCTAAATCGCGGTCAGCGGTTTCGCTAATTCCGGGATAGCGGGAGGCGTGTTTTTCGTTTGAGGCCAAGCCTGAGGTGGTTTTTGCTTGCGCATGCTGTCGCCTTCGAGGGCGATGTGATGGGCATTGTGGATGATCCGGTCGAGTATGGCATCGGCGATGTTGGGCTCGCCGATCATGTCGTGCCAGGCCGTCACGGGAAGCTGGGCGGTGATCAGCGTTGATTTCCGCCGATAGCGCTCCTCGAAGATTTCGAGCAGATCGAGCCGCTACTGATCGTTCAGTGAGTGGGTGCCCCAGTCATCGAGGATAAGCTGTAAACAGCGGTAATAAAAGGGAGCCGATTGTTCGCGCCGGCTGTGTCCCGTGGCCAACGTCCAAATTGCACCACGTTGACGGGTGTAACCCAAACCAATAGCAACCATTGGAATCTGGGAAATCCACCTATGCAATTTCAAAAGAAGGCCCGGCGCAAGCGCAATTCCATCGAATTGCTGATGGACTCGGGACTGGGCAAAATCCTGCGGCGCATCGGAGTGGCTCCACGACGCGCTTCGTCCGAGAATCTGCTCGAGCTCGCAAGCGGGATGCTTTCGCTGCGTGGCCGCGCGTCGGGGCCAGCGCTGGCCTCGGCTTTCCTGGATCTTTACGAGGCAAGCGAGCTATCAGCGCGTCAGGCCTTCATCGTTCAGTTTCACGATCTCTATCCACACGACGCGACAGCGATCGACGCTGCCGTAGCGCAGTGGCAGGCAAAGCGTGATGCGGCGAGCGCTCGCAGCCTCAACGCCGCAACCGAGGCGCCGAGTGAAACTCTGGTGCGGATGCTCAACCTTGCGCCACAGGGAACCCGGCGATTGCTGGCGATGCGCGAGGATCTTCTCGACATGGGCGAGCGTAGCCCCGGCACGCATACCTTTGCCGGAGCGCTCGACGATACCTTCGCCGAGTGGTTCAATGTCGGCTTTCTGGAGCTGCGGCCAATCCATTGGGATTCTCCTGCCCGCCTGCTGGAGCGGATCATTCGCTACGAGGCGGTCCACCAGATCGATGGCTGGGGCGATCTGCGCCGCCGCGTCGAGCCGAAGGACCGGCGTTGTTACGGCTTCTTCCATCCACAGATGGTCGACGATCCGCTCATTTTCGTCGAAGTGGCTCTGACCCAAGAAGTTCCCGGTTCTATCCACCAGATCATCGCCGGGCAGCGAATAGAAATCGAACCGCGCGAGGCGGCTTGTGCCGTTTTTTACTCGATATCAAATTGCCAGAAGGGCCTGAGAGGTATCCCCTTTGGCAACTACCTCATCAAACGCGTGGTTGGCCTCCTTCGGGAGGAACTCCCGCAGCTTAAGACATTCGCTACGCTTTCTCCGCTGCCCGGTTTCGCGCGCTGGTTGGCTACTGACCGCGGTTTTTCAGGGCTTGTGCCGGACGAAGCGTCGTTATGTGCGCTAGCAGCGGAGTATCTCATCGACGCCAAGCACAAGTCGGGGTTGCCGCTTGATTCGGTTGCGAGGTTCCATCTCGGCAACGGAGCGCGTCTCGAGGCAATCCACTCCGGAGCCGACTTGTCGCCCAATGGCCTGGTGCAATCGCACGGGGTCATGGTCAACTACGTCTACGACCTGACCGAAATCGAGGCGAACCACTTTGCTCTCAACGAGCTGGGTACGGTCGCGACATCAAAGGCAGTCGCGCTTCTGGCCGAGGAAGCCAAGGCCTTGGCGAAGGCAGCCTGAACCGGGATCTCCGGTCAGTGGCCATCGAATGAGACCAGCGCCTCGCTGACAATCCCGTAGCCAACCAGGTGCGCCGCACCGCCAAGATCGGGCAGATCGATCACGAACAGCGCATGCTCGACAAGTCCGCCGGCCTCACGCACGAGCCGGACTGCGGCGCCTGCAGTGCCTCCAGTGGCGAGGAGATCGTCGATAACGACAACGCGCTGCCCATCGGGTATTGCCCCCGGATCAAGCTCCAGACGGTCAGTGCCATATTCCAGAGCATATTCGGTCGATACCTTGGGTCCCGGCAGCTTTCCAGGCTTGCGCACGGGCACGAAGGGCAGGCCAAGACTGGCGGCGACCGGCGCACCGAAAATGAAACCGCGCGCCTCGATGCCGACGATCGCCTCGGCACCGCGCTCGCTTGCTCCGCGTGCAAGCCACTCGATCGAGGCAGCAAAGCCTGCTCCATGTCCGATCAAGGTGGTCACGTCGCGGAACAGGATGCCGGGCCGGGGGAAGTCCGGTATCGAACGAACCAGCGCCTTGATAGAGTCAGGGCTCACCAGGTCATGCTCACGCCAAAACGCCTCCTGCCATCGCGGGGATGGAGGGGCGCCTTGCAATCATCGTGAGGTGAAGCGACCGTTCGGCCTCAGGCCTTCTTCTTCTTGTCGGCCCAGACGTTCTTGAAGGCGAGGAAACCAAGGATCGTCGCGAACAGCAGGAAGCCGAGCACGGGCCAGCCGGTCTGCTTGCGCTTCTCGAGCTTGGGCTCGGCTGTCCAGACGAGGAACGCGGAAACGTCCTTGGCCATCTGGTCAACCGTGGCCTTGGTGCCGTCACCATAGCTTACCTGGCCTTCACCCGTCAGCGGCGGCGCCATCGCTAGGTTGAGGTTGGCGAAATAGGGGTTGTAGTGCGTCGTCGCGGTCGGATAATTTGCCTTCGGCAGCGCCTTTCCTTCTGCATTCTTGTAGGTTGCGGCATCGGCATAGCCGGTCAGCAGCGAATAGACATAGGCCGCGCCGTCGTGGCGGGCCTTGGCCATAAGCGACAGGTCGGGCGGGATCGCGTTGTTGTTGGCGGCGCGCGCGGCGATGTCGTTGGCGAACGGCTTGGGGAAGTAGTCGGTCGCGATACCGGGGCGGCTATTGACCTCACCCGTGGCGGGATCGATGCCCGGGACCTGGAAGCCCTTGGCGATCGCCTTGACCTCAGCCTCGTTATAGCCGAGCGCCGCTAGATCGCGGAATGCCAACAGCCGCAACGAATGACAGGCTGAGCACACTTCCTTGTAGACCTGGAAACCGCGCTGGAGCTGCTGGCGATCGAACTTGCCAAACGCGCCGTCGCTCGAAAGCGCAAGCTCTTTGGGGTGCTTGTAGAAATCGTGCTCCACCGTGTGCGGCAGCTCGAAGTTGAACAGTCCCACCAGCAGCGACCATGCGAGCGCCATGGTGAAGAACAGCCCGACGAGGATGGAGAGAATGCGTGCCATGTCTATCGTCTTTCCGTCTTGCTGCTCTCAGCCCGCATTCGCGAGCTTGGCGTTCTCGTCTTCGCCAAGAACCGCTTCGGTGATCGAGTAGGGCA
>CAMDQY010000051.1 GCA_945906005.1 Novosphingobium sp. Chol11 | reverse complement strand
CGGAATGGATCGCGAGATCGAGCGACGAAACATCATACTTCGCGCGCACTTCCTCGGGCAATTTAAGCAGGCGGATGAACATCGTCGGCACGAACTGGCTGCGCCGCGGCTTGTAGCGATCTACCGCCTTGAGCAATTCCTCGGAGTCGAACTTTTCCATCAGCACGATAGTCGCGCCCATCTGCTGTTCGGCCAGCGTCATCATCAGGGTGCCGACGTGATACATCGGTGCCGTGGTCATGTAGCCGGTGGCAGGCTCGACCGGGCTCAGGGCCTGGTAGAATGGCGGATTGTGCTCGTCGAACGGCTTTTCGGGCAGGTCCTTGCGAATGCCCTTGGGTGTACCGGTCGTGCCCGATGAATAGATCATCGGCATACCGGCGGACTGGTCCGCAATCTCGGTCGCGGGCATTTTCGCGGTGGCCTGTTCCCAGCGTTCGAGACCACCGAGCGGGCCTTGAAGCGCGTAGACATGTTCCACGCCGGGACACAGTGCCTTGATCTGCGAGACGAACTCCTCTGCGTGTTTCACTTCGGCATCGACGATCGCCACTTTCGACCCGCTGTCGTTGACGATGTAGGCGGCTTCATCGGGCTTCAACTTGGATGCGATCGGGGTCATGTAGAGGCCCGAACGCTGCATCGTCCAGGTGATCTCGTGGAACCGTGCATTGTTGGTCGACCACAGCGCGAAACCGTCGCCGCGATTGAGTCCGAGCGAGCGCAGCAGGTGTGCGCCGCGATTGGAGGCAGCGTCGAGCTGCGCGAAGGTAATCACTTCGCCGCTCCCGGTCATGATGATTGCCGGTGTGTCGGGGCTCGTATTGGCCCAGTCCTTGATGTGCATGCTATTCCCTGATGAGTTGCGTCTGGATTGGTTCGGATGGATCAGCCGGGCCGGTAAAATGGACGTCCGCCGTCGACGGTGCAGCGGCGCATCTTGCGATCCTGCGGGTAGTGGTCGCTCAAGGCGCGATGGTTGGTGCTCGCCTCGTCCCAGATCGCGAAGTCACCTTCGCGCCATGTCCATCGGACCTGAAGATTGGGATTGTCCAGCAGCGAGTTGAGGTAGTGCAGCAGCATATCGCTTTCAGCCGAGTTCAGGCCGACGATCCGCGTCATGAAACCCGAAAGATACAGCGCCTGTCTTCCGGAAACAGGATGTGTGCGGACCAGCGGATGTTCGACCGGTTGAAAGATCGCGGCGACCTTTTCGGCGATGTCCGGGCCGAAATTGCCGGATCGCCGGAAAGCCTCGAGCTGCTCCGGACTGGGAGCGTGCATCGCGGTGAGATTACGGCACATCGCTTGCATCGGTTCGGAGAGCGCATCGTAAGCAGCGAACAGGTTGGCCCACATCGTATCGCCGCCGAATTCCGGAATCTGAACGGCGCTCAGGAATGCATGGCTCGGAGGTTCGGGCAGCCACGAGATGTCGGTGTGCCAGCCATCGGCTTTTGGCGGGCTTTCTGCGCTGTCGGCGATATGGTGAAGCGCCTTTGTCCCGCCCATGATCCGCTGTGCCGGGTAGATGCTGGGAGTGCTGAACCGGCACGCAATGGCTTCGTGCTGATCGTCGGTGAGGTGCTGATCTCGCAGGAACACGACCTGGTGCTCGGTGACCGCCTCGAAAAGCGCTGCGAAAGTTGCATCGTCAAGCGAACTGGCCAGATCGAGGCCCTTGATTTCCGCTCCTATGTTTCCGCTAAGCTTGCGCATCAACAGGCTCAGCGAAGCCGCGTTTAGTCTTTCGGTTGCAATGTTCATGGCCATCTCCCGTGCCAAATTCGGTCTAAGCAGCGGGCGGGTAGTGTCAAGCGGATCGGAAATGCGGAGCGAGCGGGAAGCCGTTATCCATAATCACGGATCACGAGTCCGCAATCTATTGACCTGAACCGCGCGAACAAAGAAACACCCCGGTGCTTGGTGCGTTCTCTTGGCAGCGCAGGAAAGAAGTTGCACAGGTCAGCGTTGGACGAAATTCCAATCCAGTCCGTCCATGAGCCCGATCCCGGCGAAGGCGGCCAGCCATCGGTTTAGCGGTTCGAGATGGCAACTCGGGCCAGCCTGATCGTCGATGCTGACGGCTATTTCGAGCTGATCCGCGAAGCGATGCTCAAGGCGCGCCAGTCAATCTTCCTGATAGGTTGGGATTTCGACACTCGCATTCACCTTGCGGCACAGCGACAAAGGCGGAAACTTGGCGGTAACGAGGGCGGGAGCGATTATCCGGCGCGGCTTGGCGCATTTATCGTGTGGCTGGCGAAGCGATCGCCGACACTGCGGGTCAACATCCTCAAATGGAACTTCGCGCTCATCAAGTCGCTGTTTCGCGGTGCGATGGTCCTCGACCTGCTGCGCTGGGTCTTTATGGATCGGATCGATTTCAAGTTCGATTCCGCGTACCCAGTCGGTAGCAGCCACCATCAGAAAATCGTCGTCATCGACGACCGCCTCGTTGTCTGCGGAGGCATAGACATGACCTCCGACCGGTGGGACACGCGCGAGCATTTGCACGAAGACATTCGGCGCCTGATGCCGAACGGCAAGCCCTATTCGCCCTGGCACGACGTTACCATGATGATGGAAGGCGATATTGCCTATGCCTTGGCCGAATTGGGGCGCGAGCGGTGGCAAACAGCGGGCGGCAGGCCGCTGGATCGGTGCATGCCGCAGGAGGAAAGCGCCTGGCCCGACCGACTTGTCGCCGAGTTTGAGAACGTCGAGGTCGGCATCACCCGAACCCGCGCGCAGTATGGCGATGTTTCGCAGGTTGACGAGATCGAGGCGCTATTCGTCGAGCAAATCGAGCGTGCACAGCGCTTCCTCTATGCCGAGACGCAGTATTTCGCCTCCCGCAAGATTGCCGAGGCGATCGCCGAGCGGCTCGACGAGCCCGATCCGCCGGAATTCGTCATCATCAACCCGCGCCGGGCGGACGGCTGGCTTGAGCAGCAGGCAATGGACACCGCCCGCGTGCGTCTGGTCCGTTCGATCATCGAGCGCGACCATGCCGACCGGTTCCGAATCTACAATCCCTATACCTCGGGAGGGACGCCGATCTATGTCCACGCCAAGCTTACCATCGTCGATGACGAGGTGCTGCGCGTCGGGTCGGCCAACATGAACAACCGCTCGATGGGCCTCGACAGCGAATGCGACGTGTTCATCGACGCGCGCCGGCCCGCCAATGCCGGTATTGAACCGAAGATTGAGCGAATCCGTCATTCGCTGATCGCAGAACATTGCGGCCGGCCGGTCGAAGAAGTGGCGGATGCGCTGCGCGTGTCGGGCTCGATGATCGCCACGCTCGATGCCATGCCGATCGAGGGAAAGCATATCGAGCGCCTGCCCATCGAGAGCCTCGACCCGTTGCAGATGGAGCTTGCTGACAGTGCGTTTCTCGATCCCGAACGCCCTGGCGACTGGTTGGAACCGATTGCCAGGCGCGGGCTGTTCCGCGCTTCGGGCCGCTTGCGCAAACCGCTGGGGAGGTTAAGGCGGCGACTGGCCTGAACGGCTTGATCGAACAGAGGAACTGGACATGGCAAGCCCTGACAACGGCGACATCATCGAGGACTCGAACGGCAAGATCGTCGTGCCAGAACATGTGCAGGAAGCCATCCGCACCCTGCTGCGCTGGGCAGGCGACGATCCTGCGCGCGAGGGGCTGCTCGATACGCCCTCGCGGGTGGGGCGCGCCTGGAAGGAATACTGCTCGGGATATGCCGACGATCCTGCCGTCCACCTTTCGCGCGTGTTTGAGGAAGTGGGCGGTTACGACGAGGTCGTGCTGCTGAAGGACATTCCGTTCCAGTCGCATTGCGAACATCACATGGCGCCGATCATTGGCAGGGCAGCTATCGCTTATCTGCCGCAGGACCATGTGGTTGGCATTTCCAAGTTGGCGCGGGTGCTGCACGGTTTCGCGCGCCGCCTTCAGGTGCAGGAGCGGCTCACCGCCGAGGTTGCGAACTGCATCTGGGACAATCTGCGCCCACGCGGCGTTGCCGTGGTGATCGAGGCGAGCCATTCGTGCATGACCGCGCGCGGGGTGCGCACACCCTGCGTCGGCATGACTACAAGCCGGATGATGGGCGCGTTCCTCGAGGATTCGCGCAGCCGCGAGGAAGTCCTCAAGTTAATGGGTTATTGAGAGCTAGCCCAGGATTCAGGAGTTGCGGGTTGCCGGGATCAGCGCGCCGGTAATCGCGCCCGACGCGGGCGAGGCGAGGAACAGCATCACCTCGGCAATGCCTTGGGGCGTCACCCATCCCTTGGGATCGGCATCGGGCATGTCCTTGCGGTTGGTCGGCGTGTCGATGATGCTGGGGAGCACCGCGTTGACGGTCACGCTCGTTCCCATCAGTTCGACTGCGAGCGCCTCGGTCAGCTTGTGAACGCCAGCCTTCGACGCCGCATAGGCACCCATGCCCATGTCGGCCTTGACCGCGCCGCCGGCACCCATGTTGATGATCCGGCCAGTCACGCTCTTCTTCAGTTCGGGCAGCGCCAGCTTGGTGATCGTGGCGGCGGTCATGACGTTCATCGCCTGCATTTTCGCCCAGCTTTCGATACTGCCGTCTTCCATGGTTTCCCAGGTGAAGCCGCCGGCAATGTTGATCAACACGTCGATGCCGCCGTGCGTTGCAACAACTTTGTCGAGCACTGCCTGGGTCGCGGATGAGTCCGTGAGATCGACGCCGCCGATGTCGAGCGCGCCGGGCAGGGTGGAGGGGGCGGAATGCGCAAAATCGACACGGGCCACCATGTCGCCGCGATCGGCGAAGGCCTTTGCCACCTCCTGTCCCAGAGCGCCGAAGCCGCCCGTTACCACTACCGACTGTGCCATAATGTCACCCTCCTGAAACGCCAACGGCTCCCCCGTTAGAGCATCGCGCGGAAAAGTGGGAACCGGTTTTCCGCGAAAAGCTATGCGCCAACAATTTTTACGGGAGAGCCGTTTCGCAAGCTATATCGGCGCTCAGAGCTGGCCGAGCATGTGTTCGGCCGAGCTGACCTTGTAATCGCCCGCTGCCTCGACATTGAGCTCCTCGACGGTGCCGTCATTGACAACCATCGACCAGCGCGAGCCGCGCGATCCAAGGCCAAAGCCCGAGCCGTCCATGGTCAGGCCAAGCGCCTCCGCGAATTCGCCGTTGCCGTCGCCCAGCATGGTCACGTCTTCGCTGCCGGCGGCGCGGCCCCATGCGCCCATCACGAAGGCATCGTTGACTGCGGTGCAGGCGATCTCGTCGAAGCCCTTGGACTTAAGCTGATCGGCATTCTGCACGTAGCTGGGCAGGTGCTTGGCCGAGCAGGTCGGCGTGAAAGCGCCGGGCACCGAGAACAGCGCAACTTTCTTGCCAGCGAAATAGTCTCCGCTCTGCACCGCTTCGGGGCCGCTCTCGCCAGCCTTCATCAGCTTGACGTCCGGAAGCTTGTCTCCGACGGAAATGGTCATTTCGTGCATTCCTTTACTGCAAATGGGTCGCAACGGGGCCGATATAGTGACCTACCAGCGGTGGGCAACGGTCGTTTGCCGCAATTTTCGTTTCAGCCCCGGCGAACGACTGCAGATGGGAGGATATAAAGAAATCTTTATATTTGATTCGAGGCTGTCGAGGCGGTATGGGCGGGACATGTCGCGGCCTTGTCGCCGCCTGTCCCGACCAATCCAAATCAGGAGGTTTTCCCTTGGCCACCGCACTCGAAGCCGTTCACGATTATGCCATCGCCGACATTTCGCTCGCTTCCTATGGGCGCGCGGAAATCGCAATTGCCGAGACGGAAATGCCCGGCCTGATGGCGCTGCGCGAGGAATTCGGCGCTGCCCAGCCGCTCAAGGGCGCGCGCGTCACCGGCTCGCTGCACATGACGATCCAGACCGCGGTCCTCATCGAAACGCTGGTCGCGCTCGGCGCCGAAGTGCGCTGGGCAACATGCAACATCTTCTCGACGCAGGACCATGCCGCCGCGGCAATCGCCGACCAGGGCATCCCGGTGTTCGCGATCAAGGGCGAGAGTCTGGCCGATTACTGGGACTATGTCGGCCGGATCTTCGACTGGACCCAAGCGGGCGAGCCGAACCGCACCTGCAACATGATCCTCGACGATGGCGGCGACGCGACGATGTTCGCGTTGTGGGGCGCGCGGATCGAAGCGGGTGACGAAATGCCCGAGCCCGGCAATGCCGAGGAGATCGAATTCCAGCGAGCATTGAAGGCGTTCCTGAAGGCCAAGCCTGGCTACCTCACCATGTCGGTCGCGCACATCAAGGGCGTGTCCGAAGAAACGACCACAGGCGTCCACCGGCTTTACCAGATCGCCAAGGATGGCAAGCTGCCGTTCCCCGCGATCAACGTCAACGATAGCGTCACCAAGTCGAAGTTCGACAATCTATACGGCTGCCGCGAATCGCTGGTCGACGCTATCCGCCGCGCCACCGATGTGATGCTGAGCGGCAAGGTCGCCTGCGTCGCCGGCTATGGCGATGTCGGCAAGGGCAGCGCGCAGTCGCTGCGCAATGGCGGCGCGCGCGTGCTGGTCACCGAAATCGACCCGATCTGCGCGCTTCAGGCGGCGATGGAAGGCTTTGAGGTCATCACCATGGAAGAGGCGGTCACCCGCGCCGATATTTTCGTGACGTCCACCGGCAACGAAGGTGTGATCACCGGCGCGCATATGGAGGCGATGAAGGACAAGGCGATCGTCTGCAACATCGGCCACTTCGATTCCGAAATCCAGATTTCGGCGCTCGACAATTATGGCTGGCAGGAGGTCAAGCCGGGCACCGATCTCGTCACTTTCCCAGACGGCAAGCAGATCATTGTGCTTGCCAAGGGTCGCCTGGTGAACCTGGGCTGCGCCACCGGCCACCCCAGCTTCGTGATGAGCACCAGCTTCACCAACCAGGTGCTGGCGCAGATCGAACTGTTCACCAAGGCGTCGCAATACGACAATCAGGTCCACGTCCTGCCCAAGCACCTCGACGAGAAGGTCGCCGCGCTCCACCTTGAAAAGCTCGGCGTGAAGCTGACCAGACTGTCGGAGCGGCAGGCGAACTATATCGGCGTTTCGCAGGACGGACCGTTCAAGCCGGATCATTATCGGTATTGAGATAGCGATGGCGGGCTAAGGAAATTGCGGTAGACTGCCAGGATGTCTGAAAGCGAAAAACCTTGGCCTCATTTAATGAACCCGCGACCAAGGGTGACGTGATCCGTGCAGTGGTCAAGATCAATTCCACTTTAAGCAATCTTGCGGCCGCAGTTGCGTCAATGGTCGGCGGCGACAAGGACGTCGCTGTTTCCGAGATTCGTGAAGCTTTGGTGGCTTTGAGAGAACTGAACGCAATGATGTATGAGATCGGCGGAGGGGCTGTCGATCGAGAGTGAGCCAACTGACGAGTTTACGCTCTCTCTCCAGCTTCGCATGCAGAACCATGCGCTTTCGGAACAGATCGAAGCCTTGAAGTCCGCCGGTGGTGGTGGCACATCGGGGGGTATGGAAGGTCGTGTCGCCAAACTCGAAGCTCATGTCGAGACCCTGCGTGCCGATGTCAGCGCGATGAAGAAGGATGTCGGCGACATTCGCACGGGCCTGGCGACCCTGACAGAACGGGTTGCGCACCTCCCCGGCAAGGGTTTTGTTGTCACCGCAACGACCACAACGATCGCGCTCCTCACGGGTATCATTTTGTTTGGTGACAAAATCCAGACGCTTTTGGCTCTCAATTGATCCGCTCCGTCGCGATCGGGCAAGTCGAAGTTGTAATCGGATCGCGCCTCTCACATAGCCTCGGCCAATGCAAGTCGTACCCGCCGCTATCGCTATGATTGCCGCCTTGCTGGCGGCCTGGACTCTTGCTGCCGCCATTGCGATCGTCGCTGCGCGCCGCAGACAGCGCCGTGCCGAAGCGATCCAGCGCAACGGCCGGCGTCTGGCGCGGATGATCGACGAATCGCCGGCCTTGCCGCTGCTGGTTCGCGCCGACGGCCGGATCGAGGCAAGTCCGCGTCTTGCGCACTGGCTCGGCCTCGATTCGGTTCCCGAATACCTCAGCGAACTCGATGCAGGCGACAAGGGGCTGGACAGCGGAGCGCTGGCCGAACTTTCCGCCGCGGTGCTGCGCTCGCAGAAAACCGCCGCCCCGTTCCGCATGGTCGCAACTCCGCGCGGCTCAAGCCGCAGCCTGGCGCTGCGGGGCCATCTTGCCGATCCGCAGGTGTCGCCCGGCGGCGCGGCGCTGGTCTGGGTGTTCGATTTCAGCGACAGCGAGAGCGAACTGGTTACGCTGAGGCGGCAGGCCGATGCCGCGCGGCATGACTTCGAAGCTCTGGTCGCTCTCATCGAAGCGGCTCCGATGCCGATGTGGTTCCGCGCTCCAAGTGGCGACCTGCGATTGGTCAACGCAGCCTATGTGCGCGCTGTCGGAGGCGAGAGCGCCGATGCCGTCGTCGCGTCGGGCACCGAACTGGTCGAGCCGGTCGAGGGGAGCACTGCGCGCGAGATCGCGCTTGCCGCAGCCAGCGCGGGCAGCGCGTCACAGCGGATGGCCGCGATCACCATAGACGGGCAACGGCGCACCTTTCGAGTCAGCGACTTGCCGCTCGGCGGGGAAGGCATCGCCGGATATGCGGTCGATATCGAAGACTTCGAGGACCTGGGCCGCTCTTTCCGCGCCTTCCGCGAGGCGCAACGCTCGATGATCGATCAGTTGTCAGCAGGTGTCGCGCAGTTCGACGCGCGCCGAATGATGACCTTCGCCAACCAGCCGTTTCAGCGCCTGTTCGCCCTCGAACCTGCCGATCTCGCGAGCCAACCGCAGTTCGAGAGGTTTCTCGACAAGGCTCACGAGGCATCGCGAACCCGGGAAATCCGGGACTTTCCCGCATGGCGGCGCGAGCGGATCGACTGGTTTGCTTCGAGCGACAGCGTCGAGGAGTCGTGGTCGCTCACCGATGGGTCGCACCTGCGCATCATTGCCCATCCGGTGCCCGATGGCGGCCTGTTGCTGATTGCCGAAGACCGAACCGAGCAACTTCGCCTGTCCGCCGTGCGCGATACCTTGCTGCGCACCCGCACCGCCACGTTCGACAGCCTGTTCGAATCGGTTGCGGTGTTCGCGCCCGATGGCCGCCTGCAATTGTGGAACCGGCGGTTCTCCTCCGACTGGGGGTTGGAGGACGAGCAGCTCGACAGCCATCCGCATATCGAGGAATTGCTTGAGACAATCGCGCCGCGCATGGCGAAGCCGGATCAGGCCAAGGCAGTGGGTGATACGGTGCGCGCCGCCACTCTCGACCGCAAGCAGCGGGGTGGCAGGGTTGCGCTTGTCGACGGGCGTACGCTCGAATTCGCGGGCGTGCCGCTGCCCGATGGCAACGGCCTGCTGATCGTGCTCGACATCACCGACAGCCAAAAAGCCGCCGAAGCCTTGCGTGAGCGCAACGAGGCACTGATCGAGGCCGATGCGGTCAAGACCCGGTTCCTTGCCACCAAGAGTACCGAACTGCGCACGCCGCTGACTTCGATCGGCGGCTTTGCCGAACTGCTCCAACAGGGGATCGGCGGCGAACTGAGCGATTCTGGCACCGAATATGTGGGAGCAATCCTTACATCGGTCGAGCGGCTGACCGAACAGATCGAGAGCCTGCTCGACCTTTCGCAGAGCGAAGCAGGGCTGTTGCCGCTCGCCAATGAGGAGATCGAGCTCGAACCGTTCGTGCGCAAGCTCGCCGACGAGCGCGCTGCGCGTATCAAGCAGTCCCGGCTGACACTGGAATTCCAGCAGGATGGTGAGGCCGGATCGATCAAGGGCGACACGCGCCGGTTATCGCGCGCGCTTGGGTACCTGCTGGACAATGCCATTACCGCGACGCCCGAGGGCGGGCGGATCCTGCTGATGCTCTCTCGCGAGCATCACAAGGACCGGGCATGGAAGCGCATCGTCGTCTCCGACAACGGCCGCGGAATGGATTCGGCCAAGCTGGCGCGGGCGCTCGAGGGCCTCGACAGCGGCGGCGAGAGCCTGCGCAGACAGGGCATAGATCTGCCGCTGGCGCGCCAGATCATAGAAGGTCACGGCGGCTCGCTCGAAGTGGTCTCGGAGCCGGGCGAGGGGACCGCCGCCATCGTCGACCTGCCCTGATCCAATGCCTGGCGAATCGATCCAGCTTCCCGATCTTACCGCGATGGAATCGTTCGGCCGCGCAATTGGTAGCCAGTTGCGGGCTGGTGACGTCGTCGCGCTGACTGGCGGTCTGGGCGCAGGCAAGACCACGCTTGCGCGCGCGATCATCGCGGCGATGGGACATGATGGCGAAGTGCCGTCGCCCAGTTTCGCGATCATCGAGGTCTACGATCCGCCGCTCGTGCGCCTGCCGCTGGTCCACGCCGATTTCTACCGCCTTTCCGATCCGCGCGAGGCGCAGGAGATCGGTCTCGACGATTACCGGCAGGGCGCCGCCCTTATCGCCGAATGGCCTGAGCATGCGGGCGGCTTCGCGCATGAACATGGCTGCCTCTCGATTGCGCTGGAAATTGCGGAAGAAGGCAGACAGGCCATTGTCGCGGGCGGCAAGGATTGGCATGGCCGTCAGCCATGGCGATGAAACTTCCCAGCGGTGTCGATGAATTCCTCGCAGGCGCGGGCTGGGCCGGTGCCCAGCTGAAAGCGCTCGACGGCGACGCCTCGTTCCGGCGCTATTTCCGGGTCAAGCGGTTCGGTTCCTCGGCGATGCTTATGCACGCACCGCCACCGCAGGAAGACGTGGTTCCGTTCCTGCGCGCCGCTCGCTGGCTCGAAGACAACGGCATGCGTCCGCCGCAAATCTATGCCGAGGACCCGCAGAAGGGCCTGGTGCTGCTCGAGGACTTTGGCAAGTCGCGGATGCGTGACTATCTCGACCAGTGGCCCGACGACGAGGTCGAGGTCTATCGATCCGCCGTCACCGCGCTCGCCAGGCTGCACCGCCTGCCGCCCGGCCCGTTTCTCGATTACACCTTGTCCGAGTATTTGCGCGAGACGGCACTGTTCACCGAATGGTATTGCCCAGCGCGTGGGCTGAACGTCGATGTCGAAGGCTATCGTTCGGCGTGGGAATCGGTCATCGGCGAATTTCTGCCGCGCCAGCGCCCCGGTGTGACCGTGCTGCGTGACTATCATGCCGAGAATATCATGCTGCTCGGCACCCTGCAGAAGCAGGGCCTGCTCGATTTCCAGGACGCGCTGATCGGCCATCCGGCCTACGATCTCGTCTCCCTGCTTCAGGATGCGCGCCGCGACGTCTCGCAGGAACTCGAGGCGGTGATGTTCGATCACTACCGCGAAGAGGCGGGGATCGAGGGCGACACTTTCCTCGCCGACTATGCCCGGCTTGGTGCGCAGCGAAACGCCAAGATCGTCGGCATCTTCGTGCGGTTATGGAAGCGCGATCGCAAGCCGCGCTATCTGCCGCTGATCGCGCGCGTTTGGAAGGCGATGGAGCGCGACCTGACGCACCCGGCGCTCGGGCCGGTCGCACAATGGTTCGATCGCAACATCCCGCGAGATCTGCGCGAAGCGAACGGCGGAAATTTCAAACTGTGAACCAGCCTGCCAGCGATACGGCGATGGTGCTGGCCGCTGGGCTGGGCAAGCGCATGCGCCCGCTCACCGCTGCGCAGCCCAAGCCGCTGGTGCGCGTGGCGGGAAAGTCGCTGATCGATCACTGCCTCGACAAGCTCGCCGATGCCGGAATTGCCCACGCAGTGGTCAACGTCCACTATCTGGCAGATGCGCTCGAAGCGCATATCGAGGCCCGCGAAAGTGCCCCCCAAACCCGGATTTCCGACGAACGCGAACTGCTGCTCGAAACCGGCGGCGGCATGGTCAAGGCCGCACCGCTGCTGCCCGATCCGTTTTTCTGCATCAATTCCGACAACATCTGGCTGGACGGTCCGCGCAACGTTTTCGCGGAGCTGAGCGCGGCCTGGGATTCCTCGCGGATGGATGCGCTGTTGCTGCTCGTGCCGCATGCGCGCGCGATGAACTATCGTGGCATAGGAGACTTCCACCTCGATCCGTTGGGGCTGGTGACGCGCCGCAAGTCGGAACGGATCGCCCCCTTCATCTACAGCGGCGTGCAGCTTGTTTCGCACCGATTGCTGCGCGATGCTCCCGAGGGTCCGTTTTCCACCAACGTGCTGTGGCAGCGCGCCATCAAGGAACAGCGGCTGTTCGGGATTTCGCACAATGGGGTCTGGTTCGAGGTAGGCGATCCCGCAGCGATCGCGCCGACCGAAGACTTCCTCTCGCGTGGCTGAGGCAAAGCGGCCCGATATATATATGATCGCCGCGCATCGCGGTTTCGCCGATGCGCTGGTTGCCGGGTTGCAGCCGCGCTATCGCGAGCCGGACCTTGGCCTTGCCCGGCTGACCCTGCTACTGCCGAGCCGTCGCACCGTTCGCACCGTGACCGAGGCGTTCGTGAGGCTTTCGGGGCAGAAAGGCGCAGGCAATGGCATGCTGCTGCCGCGCATGGTGGTGGTCGGCGATCTCGATCTCGACGAGACGCTCGGGCCATTGCTCGATCCGCTTGGTGCGGGGGCGGACATTCCGCCGAGTGCCGATCCGGTGCGGCGCTGGTTCAGGCTTGCGGCCCTGCTTGCAGAAGTGGAAGGCGATGCCGCGCAACATCGTGCGGGTTTGCTGCGTCGTGCCTTCGAGATCGGCCAGACGATGGACCGGCTGCTGGTCGAGGGGATCGATCCGGGCGACCTGCTGTCCGAACAGATCGTCGGCATCGTCGGCGAACTCGCGGGCCACTGGCGCGACAGTACCGTGACCTTCCTCAAGGTCCGGTCACACTGGCAGGCAGAGCTTGCCGCGCGCGGCGAGGTCGATGCCCCGACCCGGCGCAACATGCTGTTCGACCATGCTGCACAGGCCTGGCGCAGCAATCCGCCCGCGCATCCGATTGTCGCGGCAGGCGTGACCAGCGCATCGCCAGCGCTTGCCCGGCTGCTGCGCGTGGTCAGCGAGCTCCCGCAAAGCGCAGTGATCCTCCCCGATCTCGATCTCGCGCTCGACGATGTTGCATGGCAATCGCTCGGCAATGCAGGAATGCCCGACGAGCCGGGCGAGCCACCAATCGGCAGGACCGATGCCGTCACCCACCCGCAATATCACCTCAAGCTGCTGCTTAACCGCATGGGCATTGCACGCGGAGAAGTGCGGCCCTGGCATCGCGCCGGTCCCGGTGCTGCACCGCCAGAGCGCAGCAAGGCCATATCGAACCTGTTCCTGCCGCCCGCCGGTTCGGCGCGCTGGGTCGACCTGCCGGCCAGGGCGCGGCGGCTTTCGGGCGTGCGGATCATGGAAAGCGCGCACCCCGGTGCCGAGGCTCAGGCGATTTCGGTACTGATTCGCGAGGTGCTCGAAGTACCGGAGAAGCGCGTTGCGCTGGTCACACCAGATCGCGGGCTGGCGGCAAGGGTCGCGGCGCTGTTGCGGCGCTGGAACATCGAGGCGGACGACACTGCGGGTGAGCCGCTCTCGCAGACCGTCGCAGGGCGTCTGCTGCTGTTGCTCGCCGAGCTGATGGCGGAGCAATTCGCTCCGGCACCCTTAATCGCTGCTCTGTCGCATCCGCTGGTGCGCCGCGATGACGGGCGCGCGGGGTGGCTTGAGCGGGTGCGCAAGCTCGATCTGGCCCTGCGCGGTCCGCGCCCGGCGGTTGGGCTGACCAGCCTGCGGAGGATCTCCGGAAAGGCGCTTCCCTCCGAATGGTGGGACGAGGTGGAAGCGCTGTTTGCGCCGCTTTCTCTAGATGCCGACATGGTGCTACTGGTCGATCTGCTCGACCGGCTTGCGGGTGTTGGCGAGGCTCTGTGCGGCGAGGGGCTTTGGACCAATGCCGATGGCCGCGCGCTGGCCGCCTTCGTTGAGGAACTGCGCGAGGCCGCACGCGAATCTGGCTTCGCGCTCGAACCGCGCGAGCTATACGCAGTACTGCGCGACGCGATGGAGCGGATCGCGGTGCGGCCGCCCTGGGGCGGGCATCCGCGCGTTGCCATCTACGGCCTGCTTGAAGCGCGGATGAGCCGGGCCGATCTGGTGATCTGCGGCGGGCTGGTCGAGGGCGTGTGGCCGGGCAGCGCCGCACCCGATCCGCTCGTGCCGCCTGCGGTTCTGCGCGCGCTTGGTGTGCCGGGAGCGGATTTCCGCATCGGACTTGCCGCACACGATCTTGCCGCCGCTTTGGGCGCACCCGAGGTGGTGCTGAGCTACGCCCTGCGCGATGATGGCGCGCCGGTCGTTCCCTCGCGTTTCGTGCTGCGGGTCAAGGCTCTGCTGGGGGAATTGGCGAAGGACCATAGGGAGCAGGACGCGGTGCGGCTCGGCAAGCTGCTCGATGACGCCGACCGCGCTCCCGATTATCCGCGCCCGAAGCCCGATCCTTCGCCCGAGCAGCGCAAGGTTGCCATTTCGGTGACCGGGCTCGACCGATTGCGCGGCGATCCCTACCAGTTCTACGCGAGCTCGATCCTGCGGTTGCGCAGCATCGACGCGCTCGATGCCGATCCGAGCGCGGCATGGAAAGGCACCGCGGTTCACGACATTCTCGATGCCTGGCACAAGGCGGGCGAGCCCCCCGACGGCCTTCACGCCATTGCCGACGAGGTGCTCAACACGATGAGCGCGCATCCGCTGATGCGCAGCTTGTGGCGGCCGCGGCTGATGGCCGGGCTGGACTGGATCGCGAGCGAGATATTGCGCCAGCGCGGCGAACAGGGTCGCACGGTACTGGGCACCGAAATCAACGGTGCGATCGAGGTTCGAGGCGTGCGCCTTCATGGTCGGGCCGACCGGATCGATAGGCTCGCCGACGGCAGCCTTGCGGTGGTCGATTACAAGACCGGCAAGCCGCCATCGACCAAGCAGGTAGCCGACGGATATGCGCTGCAGCTGGGGCTGGTCGCGATGATCGCCGAAAGCGGCGGTTTTCCTGACGTTTCCGGCGAGGCGAGCAAGTTCGAATATTGGTCGCTCGCCAAGGGCACCGGCAAGAGCGAGTTTGGCCACATGCAGACGCCGATCCTTGTCGAGGGCAAAAAGCAGGGTATCCCGCCCGAGGATTTCATGCCCAAGACCCGCGGCTTTCTCGACGATGCATTGAACCGATGGATATTGGGGCGCGATCCCTTCACCGCGCGGCTCAATCCCGACCTGCCGGTCTATTCCGACTACGATCAGCTGATGCGCCTCGAC
>CAMDQY010000050.1 GCA_945906005.1 Novosphingobium sp. Chol11 | reverse complement strand
AGCGAATGTGCATGAAATGAATGTCGAGCCCGTCGATCTCGGCGAGGAAATTGTCGTGCATGTTGAGCTGCGCTTCGCACCGCCGCCAGTCGTACGAGCTGCGCCAGTGCGAGACGACCCGCTGCGCTTCGGCGAGTGGCACGCCTTGGCCCCAGTCGTCGACCGTCTCCTTTTCCGGCCAGCGCACGAGATCGAGCCGCTTAGCCAGGTCGTCGAGCGCCGACTGGGGAATGTTCACGGTGAAGGGGCGGGAGTTTAGCGGCAAAGGGGGTTACTCTAAGCTGGCAGAAAAGGGGGAGGTCAGACGGTGTCCCAGACCAGCGGCAGCGCGCCGATCGACAGGACGCTTCCGCCGCGCATGGTGACTTCTCTTTCCGGATCGAGCCGAAACGTGCCCATGCGCTTGAGGACTTCCTCGAGCAGCACCACGATCTCGATGCGCGCAAGGTGCCTTCCGGCGCAGCGATGCACTCCTGCGCCAAACGCGATGTGGTTGATCCTCTCGCGGTCGATATCGACCTTGTCCCCGTGTTGGAACACGCGCTCATCTATGTTAGCGGCCGGATAGTTGAGCAGCGCCATGTCGCCGGCTCGCATGTTGAAGCCGCGCCATGTCTCGTCCTTCATGATCGTACGCATGACCGGGGCGACCGCGTGGCGGCGCAGCAATTCCTCCATCGCATGTGGAATCTTCTCTGGCTGGTCGCGCAGTCGCTGCTGCAATTGCTGGTCCATCGCCAGATAGCGCATGCAGAACGCCATCGCGTTGGCGACGGTATCGAGCCCAGCAAAAAACAGGAGGATGCAGTAAGATAGCGCCAATTCATCGTCGACCGGCTTACCGTTCACTTCCATTTGGGTGATGTAAGTTATGAGGTCGTCCTTTGGTTCGGCCCGGCGTTCGCGGATGCATTGCCCCACGAGCCGCCGCGCATCCCGGCCAGCGTCGATACGCTCCTGCATATCGGTCGAGCTGATACCGGCGGTGGCGATGGTGCGATAGGTTTTGAAGTCGGCACGATCCAGACCCATCAGATCGATGAAGATGAGCACCGGCAGGCGCTCGGTCACGGTCTCGAAAAAGTCGGCCCTTCCCTGGTGCGCGACATTCTCGATCAGTTCGATAGCCAGATCCCGGATCTGATCGACACGCCGGTACATTTGCGAGGGCGTGAACACCTTGTTGAGCGGTGAGCGAAGCGCGGCGTGATCGGGCGGATCGTAATTCAGCGGAGCGGCCTGCGTCATCTGCGCGTCTTCAGGGCGCTCGGGGATGCCCATCTTGGTGCTGCTGAAAAGGTCGGTGCGCTTGGCCGCATCGACGATCGCCTCGAACCCCTGAATCACCCAATAGCCGCCCAGCGCCGTGCTCCAGAACGCATCCGGCGCCAAATCGCGCAACTGGACCATGGCTTCGGGAATTCCGCCCGCGGTGGTGTATAGTTTATCGTCGTAGAAATCGAAGTCGATCATCAGCGCCGGGTCGATGCCGTGCGGCGGAGCCTTTTCTGCAAGTGTTGCCATAATCGGCTCCCTTCTGGTTTCAGGCCGCGTCCCACACCAGCGGCAAAGCGTCGATTGACAGCACTGAGCCGCCGGTCATCGAAATCCGCGCGCCCGGTGCGATGCGGAACGTCGGCAGGCGGCGCATCACCTCTTCGAGCAGGACGACCATCTCGATCCGCGCCAGGTGCCGGCCGACACACCGATGCACGCCCGACCCAAAGACGATATGGTTGATCCGCTCGCGGTCGATATCGACCTCCTGCGCATGGTCGAACACCCTCTCGTCGATGTTGGCGCCGGGATAGTTGAGCAGCACCATGTCGCCCGCGCGCAGATTGAACCCGCGCCACGCTTCGTCCTTGGTCACTTGCCGCACCACCGGCGCGACCCCGTGGCGGCGCAGCAATTCCTCCATCGCGTGTGGAATTTTCTCCGGCTCGTCGCGCAGGCGCTGCTGCAGCGCCTGATCGGTCGCCAGATACCGCATGGCGAAGGTCATCGCATTGGCGACGGTGTCGAGCCCGGCGAAGAACAACAGCTTGCAATATCCCAGCAGCTGCGCGTCGGTTACAGGCTGACCATCGATCTCCAATTCGAGCAGGCGGGAAATGAGATCGTCGCACGGCGCAGCCCGTCGGTTGGCGATTTGTGCCGACAGCAGCCGCACCGCGTCCATGAGCGCTTCGCTCCGAACCTCGGTATCCGAACTGGCGACCGCTGCCTTGGCCAGCGCGCGGTACGGTTTGAAATCCGCGCGGTCGAGGCCCATCAGATCGATGAAGATCAACACCGGGAGCTTTTCCGTCACTTCGGCGAAGAAATCCACCTCTCCGCGCGGCACAATTGCCTCAATCAGATCGACAGCCAGCTCACGTATCTGGTCGATCCGCTTGTGCATCTGCGAGGGCGTGAATGCCTGGTTGAGCGGGGCGCGGAACTGCGCATGGTTGGGCGGGTCCATGTTCAGCGGCAGGAATTTTTCCTCACTGGCGCGCACCTCACGCGGAGGCAGCGCCATGTTGCTGCTGGTGAACAGATCGGTGCGCGCGGCAGCATCGACGATCGACTCATAGCCCTGGATCACCCAGTATCCGCCCAACTCGGTGCTCCAGAACACGTCCGGCGCTTTCTCGAGCAAGCCGATTATCGCTTCGTGTATGCCGCCCGCGCGTTCGTAGCGTTTGTCATTGTAATAATTGAAGTCGATCACCAGCGCCGGGTCGATACCCTGCGGCGTCGGCGCGGTTGGTGCAATGGTCGCCATGTTTTCCTCTCCCGTGGAAATCCCGGCCTGGTGGTCAGTTGTCGAAGACGATCACGCTCCGCGCCACGTCGCCAGCCATCATCTTGGCGTAGCCGTCGTTGATGTCCGCCAGCTTGATGTTCGCCGAGATCATCTCGTCGAGCTTGAGCTTTCCGTCGAGATAGAGCTGCGCATATTCGGGGATGGCGATCTGGAACGGAATGGAGCCCATCAGCGAGCCCCTGATCTGCAGTTGCAGCGCCATCACCATCACGCCCGGCACCTTGAACTGCGAACCCGCCGGGGCCATGCCGACGATCATCAGCGTGCCGAGACGACGCAACATTCCCAGTGCCTGTTCCTGAGTCTGGGTGAGGCCAATCACTTCGAACGCATAGTTCGCGCCGCCGCCGGTCATTTCCCTGACCTCGGCGACCGCGTCCGGTCCGCCCTTCACGCAATCGGTCGCGCCGAACACGCGCGCGAGGTCGAACTTGCGCTCGTTTACGTCGACCGCGATGATCCGCGCCGCGCCGCACAGCTTCGCGCCCTGGATGACGTTGAGACCGACGCCGCCGCAGCCGATCACGACTACGGTGCTGCCCGGCTTTACCTGTGCTCCGTTCAATGCCGCGCCGACTCCGGTGAGCACCGCGCATCCCAGCAGGCCGGCTTTCTCGAGCGGCATTCCTTGGGGAATTTTCGTCAGGCCAGTGCGGTGGATCAGCATTTCCTCGGCGAAGGCACCGAGCCCGGCATATTGCGTGAACACTTCCGAGCCCCTGGTGATCCGCGCGGGCCTGTCATCCGGGCGCGAGGTGGGCTTGTTGCCGCAGACGTTGTTGTGCCCGCCGAGGCATTCGCGGCAATGACCGCAATATTGCGAGACGCAGGTGACGACCTCGTCGCCCTTCTTGAATTCGGTGACGTCCGAGCCGACCGCCTCGACAACGCCAGCCGCTTCGTGACCGAGGACGGCGGGCATCGGCACCGGAAAATCGCCCGAGATGGAGTGATAGTCGGAGTGGCACAGGCCGCTGCTGACGACGCGGATGCGAACCTCGTCGGGACCGGGCGCATCGAGATCGACATCCTCGATGGTGAGCGGCTGCTTGATCTCGCGAAGGACTGCGGCTTTCATGGTGTCTCCCGTTTATTCTATCTGGTTGGTTATCAGTCTAACGCTGGCTGGACTGGCCGTCCATCATTCTCAGGTTCCGGATTGCGTTGCTGGCCGTCAGTTGACGCTTTCGGCCACCGCTTTGGCTTTGCTGGTTGCGCCCGCACCCTTGACCAGTCGGCCCGGCAGGTTTCCGGTCGGCTCGTCGTCTTTCAAGATCACTTCGCCATTGACGATCGTATAGCGATAGCCGTGCGCCTGCTGGTCGAGCCGCCGCCCGCCACCGGGCAGGTCGCTCACCACGCGCGGTGCATCCATGCGGATCGCGGCATGATCGATGACGTTGATGTCGGCCTTCTTGCCCGGAGCGATCAAGCCCCTATCGCTGAAGCCGAGCACCGAAGCGGGTTGCGAGGTCATTGCTTTCACGGCCTGCGCAAGGGTGAGCTTGCGGCCCACGCGATCACGCGCCCAATGCTGAAGCACGAAGGTCGGATAGGTCGAATCGACGATCAGGCCATAGTGCGCGCCGCCATCGCCCAGCCCCATGACCGCGTTGGGATCCTCGAAGAAGCGCCACAGGTGATCGAGCGTCGGCTCGGGATAGTTGCCAATGGCGACCAGCAGGCAATTGGTCCCCTCGTCCTTCAGCAGCAGGTCGTAGGCCAGATCCTCGGGCGTGACGCCCATGGCATCGGCCCGTTCCTTGATGGACTGGCCCGGCTCGGGCTCGTACTTCGGCTTGTCGGTCACCTCGAACATGACGTGGAAGCTGTTGCGAGTGAGTGCCGTCAGCGGGATGATCGCATCGTCGGGCGTCTCGCCGAGGATCCGTGCCTTGACTTCCGGCTTGCGAAGTTCCTTCACCCGCTCGGCGATCGGCAGATGTGCGAGTGCCTTGTAGCTCGGGCAATCGGCCCAGGGGTTGCTGGTCAGATCGAAACTGGCGAGCATGCCCACCGGGCGCGGCGCATATTGCGGGTGCAGGGTCGGGCCCTGTCCGCTGGCGTTATAGGCATCGACCAGTTCCATCAGCCGCTTCCAGAAAATCTGGGCGGCGTCGGAGCGGCCGGGCACGATGCTGAAGGTGACCGGCAGGCCGCTTTCTTCCGCGACCACGCGCATGATCTCGAAGTCCGTTTCGGGCGGATTACCGTTCATGCCGAATTCGGGCAGCAACTGGACCAGTCCGCCGCCTCCGTCGCGCACGCCCTTTGCCAGAGCGACGAGTTCCTCGGTCGGCGCGTCAAAGCTCGGCACCGGCGCGCCATCTGCGCGGCGGTCAATCAGGGTGCGGCTGGTGGCGATCCCGATTGCACCGGCGGCAACGGCCTCGCGGGTCAGTTCGCGCATCGCGTCGAGGTCTCGCGCTGTCGCGCGCTTGCGGGCCGCGCCGCGTTCGCCCATCACATAGACGCGGATCGGCGAGTGCGGCGCGAACACCGCAACGTCGATGTCGCGCGGCTTCGATTCCAGGACTGCCATGAACTCGGGAAAGGTTTCCCAGTTCCAGGTCAAGCCCTCGGTCATGACCACGCCGGGAATGTCCTCGACGCCCTCCATCGTCATTTCCAGCAGTTCGCGGTCGGATGGGCGGCACGGCGCAAAGCCGACGCCGCAGTTGCCGATTACCACCGTGGTGACACCGTGCGCCGACGAGGGATTGAGCCGCTCGGACCAGATCGCCTGCCCGTCGTAATGCGTATGCAGGTCTATGAAGCCGGGGGTGACGGCAAGGCCGCGCGCGTCGATTTCCTCCGCACCGGATCCGTCGATCTCGCCAACCGCGATGATCACGCCGTCGGTGATCGCGACGTCAGCTACGACCGGCTCCGCTCCGGTGCCATCGACGACGAGGCCGCCGCGGATCACCATGTCGAACTGCTGTACCATTTCTCTCGTCTCCCTAGCGGCTGACAATGCCTGTTTCAGCCCTGCGCCGGTTCTTTCTTGCTGAACATCCGAGTCACCGTGCTTCCCATGATTGTGGGCCACGGATTGGTGCCAGTGGCGCGGCCGTTTGCGATTGCCTGCACGAGCGCGGTCGAGCGTTCATTGTCGTGGTTAGGCAGGATGTAAAGCTCGCCCGCATCGGCGGCATCGAACACGCGCCGCGCCAGTTCCTCTGGCGCCATCGCGCCATCGAGCGCAGAGGTCATCGTCGCCTCGACTCCGCGCACGGTTGCATTGGCATGGCGCGCCTCTCGGTCGAGCCCGAGTGCTGCCGGGCTGACCTTCTCGGGGTTCATGATGTCGGTGCGTACCATGCCGGGCATGACCACGGTGACGCCGATAGTGTCGATCCCTTCGCCCGCGAGATCGAGATAGAGCGCCTCGGTGATTGCCAGCGCCGCGTGCTTGGTCGGCGAATAGGTGGCATAGCCCGGATAGACCGAAATCCCCGCTGCCGAGGCCACGGTGATGACATGGCATTCGTCGCCTTGGCCGATCATCTGCGGCACGAAGGCGCGGATGCCATGCGCGACGCTCTTGAAGTTGAGGTCGACGATCCAGTCCATTTGCGCCGCGCTGGTCTCCCAGGCGAGCCCACCCACGAAAGCTCCGGCATTGTTGACCAGAAGATTGACTTTGCCGAAACGTTCGAGCGCCTTGTCGCGAAGGGCAACGATGTTTTCTTCGCTGGTCACATCGGCGAGCACCGCCAGCACGTCCGCGCCTTGACCGGTGAGCCGCGCCGCCGCCTCGGCCAGTGCATCTTCGCGAATGTCGGAGACGACCACGTTCATGCCCCGGCGCAGCGCCTCTTCTGCCAGGGCATAGCCGATGCCGCTCGCGGCTCCGGTGATGACCGCTACGCCGCCTTCGCGCACCGCGCTCATGCCCGTTCCTCCACCTTGCTGGTAGTGAGGTCGAAGCCCTCGAAATCATTTGCGGCGACCGCATCGAACTTCGCCACGTAATTGTCGAAGCCGCCGATATAGGCGAGGAACATGCGCGGCTTGCCCTCGACATTAGCGCCCATGTACCAGCTGTTCGCCTTGGGAAAAAGCGTGCGGTTGGCGACCATTTCGGTGTGTGCCGCCCATTCGTGGGTGGCGTCGTCGCGCGCCTCGATCGTGTCGCGACCCTTGCCTCGCATTGCCTCGATGCAGTCTGCGATCCAGTCGATATGGTGTTCGAGAGTCAGGATCATGTTCGAGAGCACCGAAACGCTCGATGGACCATTGACCATGAACAGGTTGGGAAAGCCCGGAGCGGCGATGCCCAGATAGCATTCCGGCCCGTCCTGCCACGCCTGCTTGAGCGACTGGCCACCGCGTCCCTCGATGCCGAGGTTGACGAGCGGACCGGTCATCGCATCGAAGCCGATGGCGAAAATGATCAGGTCCGCCGGATATTCCTGCTTGTCGGTCTGCAATCCGCTCTCGGTAATGCGGACGATCGGTTCTTCGTTGATGTCGATGAGATCGACATTGTCGCGGTTGAACGTTTCGAAGTAGTCCGAATCGAGGCACAGCCGCTTGGTGCCCAGCGGATAGCCGCTGGGGATGAGCTTCTCAGCGGTCGCAGGATCCTTGACCGTTTCGCGCACCTTTGCGGCGAAGAAGTCCGCCACCATGCGGTTGGTATTTTCGTTGATGGTGATGTCGCGGAAACAGCTTTGCAGGTTCCAGCGGCCAAGTTGCCACGCCTGTTCAAGCCGTTCGCGCTGCTCCTCGTGCGAGAAGTCGGCGGCCGACAGGTCGGTGCCCAATTCGAAGGTCTGCCCGCCGCGCGTATGCTTGAGCATCTCGAGATAGGCGGGATAATCGGCGAACACTTCCTCGCGGCGATGGTCGGGCAGGGGGCCATTGTAAGCAGGCACGGTATAGTTCGCAGTGCGCTGGAAAACTGAGAGGTGCCCGGCGGTCTTGGCCACTTCAGGGATGGTCTGGATCGCGGACGACCCGGTGCCGACCACGATCACGTTCTTGCCCGCCCAGTCGACTCCCTGCTTGGGCCATGCGCCGGTTTGCACCCACTCGCCCTTGAAGTTTTCAAGTCCCTCGAATTCGGGATCCTTGGGAACCGAGAGGCAGCCCACGGTGGTCACGAGATATTGGCAGGTGATGCTCTCGCCCTTGTCGGTAGTGACGGTCCACAGGTTCGCGGCTTCGTCATAGCGCGACGAGACGACCTTGGTTTCGAATTTGATGTCACGCCGCAGATCGAAGCGGTCGGCGACATAGCCTGCATAGTCGAGGATTTCGGGCTGGGTGGAGAAGCGCTCGCTCCATTGCCATTCGCCCAGCAATTCGCGCGAAAACGAATAGCAATAGTCGACGCTTTCGACGTCACAGCGCGCGCCGGGATAGCGGTTCCAGTACCAGGTGCCGCCAACATCGGTGCCCTGCTCGAAACCGAACAGGCTCAGGCCAAGCTGGCGAAAGCGGTAAAGCGCGGACATGCCCCCGAACCCCGCGCCGATCACGACCACGTCTGCGTGCGGCGGCACCTCGCTCGCCGAAGAAGAGCGTTGCAACTGGGCGGCGGTGGTCAAGGCTGTTCTCCCGAGAATCGGTGCGGCCTGTGGCCTGCGATATGTTCTGGCTCATACTGTATTGGATTGCGCTTGCTGTCCATAATGATGCAAGGTTGGCCCATTAATCGAGTCCGGAGAGGAAACGGTCCACCATGGCTTTGCTCAGATTCATCGATCACGTCGCGATCACGGTCGCCGATGTCAAAGCCACGACCCGGTTCTACGACAAGCTGTTCGGGGCCGAGGTGCCGTTCGACCATGCGCCGCAGGGCCGCACGCTGGTGCGCACCGTCATCGTCGGCGGCGGGGTGAGGCTCAATGTCCACCAGCAGGGCAACGGCATCGATCTGGTCGCTGCCTTGCCGACCCCTGGATCGGTCGATATCTGCTTCCGCTTCGGCGGCACCATCAAGGAGGCCGAGGCGTTGTTGACCGACAACGACATCGAGATCATCGAAGGACCGAGCCCGCGGATCGACAACGAAGGAAACCAGGCGCAGTCGGTCTATTTCAAGGATCCGGACGGAAACCTTGTCGAACTGATGGCGAATAACTGAACGATTCAAGAGAGGAATATCATGGCTACCGATCCCGCCCGCATCCCCGTCATCATCGGCGTCGGACAGATCAACGACCGGCCCGACGATCCGATGCAGGGGCTCGATTCGACCGGCCTGATGGCAGAGGCGATACGCCGCGCCGATGCCGACGCGGGCGGCGGCTGGCTGGAGCGGTGCGACTGGCTGGCCAATGTGCAGCAGATGGCGTTTCCCGGCGCGGACGTGCTCGGCCAGTTGCCGCAGCAGCTCGGCATTTCACCTGCCACCCGGATCGAGAAGCCGCCCTACGGCGATGCGCCGATCCAGCTTATCAGCGATGCCGCCAATGCCGTTGCCTCGGGCGAAGCGAGCGTATGCATTGCCTGCGGCGGCGAGGCGCTGCGCACTGCGGCCAAGCGCCCGCAGGACGGCGGGGCCAAGCTGTTCGGCAATGCCGCTGCGGTCTCCACCGATGTGCAGCGCCGCTATGGCCTGACCACGCCGTCCGACATCTATCCGCTTTACGAGAACGCCACCCGCGCCGCATGGGGCCAGTCGCTTGACGAGGCGCGGGCCGAATCGGGCCGCATCTGGGAAAAGATGTCGCAGGTTGCGGTCGATGCCGAAGGCGCATGGATCAAGAAGCCGCGCGCGGCGAAGGATATCGTAACGCCCAGCGCCGAGAACCGGCCGCTGTCGTTCCCCTACACCAAGCTGCAGGTCGCCAATTCGTCGGTGAACCAGGGCGCGGCGGTGATCGTCACCAGCCTGGCGACAGCACGCGCCGCGGGCTTGGACGAGGCGCGGCTGGTCTATGTCGGGGCGGGCGCACAGGCCTACGAGGCCGAAGGTCCGCTGGATCGCGACAGCTTCACCGGCACCCCGGCGATGGATGTCAGCCTCGAAAAGGCGCTCGAGGAGAACCACCTTGCCGCCAGCGAGATGGACCACATCGAGCTCTATTCGTGCTTCCCGGTCGTGCCCAAGATGGCGCGGCGCACGCTCGGCGTGGGCGACGACACGCCGCTCACCGTGCATGGCGGGCTGACTTTCGGCGGCGGGCCGCTTGGCAACTACATGATGCATGCAACCGCCGCGATGGTCGGCAAGCTGCGGGAAGGTGGGGGCAAGGGCCTGCTCTACGGCAACGGAGGTTATTGCACGCACCACCATACGCTGGTGCTGTCGAGCGAACCGATCGAGGGCGTGTCGTTTCCGCAGAACTACAAGTTCGATGCCGAGGCCGACGCGCGGCGCGGGGCGATCCCGGAAAATGACCAATCCTACGAAGGCCCGGCGACAATCGAGACCTATACAGTGTTCCATTCACGCGAAGGCGACCCGACCGGCGGCACAGTCGTCACGCTCACGCCGGACGGGCGGCGCGCAGTCGCGAGGGTTTGCGGCGAAGATACCGCGACCATCGCGTTCCTCACCGACGGCAAGGCGGAGCCGGTCGGCACCTCGGGGCGGATCGAGCGCGAGGACGAGACGCTTTACTGGCGCGGATCGGCCTAGCGCCGGTCAGGCTGCTTGCGCGAGCAACGGACCGGCATAGGCGAGGCGCATGTCCTCGCCGGCTTCGTAACGCTGGTTCCATTCCGCAAAATAAGCGGGCAGGCGCTGCGTATCGTGCGGATAGAACGGCAGTTGCGATGCGGCGATCTTCCAGCCCATCTTCCGCCGCGTCCACTTGGGCAGCGCCTCTGCCCAGGTCATGTAGAAGTCCTCGGTGTCGAACTCGGGCACGGCGCGGCGGAACGCATCCTGAAGCATCAGGGTGATTTTTCGCCCATGCGCCATCATCGCCTTGAGGTTGCGCATCCTGTAGATGTGATCGCCATAGACGTGATTGTAGACCGAGATCGCGGACGAGCGATGTTCGATCTCCTCGCAGAAATGCCACAGGAACAGCGAACTGACCTGCGCATCGCCGCCGAACAGCGCATCGCGATGGTCGATGATCGTGCCGAACAGCGGGGTAAAGGCCGATTCCAGCCCGCCCATGTACGACAGGTGATACTTCAGGTCGTGGGCTTCGTAGTGCTCGTCGAACATTTCGATGCAGCGGTCGAGCGCTTCCTGCAGGCCGGGGTACCTGGCGATCAGCGCCTTGCAGTGCTTGTAGTGCGCTTTGGAGTGAACCATTTCCTGCCGGTTGAACATCCGGCATTCTTCGAGCACCGCGGGATCGACGATCAGCTTTTCCGCATCCTTCATCGCCTTGCAGAAATAGCGTTCGAGACCCACCGCCATGAAGCCGATGTTGTTCATGAATGCCGAAAACGGGCGGTTCGCCGGGTTGAAGTAGAACTCGGGTTCGTCGAATTGCCAGTCGATCTGCTTGATGGTGAGGTTGCTCATGATGCTCCGCCAGACTTGATCATCTCTCGGCTTCCTGCGTACTATGATCCACGATGTATCGCAAGTTATATGGACCGGGCCGTATCAATCGGTTAGGCGGTCGCGAGCAGGATAGAGGAGCCCGCATGTCAATCCAGCCATTCGAAATCGCCATTCCCGAGGAAGCGTTGACGGACCTCCGCGAGCGGCTCGAACGCACGCGCTGGCCGGTCGAAATCGGCGACAACAGCCAGTGGCAGATGGGCACCAATCTTGGCTACCTGCGCGAACTGGTCGCCTACTGGCAGACCAGCTACGACTGGCGCGCGCGCGAGCGCGAGATGAACACGCTGCCGCAGTTCCGCACCGAAATCGACGGCGTGCCGATCCATTTCGTCCATGCGAAAGGCAAGGGTCCGAACCCGGTGCCGCTGATTATCAACCACGGCTGGCCGTGGACCTGGTGGGACATGCGCAAGATCATCGGCCCGCTATCCGATCCTGCTTCCTACGCTGGCGACCCGGCAGATTCGTTCGATGTGATCTGCCCGTCGCTCCCCGGCTACGGCTTTTCCAGCCCGCTCAAGACGCCGGGCATTCATTTCACCCAGGCAGGCGATCTATACGTCAAGCTGATGGACCAGCTGGGCTACGACAAGTTCGGGACGCAGGGCGGCGACATCGGCGCGGCGGTTTCGACCATGCTCGGCCATCGCCATGCCGACCGCGTGCTCGGCGTTCATGTCCACCTGTTAATCCCGCTGGGCGGGCAGCAGCCTGCGCCCGAGGACTTCGAGGAGCATGAACTCGCGGGCGGCGCTAAGATGATGGATTATTACAACACCGGCTCGGGCTACATGCATATCCAGCGCACCAAGCCGCAGACGATTTCCTATGCCATGCACGATTCGCCGGTGGGCCTCGCCGCCTGGCTGGTCGAGAAGCGGCGTGACTGGGCCGACACCGGCGGTGAGGTCGAATCTGTGTGGACCAAGGACGAACTGCTCGACAACGTCATGCTCTACTGGCTGACCGAGACTTATCTTTCTGCCGCGCTCTATTACTACAATCCGGGGCAGGGCGCAGGGATCGCGGGCGATTTCATCAATCAGGACCAGCCGATGGTGACGGTGCCGACCGGGGTGATGCAGTTCAAGGGCGACGTCTGGAACCTGCCGCGCAAGTGGGCCGACCGCGTCTACAACGTGCAAAGCTGGAAGGTCGAGGAGCGGGGCGGGCACTTTGCTCCTGCTGAAAAGCCCGATCTGATCGTATCGGACTTGCGGGAGTTCTTCCGCCGGTTCAGATAACCGCCGATGTTTGACGGAAAACCCGATCCCGCCACCGGCCTAGCGCATATAGCGGCCGATACCGGCTTCCCGTTGCTCGACATGACCATCGGTGATTGCCTGCGCGAAAAGGCGGTGCGGTTCGGAACGCGCGATGCGCTGATCTGGCGGCACGACGGCGAATTGCGCCGCCTGACCTATGCACAATTGCTCGACCGGGCCGAGCTGGTCGCCTCGTGGCTGCTCGAGCGCGCCAAACCGGGTGACCGGATTGGCATTTGGTCGCGCAATTCGGCGGAATGGGTGCTGGTCGAATATGCCTGCGCGCTCGCCGGCATGGTCGTGGCAGGCTGGAATGCTGCCTGGTCGGAGCGCGAGTGCGAACATGCCCGCGACTTGACCGAACCTGCCTTGTTGTTGTCCGGTTACGATACCCGCGGCGTGTCACTGATGGAGCGGGCCGAGGCACTGATGCCCTCGGGCACGGCGTTCCATCTCGAAGAGCTGTTCGCGCTGGTCGAGGGTACCGAGCGCCGCAAGATGCCTGAGGTCGCGGTGGCGGACCTGTTCCTGATCCAGTTCACCTCTGGCACCACGGGCCGGTCGAAAGGCGCGGCTCTCACGCACTTTCAGGCGCTCAATGCCGCCTACCTGCGCTCAGTTGCGGCCGAGTTCGACGAAACCGACGTATGGCTCAACGCCGCTCCCTTGAACCATGTCGGCGGCGCGCTCAGCGTCGTGCTCGGCTGCCTCGCGGTCGGATCGTGCTATGTGCTGATGCACAGGTTCGATACCACCGAATACCTGCGGATGATGCGCGAGACCGGTGCGACCCGGATCGGCGGAGTGCCGACCATGCTGATCGCGCTGTGCGAGCATCCCGACTGGCGGCCTCAGGATTTCCGCATCCGCTCGATCGGATCGGGCGGCGCGGCGGTGCCAAAACCGCTGATCGAGCGGCTCAACCGTGAATTCGGCGCACCGGTGCTGGTCGTGTTCGGCCAGTCCGAGAGCGTGATGATAACGACCTCTGTGCCAATCGACTCGCCCGAAATCGCGGCGGAAACCTCGGGCCGAACCGCGCCGCACGTCGAGCTGAAGATCTGTGACGTCGCAAACGGCGCCACGCTGAAGGTCGGCGAGGTCGGAGAGGTCTGCGCAAGGAGCCCGATGGTGATGAACGGCTACTTCCGCCAGCCGGAGGCCACCGCCAAGACCATCGACGGCGACGGGTTCCTGCACACCGGCGACCTTGGCTCGCTCGATGCCGAGGGATACCTCCGCATCCACGGTCGTACCCGCGAGGTCATCATCCGGGGCGGCGAAAACATCTATCCCGCCGAAATCGAGGACTATCTGCTCGAGCATCCCGACGTGGTCTCCCTCGCGGTGGTCGGCGTGCCCGACGAGCGCTGGGGGCAGACGGTGGCCTGCGCGGCGGTGCTTCGCGAAGGGGCCAGCCTCGATCCCGCAGCCATGGAAGCGTTCGCCGCACAGGGCCTCGCGCACTTCAAAATCCCGCGCGCCTGGCTCGCGCTAGAGAACTTCCCGATGACCGCCTCGGGCAAGATCCGCAAGGTCGAGGTCGAGGGGATGTTTGCGGCTGTTCCTGCGCGTTAAGCCACCTCCAGCACGCCCAGTTGCTCGGCAATCTCGCGCGAGACCGGCACCGGGTATTCGAGCAGCATCTGGCCCATCGACTTCGCCACCGGATCGAGCCGCAGGCACGAAGCCCCGCCGCCCTGAAGCGAGTTCTTGACCACGAAGTTGAGGCCCTGGGTCCCCGGCAGCACGAAGCGATCGATCTGCGGCACGTCATCGCTGACGAGGTGCGCATACCAGCCGCCCACCGCCCCGGCATCGAGGGCGGCAGCAATATAGGGAGCGAAGCGCGGCTCGCGCGCAAACACGCCGACATTGAACAGGTTGCCCTTGTCGCCGCTGCGGGCCCAGGCGAGCGAGATCAACGGCACCGTCAGGTCGGCTTCGGCATCGTCGGGACGCGCCGGTTCGGGCGGGCGCACGATCATGTCGGGCGTGAACCAGCGCGACGGTTGCGATGAAAAATCGAGCCGCTTGCCATCGAGCCAGACCTCGGGCGTGAAGTCCGACTTCTTCACCAGGAACAGGAACACATACATCAGCGCGCGGATCGAGCCTGCGCCGCCAATCCCGCCGAGCGCGACCGAGGTGCCCGGCGACATCGAGGAGATCGAGCTGATCTGCTCCTTCATGAATATTTCCGGACCGATTGGCTCATCGTGCGTGACTGAGATCATCGCTACCACCTCGCGCGAAGCGCCGCCGCGCGAGCGCGGACCGTAACTGCTCTCAGCGCCGACAATTTCGCAATATGTGTCGTTGAGCGGCTTGGCATTGCGGTCGCGCAGCACGGTGTTGGTGCGTTCGAACAACGCATCGGCCTGCCGTTGCGCCTTGGCAGGCGCGTTGATGCCGATGATCGGCTGGATCGCGGTGGCGCGCCAGCCGCGCGAAAAGGTCGCGCAGACCTTGTACATAACGGTGGGTGCATAGCCCTTGCAATTCGTCACCAGCACTCGGTTTTCGCCCTGGGGCGTCATCACCACTTCGCTGAAATCGCATACCGCATCGGGCACGATGTAGGCCTGCGGATCGCTGACCTCGTAGATCATCTGCTCGGCCACAGTGCCGACCGAGACCAGCCCGCCGGTGCCATCGGGCTTGGTGAGAACGAAGGTTCCGTCGGAGCGGCATTCGGCAATCGGATTGCCGATATTGGCTGGATCGGGCACCTGCTCCCAATCGGTGAAGGTGCCTCCGGTGACCTGCGTCGAGCATTCGGTGAGATGGCCAATCAAGGTGCCCGAAGCGAGCTTGTCGTAATCGTCGGGGGTCCAGCCGAACTCGTGGATCAAGGGGCCGAGCGCGAGCGCAGAATCGACCACGCGCCCCGTCAGCACGATGTCCGCGCCCTCGGCAAGTGCCCTGGCGATCGGGAAGCCGCCGAAGTAGGCGTTCATGCTGGAAAACTCGACGTCATCGGGAACGGGTTCGCCGCTGAACATTTCGGTGATGCCCTGGGCGCG
>CAMDQY010000049.1 GCA_945906005.1 Novosphingobium sp. Chol11 | reverse complement strand
CTGCTCAAGCTGTGGAACGGCGGGATGAGCTTTCACGGCGGCCTGTTCGGCGTCGTCGTTGCCCTCGCCTGGATTTCCTGGCGCGGCAGCTTGAGCCTGCTGCGCGTCGCCGACTATGTCGCGGTCTGCGTGCCGTTCGGCATGATGTTCGGGCGGCTCGCCAACTTCGTCAACGGTGAGTTGTGGGGCAGAATCACCGACGATACTGTGCCCTGGGCGATGGTGTTTCCCGGCGCCGGACCTTTTCCGCGCCATCCCAGCCAGCTTTACGAGGCCGCGCTTGAGGGCGCGCTGATGATCGCGGTGGTGCTGTGGCTGTTCTGGCGCACGCGCTCGCGCTACCGCACCGGCCTTCTGGTCGGCGTGTTCACGTTCGGCATTGCACTGGCGCGTTTCACCGTCGAATTCTTCCGCGAGCCCGACGCGCAATTGCAGGAATTCGCGGCACGCACCGGGCTGTCGATGGGCCAGTGGCTCACCGTCCCGCTGATCGTGCTCGGCCTGTTCCTTGTCGTTCGCGCGCTGCTGCGGCCCGAACTGGCATCGGGCACGCCAGCCACGACATGACCTCGCAAGCCCGGCCCGAAGGCTCTCTCGCGAGCATCTTCGAACGGTTGATCGCCTCGCACGGCCCGATCAGCGTCTCGCATTACATGGCCGAATCAAACGCGCGCTATTACGGCGGACGCGACCCGCTGGGCGAACAGGGCGATTTCATTACCGCGCCCGAAATCAGCCAGATGTTCGGCGAGCTGATAGGCCTGTGGCTGGCCGACATGTGGGTCAAGGCCGGTCGCGAGGATCTGGTCCACTATGTCGAGCTGGGGCCGGGGCACGGCACGCTCGCCAAGGATGTGCTCGCCACCACGCGGCGCTATGGCCTCGAGCCGAAGGTTCACTTTGTCGAAACCTCGCTGATCCTGCGCGACATCCAGCTTGCCACGGTCTCTCAGGCCAAGTTTCACGACGACCTCTCGACCGTGCCTCCCTATGGACCGGTGCTGATCGTCGGCAACGAATTCCTCGACGCGCTACCGGTCCGCCAGCTGGTGATGACTGGCGATGGCTGGCGCGAGCGCATGGTCGGCTGGCGCGATGGGCAATTCGCCTTTGTCGCCGGAGACAAGCCGATGGACAGCGCTGTGCCCGAGGCGATGCGCGCGGCAGGGCCGGGTACGATCGTCGAGACCTGCCCCGGCGCGGCCGCCTCGCTTTACGAGATCGCCGGGCGGCTGGTGAAACAGGGCGGCGCGGCCTTGCTGATCGACTATGGCCACCATGCGCCACGCACCGGCTCGACGCTACAGGCGCTCAGGCAGCACCGGATGGTCGATGCGCTCGCCATGCCGGGCGAGGCGGACCTCACCGCCCACGTCGATTTTTCCGCACTCGCGCCGATCGCACAGTCGCGCGGTGCACGCTGGCTCGGCACGGTGCCACAGGGCCACTGGCTGCGCCAACTCGGCATCGAGGTGCGCGCCGAGCGGCTCGCCCGAGTGGCTCCCGAACACCGCGAGGCGATCTTCGCGGCTATGGAGCGACTGATCGGCGAAGGCCAGATGGGCGCGCTGTTCAAGGTGATGGGGCTAGCAGGGCCTGACTGGCGCGGCGGCGAGGGGTTCTAGGACGGGGCCTTGGCCCTCGCGGGATTGTCACATTTTAGACATCGGCACCGGCTTGCCGGGCGTCGCGCCGGGATTGAGATCGACCGCGCGCACTTCACTTGCAACCGGCCGAGGCGGCAATGCCTTTAGCCAGGCTTCCAGCGCATCGATGTCGGAACCGCCGACGACCATGTCGCGCTGGCGGATCAGCAGCGAGAAACTGTCGCCGCCGTTGGCGAGAAAGCTGTTGGTTGTGATTCGGTAGTCCTCGGCAGGATCGATCGCTGTGCCGTTCAGGCTCATCGAAACTACGCGGTCGCCTTCTGGCCGACTCATATCGACAGCGTAGCGGAAACCATGGCTGGGCGCGAGAAACTGGACGGGATTGTTGGAGTCGAAACCCTGTTCCAGCAATGCCCTCAGCTCGGCTCCCGAAAGCGTCTGGGTGACCAGCGTATTGTTGAAGGGCTGCACGGCATAGAGCTGCCCGAAAGTTACCGAACCGTCGGCTGCGGGGACGATCTGGTGCGGGGCGCGGATACCGAACACGTTCATGAAAGCGATCTGTGCACCAGCCCCGGCGGTTGCAGCAAGCTGAGCGTCGGCGATCAGGTTGCCCAGAGCACCGCCGCGGTTAGACCCGTCGCCTCCGGGTCGTTCCACCACGCCACCCAGCGTCCCCACGGGGCGGGCGACAAATTCGCTCGCCGCTGCCGTATAGCGGCCGACATATTCGGCGATGTCGGCGCGCGGCTGGAACTGCGGAAATTCGGGCTTGGGATCAATCCGGCCGTTGCGAGTTTCGTAGCCGGCGCTCTGGACGATCAAATTGTATGCGGATTTCGAAAGCACGCGGTGCGAGGCCGGATCGAACTCCAGCCGGATCTCGGTGACGAGTTCGCCGAACACTCCGGCGCTGGTCAACAGAAACGGCTTGGCTGGATTGATTGCGGCGTAATCGCAGACATAAGCCCAGTGCGTATGCCCCGAGACGACGACATCGACCTGAGTGGTCAAGCGGTCGAGGATCGGGAGAATTTCGCCTGAAAGGTTGGCGCAGTCCGAAGGATCGGGCGCTTCGGACTGAGTGCGCCCGCCCTGGTGGATCAGCAGCACCACCGCATCGGCACCTTGCGCCTTCAAACTGGGTGCAAGCGCGTTCACGGTGTCGGCTTCGTCGGCGAATGTCATCCCTTGCAGGTTCTCGCGGCTGACGAGGTCGGTAGTTGCCTTCAGCGTGATGCCGATGAAACCCACCGTCACCTTGTCGCGGCCCCGACCAAAGCTCTTGAGCGCGGTTCCGGGAAACAGCGTCTGGCCACCGGGCTTGATCGCGTTGGCCGCGAGGAATGGAAATTTCGCTCCCGCCCAAGTCTCGAGCTGGCATGGCTTGCGCTGTGACAGTTGCTGGCAGCCACCCTTTACCAAGCGCTGCAGCTCTTCGGTGCCGCGATCGAACTCGTGGTTGCCGACCGCGTTGAAATCCAACCCGATGCGATTCATCACGCCCACTGCCGGTTCGTCGAGGAATAGCGAGGATGCCAGTTGAGAACCGCCGACCATGTCGCCGGCGGAAACGGTGACAAGGTTGGGATACTTCGCGCGGATCGAATCGATGGCGCTGGCGAGATATGCAGCACCGCCCGACGGTACCTGGACGACGTTGCCGCTCTCGTCGGGAAAACGCGCGTCGGGGCGTTTGGGCAGCACCGTCGTGACTGACTGGCGAGGAGGTTCGAGCGCGCCGTGGAAATCGTTTATCGCGACGATCCCGACGGTAACTGGTCCGCCCGGTTTGATTGCCTTGCGCGGGGTAGCGCAGGCGGCGGTCAGCATCGCTAAGATGAGCGAAAGGACGATACGCATTCAAGCTTCCTAGCTCGCGATTGTTACGGTTTTGCGCGCGTGTAGACCGCGGAGAAGCTGACGTTCGCGCCGCCGCAATTGCCGTTGTCGCCCGCCAGAAGATAGTCGCCAAGCAACCAGAAGCGCACTTCGCACAGGTCCTCGTCCTCGCCGTAATGGCCGGTGTTTCCGGTGATCTCGACCGGGCCGTCGATCTGGCCTTCGTGGATCGAGGACCAGTCGTGCGTGCCGGGAGGGCCGGGCCAGTATGCCTTGCCGGCGACGGTCAGCCTGCCCATGCGCTCGGCGAAGGTCAGGTGCGGATTGCCCTCGCTCGACCAGCTGCCCTGCCAGCGATCCGGGTTGGGGCGGGTGTCGATCGGCGTGAGGTTGATCTGGCGTGTCGCCAGCCAGCCCGCCGTGCCGCCGCCTTTCGAGGGGTAGAAGGCGCAGGCAAAGCCGTTTCGCACCCGGCTGATGATGACGACATCGCCGGGCACGGCATAGGCGCTGGTGGCGCACTTCTCCCCTTCCCACGGGCAACCTTGTGTGTCGTCATGAAACGGCGCGCGCGGCTGCTGACGGTTGATCGTGGCAAGCGCGAACGGCGGTTCGTTTGCAAACAGGCCGTTGCGGCACGTGGGGTCGAAGTCTTCGGGAGGGGCCGCGCCAAGGCAAAGCGCGGAAATGAAAACAGCGAGAAGGCGGCGAACGAACATCAGCGTTTCTCCGGTGTGGAGCCGCAGGTTCTATGCCGCCGCGCCGCGTCCGGCTAGTCTGCTTGCCGTTCGAGCGCGTGCATGTCTTCGTCCGAGAGCCCGAAATGATGGCCGACCTCGTGGATCACGACATGCGTGACAAGCGCGGTCAGCTCGACACCGGTCTCACGCCATTCGGCCAGCAGTGGCTGGCGATAGAGTGTGATCATCGGCGGCATCATGCCCGAGTGCCAGGCCGATTGTTCGCCCAAAGGCACGCCGTGGTAGAGGCCCGACAGATCCCACGGATCATCCAGACCCACCGAGGCGAGCGCCTCGGCATCGGCAAACTCCTCGATCCGCACCACCACGCTGCCAAGATGATCGCGGAACGGCGCTGGGATGCGCGCAAACGCGGCATGGGCCATTGCCTCGAGCGCTTCGGCGGTCGGCGGGAGAGAGGACAAATGGTTCATCGCTCGCTATATCGGTTCTGGAGGGCGCAGCGCCAAGAGCACGCCGCGCGGTACAGGGAGGGGCAATGCGTTTCGGCGACGAAGACACCAGCGTGACGGTCGCGATGGAGCAAGGCGTGGCGCAAGTTCGGCTCGATCGCCCGGCCAAGCTCAACGCAGTGAACCCGGCGATGATGACAGCGATCGAGGAAGCGCTCGCATATCTGGGCGCACTCGACGAACTTCGTTGCGTGGCGCTGGCAGGTGTGGGACGCAGCTTCTGCGTCGGTATCGACCTCGCGGTGCTGGCAAGCGGCGGGATCGGGGCGCTCGGCCCGCGCACTCACGGCGATGCGAATCGCGCGCAGTATTGCGCGACTGGCGGGCGGGCGCTCCCGGTGCCGGTGATCGCCGCAGTCCACGGCCATTGCTTCGGCGCTGGCACGCAGATCGCGCTGGGAGCCGACCTGCGGATCGCGGCGCCGGGTGCTCGGCTATCGGTGATGGAAATGAAGCACGGCCTCGTGCCCGACCTCGGCGGCTTCGTGCTGGCGCGCGGGCTGGTGCGCGAGGACCATTGGCGCGAGCTGGTCTATACCGCGCGCGAGGTTTCGGGTGAGGAAGCTCAGGCGATTGGTCTGGTGACGCGCGTCGCCCTCGATCCGATTGCCGAAGCGACAACGCTCGCGCACGAGATTGCGGGCAAGTCCGGGGCGGCGATTCGTACTGCCAAGCGGCTCGCCGATGCGATGTGCAACAGCACGGCAACGCAACTGCTTCAGTCCGAATCGGACGAGCAGCAGGTGCTTGTCGACATGATGATTGGAAAGGCTCCGACCCAATGATCAACGAAAGGTACACCGCAAAGGCGGGGCCTGATCGGATGGAGCACGTGCTCGGCTGGGGGTCGCTGGCGATGCTGGCGATCATGGTCGCCGCGCTTTTGCGAGGGCATGCCGAATGGCACATGATCCCGTGGCCGTTGTGGCCGCATCTGGCGACGGTCGCGGTCGCGCTCGCTCTGACCCCCGCGATTTTGTGGCGGCGGCGTGGCGATGCGCGGCACCGCGTTCTGGGTTACGCCTGGCTAACGGCGATGGCGACGACCGCGCTGGTTTCGTTCGCGATCCGCATGACCAACGAGGGTGGGCTGAGCATTATTCACCTGCTTTCGGCCTGGGTGCTTTTCCAGGTGCCGCTGATCGTTTGGTCGGCAAGGTCGCATGATTGGGCACGGCATCGCCGGTCGGTGCGCGGCATGGTGATCGGGGCGCTACTGATTGCGGGCGCCTTCACTCTGCCGTTCGGGCGGCTGCTCGGGCACTGGCTGATGGGTTAAAACGCCCCGACTCTCGCTAAAGCGCCAGCCCGCCATCGATGTCGATGATCTGCCCGGTCAGGTAGCTCGCTTCGTTGGAGGCAAGGAATGCGAACAGGTTGCCTGCATCCTCAGGGGTTCCGTTGCGCCGGATCTTCGTCATATCGACGATCTCGCGCATCAACACCAGCATCCGGCCGAGCTGGTCCTCGGGCTCGACATCAGGCTTTGGTGGAATCTGGCCGAAATCCTGGTTTCCGGGCTGGATCCAGCCGATGCCGACCGCATTGCAGCGGATGTTGTTTGGCCCCTCCTCGGCCGCGACATAGCGCACCATCGCCTCGACCGAACCCTTTGAAAGCGGCGAGATGCCGTCATAGACGAGGATCTTGCGGTTGGCGAAAGTCGAGCAGGTGGTGATCGAGCCGCCGCCGCGCGCGCGCAGCAGCGGTGTGACCGCGTGGAACAGACGGAAATAGCCCATCGCGTCCTCGTTGACGAAGCGCACCGCCTCCTCGACCGGAAAGTCCATCAGCTTCTCGAAGCTGACCATTGGTCCCGCGCCGATCGCCAGGCCGTGAATGCCGCCGCATTCGGCGACGACCCGCTCCATCGCGGCCTCGATCGAACCGGTATCGCCCATGTCCATCGCCAGCGCCCAGACTTTCGCGCCTTCGCTGCGCAATTCCGTCTCGAAGGCTTCGGCCTTCTCCTTGTTGCCGCGATAGGTGAAGGCCAGCGGCACTCCCGCCTTGGCGAGCGCGCGCACAATGCCGCCGCCAACGCTGCCGGTTCCTCCGATCACGAGCATTCCGCCTTCGGGATAGGTGAGTGTCAGGGCCATGTTTTTCCTCTCCGTTCCGGTCTCCGCGCCTTACAGGCCGTCCATCGCCTTGCTGACCAGCACATTCACCGAAACCCGCCGGTTCTGTGCCTTGCCCTGCGCGGTGCTGTTGTCCGCCAGCGGATCGGCTTCGGCCATTCCGGTGGGGGTCAGCATGCGAAACGGTTTCCAGCCACAGGCCTGTTGCAGATAGTTGACGACGCGGCTCGCGCGTTTCTCGCTGAGTTGCTGGTTCAAATCCTGGCTTCCGGTCGAATCGGTATAGCCCAGCACGAGCAGTACCGAGTTCTCCATCGCCCCCGCTTCGCTTGCAGTAGTGCAGAGATCGGTTTTGGCCCGCGCCGAGAGCACGGTCTTGCCCACGTCGAAGTACACGTTGGTCGTGCTCTTGATGTTGTACTTGTCGATGTCGCCCATCCGCGCGCGCAGCGATTCTGTCGCCGAAGCCTGGTCGTCGAAACGCTGCGACGTGCCGTTGTGGATCATCGTTGCGATCTTGAGGTCTTTCTTGCGGTACTTGACCTCGCTGGCCACCAGCCCATTGCCCCATCGCACTGTCTTGACGGTGACGGGCAGGCCATTGATCAGCACGTTGCGGAACAGCTCCGCGCGATTGCCGTCGAAGAGGCCCTTGCTGCCCCTGATTTCGGTGCCTTTGCTGATGTAGATCACCGAGCTAGTGCCATCCGCGACCGCAATCCGCATCTTCTCGCCGTTGCGCGCCGAGATGATGCCTTCCACAACCGGACCTTCCACCATTCCTGTGATTTCGGCCGGAGGCGGACCATAGACGGTCGCCATGACCTCGCCGTGGCCTGCGGAATTATCCTGCGCGATCAGGCCACCCGGCGCTGCCACAGCGAGCAAGGCAAGAGGCAGGAAAGCCCCCGTCCGGTACGAAACGAAACCCATCGTGCTATTCCCCCAGTTCATCACCCGCGTAGTAATTGTTCGACTTAAACGTCCAGGTTGGCGACATTGAGCGCATTTTCCTGGATGAAATCGCGGCGCGGCTCGACCACGTCGCCCATCAGCCGGGTGAAGATGTCGTCGGTCAATTCCGCGTCCTCGACCTTGACCTGGAGCAAGGCGCGATTGTCGGGATCGAGCGTGGTTTCCCAGAGCTGCTCGGCGTTCATTTCGCCGAGGCCCTTGTACCTTTGCACCGAAAGCCCCTTGCGCCCTGCGGCCATCACAGCATCGAGCAGCTCGGTCGGCCGCGTTATGGTAACCGCGCCCGGTACGCTGCGAACCATTTCCGCGTTTTCGCCGTCCTCGTCGTCGGACACGGCAGGTTCCGGTTCGTTGCCTGCCCTGACGAACCGTGCGGGCGAACCGAACACGTCGACGAATTCGCTGACGAGCCGGTGAAGCTTGCGCGCTTCGGCGCTCCCGAGGAAGCGTTCCTCGATCTCGTGGACGTCTTCCACACCGCGCCACATGCGCTTGATGAGGGCGTCACCGTCGTCGCGGATCTCCACGTTCCAAACCGCGTCGGGATCGTTCATGGCGAGCCGCCGCGCAGCTTCTTCCAGGGCGGCAAGGCGAGCGGTTTGCGTCAGCGTGGGATCAAGCGCGCCGGCAATGGTCATGTGCTCGATCACGGCGGCATCGTACTTGCGCGGCACGAAGCCCATCACGGAGCGCACCTGCAGGGCATGGTCGACTATTCCGCGCAGTTCCGCCTCGCCGCGCGCGCCGCCTGCAGTCTCAAGCATGCGTCCGGCAAGTCCTGCATCGACAAGATAGCGATCAAGCGCGCCCTGGTCCTTGAGATAGACTTCGCTGCGACCCTTGGCGACCTTGTAGAGCGGCGGCTGGGCGATGAACAGGTGTCCGGCGCGGATGATCTCGGGCATCTGGCGATGGAAGAAGGTCAGCAGCAAGGTGCGGATATGCGCGCCGTCGACGTCGGCGTCGGTCATGATCACGATCTTGTGATAGCGCAGTTTGTCGAGCGTGAAATCGTCGCGAATGCCGGTGCCCATCGCCTGGATCAGGGTGCCGACTTCCTTGGACGAGATGATCCGGTCGAACCGCGCTCGCTCGACGTTGAGGATCTTGCCCTTCAGCGGCAGGATCGCCTGGGTTTTGCGGTCACGGCCCTGCTTGGCAGAACCACCCGCGGAATCGCCCTCTACGAGGAACAGCTCGCACAGGCTCGGATCGCGTTCCTGGCAATCAGCAAGCTTGCCGGGCAGACTGGCTATATCCATCGCGCCCTTGCGCCGGGTCAGTTCGCGCGCCTTCTTGGCCGCCTCGCGCGCGGCGGCGGCATCGATGATCTTGCCGATCACAGCCCTGGCATAGGCCGGGTTTTCCTCGAGCCACTCGCTCATCTTGTCGCCCATCAGGCTTTCGAGCGGCTGGCGCACCTCGGAGGAGACCAGCTTGTCCTTGGTCTGGCTGGAGAACTTGGGATCGGGCAGCTTGACCGAGACGATCGCGGTCAGTCCCTCGCGCATGTCCTCGCCCGAGAGCGTGACCTTTTCCTTCTTCAGGATGCCCGATTTTTCGGCGTAATTGTTGATCGTGCGGGTCAGCGCCGCGCGGAATGCGGCTAGATGCGTGCCGCCGTCACGCTGGGGAATGTTGTTGGTGAAGGCGAGGACGTTTTCGTAATAACTGTCGTTCCATTCCAGCGAGACCTCGATGCCGATGCCGTCGCGGTCGGCGGAAATGGCGATGGGATCGGGCAGAAGCGCCTGCTTGTTGCGGTCGAGATAGGCGACGAAAGCGGCGATCCCGCCCTCGTAGAATAGGTCGTGTTCGGCGATGTCCTCGTGCCGCCGGTCGCGCAGCAGGATGCGCACGCCCGAATTGAGGAACGCGAGCTCGCGGTAGCGATGCTCAAGCTTCTCGAAATCGAACTCGATGACGTTCTTGAAGGTGCCCTCGCTGGCCTTGAAGGTTACGCGCGTTCCTTTCTTGAAGCCGTTCTCGTCGGAATTGGATGCGACCTTAGGGGCAATTCCCTTTTCGACGAGCGAGGCGACCGCGTCGCCATGCTCGAAGCGTATCCAGTATTCCTTGCCGTCGCGCCAGACAGTCAGTTCCAGCCATTCGGACAGGGCGTTGACCACCGAGACGCCGACGCCATGAAGGCCGCCCGATACCTTGTAGGCATTGTCTTCGCTGGTGTTCTCGAACTTTCCGCCTGCGTGAAGCTGGGTCATGATGACCTCTGCGGCGGAAACGCCTTCGCCCGCGTGGATGCCGACCGGGATGCCGCGGCCGTTATCCTCGACCGAGACCGAACCATCGGGGTTCAGTTCGATCAGGACGAGATCGCAGTGCCCGGCGAGCGCCTCGTCGATGGCGTTATCCGACACTTCGAACACCATGTGGTGGAGGCCCGAACCATCGTCGGTGTCGCCGATATACATGCCGGGGCGCTTGCGCACGGCGTCAAGACCCTTGAGCACCTTGATCGAATCCGCGCCATAGGAACCGCCGGCGGCTGTCCCACTGCTTTCGCTGTTACTTGCCATGCCGATCATATAGGGATCGCGGGCGCATTACCAAAGCGCAACCGCTCCGAAAGCGGCGCTTTTCCACACTTCGCTGGTGATCCGTCGCGCCGATCTCATATGCAGGTGATCGGCGCGAAAGGCTAGGGTGGACCGGGCGGCGGAAGGGGGGCGCCAGCCCGGTCATGCAACCTCGGTAGCCCGCATTCAGGCCATCGCGGCAGCTGCGGTGAAAGCGAAAGTCAGTCCGCTGAAAACGAAAGCGGCGATGACGCCGATAGCGTTCTGTGCAAAATTGCTCAAGATCTGTTCTCCTGTTTCAATGTGGCGTGGGCGCATTTTTCGCTGCGATTCGCGTTCTGCGCCTCCAACCGTTAAAAACTAACTAAGCTTAGCAACTAGATATTGCAAGTGCTAAATTGTACGATTGTCCGCAGTTCGCGTAAATTGTTGCCCACGCACGGTTTTAGTGCAGTAAAAGACCTCACAATGCGGCCTCGCACCCTATATTGCGATGCACCATCAACATTGCAAATGCGAAGAATTCGCTCTAAATTGCAAAAACTGCAACTTGATTCAGCTGACGGTCATCCAGATGGTGAGCACGGTGCCATCGTGGCTTGCCATGATCGGCACTGTCGAACCTGCCGGCGGCTCGACCGGCGTGTCGAACGGGTGAAAGCGGGGAACCCAGTGCGATCTGAACTGCGGGCCGGGCGCGTTCTCGTAACTCGCCTCAGCGTCAAGCTGGACGCGAAGCCACTGCACGACCCCGTTGATGCGCCCGCCGGACGACGCAGGCGCCAGCTCCACGATCCGGGTCCGCCAGCTCGCTGCCTGGGCGAAATCGAACGAAAACAGCGTCATGGGATCGCTGCGCAGGTGCAGACCCGAATTACTTCCATCTACGCCAAGGTCGCCCTGTCGCAAGCGGTTGAACGCTCGCAGATCGAATTGCGAGACCCGGCCGACAGGGTCAGCTCGGTCCATTCGGCGAGCGCCACCACGATGTCGCCAGAGGCAGGAACCAGCCTGCCGCCGGGGCGCAGCAGCCGCCGGACCGCATCCTCCATCGTCGTGTGGACACCTTCGCCAATCAAATTGGCAGCCAGCACTTCGCTGACAACGACATCGACCGGGCCGCCAAGATCGGCCTCGACATCGAGATCGGTCGAAGGCTTGGCGATAACGCGGATCGTGTCGGAAAAGCCGTTGAGAGCGACGATTTCGGCTGCCATCGCCGCAATCGCCGGATTGCTCTCGCAAGTTACCACGCTCTCCGCCCCGGCACGGGCTGCCATCATCGCCAGCAGGCCGGACCCAGAACCGATGTCGAGGACCCGGTCTCCGGGGCTTACGGCTGTGCGAATGGCGCGGTCGACCGCCTCGTTGCGCTCGCGGTCGTGCAGCATCGAAAAGTGCCAGGTTGGAACGCGCCGGTTGATCCGGTGCTGTATCGCTCGGGAGAGTGCCGAGCCCGGTTCGGCGAGTGTTCGGGCGCGGCCCAGCAGCTCGTCATGCTGGCGCCACAGGTCAAGATTGCCCGCGACCCTGGCGAGGCCCAGCAGGCGAGCAGGATCATCGCCTGCACCCTGGACAAACAGATCGAAGTTGCTGCGCAGTTCTTCGCGGCGTTCACGAGACATCGGCATCCGCGCGTGTTCAGCACAGGCCCGGTGAACGGTCAATCGCCGGCTGGTCATGTTTGGCAAGCAGCGTTGTGCTCGGCTGGACAGGTGCGGGTCATGCCATTATCGCCCCGGCATGAGCGCCCAGCACCCCGATTCCATCCTCATCGTCGACTTTGGCAGCCAGGTAACGCAGCTTATCGCACGGCGCGTGCGCGAGGCGGGCGTCTATTGCGAGATTGCCCCGTTCAGCATGGCCGAGGCCGCGTTTCACCGGATGAAGCCGAAGGGCATCATCCTTTCCGGCAGCCCTGCCGGCGTCTGCGACGAAGGCAGCCCGCGCGCGCGCCAGGTGCTGTTCGACAGCGGCCAGCCGATCCTCGGCATTTGCTATGGCCAGCAGGTGATGAGCCACCAGTTGGGCGGCGAAGTCCGGCCCGGCCACGAAACCGGAGAAGGTGGCGAGTTTGGTCGTGCCTACCTGACCGTGACGAAGGACTGCGCCCTGTTCGACGGGCTGTGGCAGGTGGGCGAGCGTCATCAGGTGTGGATGAGCCACGGCGACAAGGTGACGAAGTTCGCCCCCGGCTTCGAGATCGTTGCCACGTCGGACGGCGCGCCATTTGCCGTGATCGCCGACGAAGCGCGGCAATACTACGGCACGCAATTCCACCCCGAGGTCGTCCACACGCCCGACGGCGCGAAGTTGCTCGCCAATTTCGTGCATAAGGTCTGCGGCCTCGCCGGCGATTGGTCCATGGCCGCTTATCGCGAGACCAAGAAGGCGGAAATCCGGCAGCAAGTGGGGGGAGGTCGCGTTATCTGCGGGCTTTCGGGCGGCGTCGATAGCTCGGTCGCCGCGATCCTGATCCACGAGGCGCTAAAGGACACAGGCGCAGACCAACTCACCTGCGTGTTCGTAGATCACGGCTTGCTGCGCCTCAACGAGCGCGAGCAGGTCGAAAGCCTGTTCCGCGATCATTACAATATCCCGCTGGTCGTGGTCGATGCCGAAGCGCGCTTCATGGCGGGTCTGGCGGGCGTCACCGACCCGGAGAAGAAGCGCAAGTTCATCGGTGGCGAATTCATTGCGGTGTTCGAGGAAGAGGCGAAGCGGATCGGCGGCGCCGAGTTCCTAGCGCAGGGCACGCTCTATCCCGACGTGATCGAGAGCGTTTCTTTCACCGGCGGTCCATCGGTGACGATCAAGAGCCATCACAACGTCGGTGGGCTGCCCGAGCGGATGAACATGAAGCTGGTCGAGCCGCTGCGCGAGCTGTTCAAGGACGAGGTACGCGCGCTTGGCCGCGAGCTTGGCCTCAACGATCAGTTTGTGGGCCGCCACCCGTTCCCCGGACCGGGGCTAGCCATCCGCATTCCCGGCGAGGTCACCAAGGAGCGGTGCGACGTGCTGAGGAAGGCCGACGCGATCTACCTCGAGGAAATCCGCAATGCCGGGCTCTACGACGCGATCTGGCAGGCCTTCGCGGTGCTGCTGCCGGTCAAGACTGTCGGCGTGATGGGCGACTCCCGCACCTACGACAACGTTTGCGCGCTGCGCGCCGTGACCAGCACCGACGGCATGACCTCAGACGTCTATCCGTTCGACGCGAGCTTCCTGACCGGCTGCGCCACGCGCATCGTCAACGAGGTGAAGGGCATCAACCGGGTGGTCTACGATTACACGTCGAAGCCGCCCGGCACGATCGAGTGGGAATAGCTTTTATTCCGTAAACCATTGATATTGCAGTATATCGTGTTTACAAAGTCACAGCAAAGTTTGTGGTTTTTCAAGCATTTGTGGTTGTAATATGCAAAGAAAGTTGCAAATTTAGCGTCCTATTGAAAACGATAGGACGCTGACGTGGTTCGGGCATATAGAAAATCACTTTCTGCGACCATTCAACAAGAACACGATATCTTCGATGGCGCGGCTAAAATCCTACGAAACATGGCGTCTGGTGATGTGTGGCAGTTTCGCATGTGGATACCGGAAGAACAAAAATACGTCCGCAAAACTCTGAAAACCCGTGACATGCAAACTGCGTTAGAACGCGGCAAAGCATTGTATCATGAAACATACAGTGATGTGAAAACGGGCAAGAAAATATTCGGCATCACGCTGGGCGAATTAATCGACCAATATCTCGAATGGCGACGCGAAGATGCGAAAGTCGGTAACATCACGAAGGAACGTGTCGTGAGGTACTGTCAAAGGGATGGCGGACGGTCAGCCAGACCGATAATTGGGAAGCATGAGCAAGTCCCCTTCCCCGTTCCGCTATTTCCACTCTTCGCCCGAAGTGATCCGCCTGGTGGTTCTGATGTACGTCAGATTTCCGCTGTCGCTGCGCAACGTCGAAGACCTGCTGCACGAGCGTGGCATCGACCTGTGCCACGAGACGGTGCGGCTCTGGTGGAATCGTTTCGGGCCGCTGTTTGCCGCCGACATTCGCCGCCAGCGGGTAAGCAGGATGCGCGGCTTCCGCCACTGGCGATGGCACCTCGATGAGCTCTATGTGAAGATCAACGGCGAGATGGTCTATTTGTGGCGTGCCGTCGATCACGAAGGCGAAGTCCTGGAGAGCTACGTCACGAAAACCCGGGACAAAGCAGCCGCCTTGCGCTTTCTGAAGAAGGCGCTGAAGCGCCACGGCAAGGCTGAGACCATCGTCACCGACGGGCTACGCTCCTATCCTGCGGCGATGCGCGAGCTCGGCAACGAAGAGCGCCGCGAGGTTGGCAGGCATCTCAACAACCGGGCTGAGAACAGTCACCTGCCGTTCCGGCGACGAGAGCGAGCGATGCTGCGCTTCCGGCAAATGAAGTCGCTACAGAAATTCGCCTCTGTCCACGCCTCGATCTCCAACCACTTTCAATCCCAGCGCCACCTCGTCGACCGCCAGACCTACAAGACCCTCCGCTCGGTCGCGCTGGCCGAATGGCAGAATCTCGCCGCCTGAAGTCAGCCCATTCTGGGACAGCTGCGCCCAGCGGAGACGAGTTCGCATCCGACTGACAGCTCCCCCTGCACACAAGTCATTAAAGTGCAACATAACAGACACTCAAATGCAACAAATGATACCTAGCGACACCCCGAACAGATTTTTCTTCAAGGGGCTACAAAGTGCCAAGTCGCGAATTCAAGAAGTCATTGGTTTCTGTCATTGCCTTAGCAACAGCTTTGGCTTCCATGCAGGGCACGGCTCATGCTGACGAAACCGCAGCGGATAGCAGCCCGGAGATCATCGTGACCGGCGCCCGCCCGATTGCCGAATCAGAAGCTGCGGCGCTGCAAGTCCAAAAGAGATCGGATTCTCTGGTCTCGGTTACTGCCTCTGATGCGGTCGGCCGCTTGCCAGACCAGAATATAGCCCAAGCCGCGAGCCGCTTGCCCGGTATCGCAATTGAGCGCGACCAGGGCCAGGCGCGCTACATCAGCTTGCGCGGTGCGCCCAACTACTGGACCACGCTGAGCTTCGACGGAATCAACGTCGTCAGCCCCGAAGGTCGCGATGCGCGCTATGACTCCATTCCCTCGGTGATTGCCTCGCAGATCATCGTCTCGAAGGCTGTGACCCCGGATATGCCGGGCGAGACCGTTTCGGGCAATGTCAACATCGTCACTCGCTCGGCCTTTGACTATTCCGGTTTCCATGCTGCCGGCAAGCTCGGCGTGGGCTATGCCGAGCTTGGCAGCCGCAGTGAATATGAGGGCGCGCTCGTGCTTTCCGACCGCTTCAAGGCTGGCGATGGCGAGATCGGCAT
>CAMDQY010000048.1 GCA_945906005.1 Novosphingobium sp. Chol11 | reverse complement strand
CAAAAACTGCGGCTGCTCGAAATTCCGTTTTTCACCCCTTCGAAGATCCGCGCGCAGATTCCAGTGGTTCAGGCCAATGTCGACCGGTGTCTGGATGCGATGGCGGACCGCGATGAAGTGGACCTGTTCCGCGACTATGCGATGCCGCTGGTTTCGCTGACCTCGATGGCGCTGGTCGGCATCGATATTGCGCGCTGGCAGGACTACACGCTGGCCGCGCATCGCGGCGGGCCATCGGGCAGCCTCGACGTGTCGCAGGATACCGAGCGGGTCCATGCGATGCTGCTCGACATGGCGCGCGAGCGGCGCGCGAATCCGCAGGGCGACATCACCTCCGCGCTGGTGATCGGCGAGGTCATGGGCGAGAAACTGCGCGACGATGAGGTCGTCTCGATGCTCTCGGCACTGGTTCTGGGCGGCTTCGACACCACCTCCTCGCTCATCACCAGCGCGCTGATCTGGCTGAGCGACAATCGCGGTTGCCATGTCGACCTTGCCAGCGACGATGCGCTTGCGGTCAATGCGGTGCACGAAATCCTGCGCATGTGGCCGCCATCGCTCGGCGGCGCGCGCAATCTGGCGACAGATACGGTGCTAGGCGGTCAAGCGATGAAGGACGGCGACCGCGTGTTCCTGTCATGGGCAGCGGCAAACCGCGACCCCGAGGTTTTTCCCGATCCGCACAGCGTCCGGCTCGACCGTCCCAATGCCGGCGACAACCTTGCCTTCGGCATGGGCGTTCACCGCTGCCTCGGTATGGAACTGGCGCGGCTGATGGCATGGCTTTCGATCCAGACGCTGCTGCGCCGCCACCCGCAGTTTAGCGTGATCCGCGAGGGCTGCGTGCCCTATCGCTCCAAGGGACTGGTGGCGGGGTGGTCGGCGGTCCCGGCTGTGCTGGGCTAGTCCTGAGCAAACCCGGCAATGTCGCGTGCTGCATCGCGGCTGATGTTGGGACAGACGAGGAAGGTCTCGGTGCCGTGGATCGTGCCCATCGCCTCGATGCATTGAGCGGCAACTCCCGCGCGAACCAGTCGGCGATAAATGTCGATGCCCTCGTCGCGCAGCGGATCGCACTCGTTGACCGAAATCTTGACCTTGGGAAGGCCCTTGAGATCGTCCTGGCTGGCAAAGCCCGGCCATGCGAGGCAATCGCGCTCGTTGAAGCTCTCGATACCATAAGCGACCGCGCCGTTGTCGACGTGCAGATCGAGCAGAATACCGCGATTACCGGTGACCGAACCGCCATCCGCGTCGGACCACTCGCCCTTGATGTAAGGGCAAAGCGCATAAAGTCCCTTGATCCGCTCGGCTTCGCCCGCCTGATTCATCGCGAGGCCCGTCGCCAGCGTCAGGTTCCCGCCACCGCTCTCCCCGGCAACGATGACGCGCGATGGATCGATGCGCAGGCTCGCCGCATTGTCGAGAACCCAGCGCAGGCCCGACAGGCAATCGTTGAGGCCGCCGGGATAGGGCGCGACCTCGCCCAGCGTGTTCGCCACTGCCGAATTGCGAAACTCGACCATTGCCACCGCGACACCCTGACTCGCGATCAGGCGTCCCCACGCGACATAGTGAGGATCGTAGGCGCTCATGATCATCATGCCGCCGCCATGGATGTAATAGACGCAGGGCAGTACCTCATCGCCCGCTGGCCGAATCAGGTTCACGCTGATCGCGTTGCCATCTGGAGCCGAAACCAGCTCATGCCTTGTGATCGTCATCCCAGCGGAGGGCGCGATACCTTCAAGATCGAGGCTTTCGAACAGGCCACCGAACGTGCTTGTTCCGGCCATCGCCTGCATCGCGGACAGCAGGTGATCGCGGCTCTCGACCCGCGCGCCGGCCATTTGCGGCATATCCTTGAACAGGTCCTTGATACGCGGATCGATGCGCTGATCCTCGACGATCTTGTTGGCCATGATTTGTCTCTCTCCCATATGTTGCCCCGTCGATAGGCCAAGAAACCGCCGCCTTCCAGACCCTTTGACACGTGGTCGTGCTGCGGTATGGAAATGGAACAACAGACAGTTACGCGAACGATTGTTCGCATTAGCGAACCCCTGCGGGAAAGGATCAAGACCGATGGCGGATACCGGTATGCTCGCCATGCCCCCAAGCCTGCGCGAGAACAGCCGCAAGGTTTCCATCGTCGGCGTCGGCGAGACCGACTACGCCAAGGACTATGCCGCTGAGCGCCAGCGGCTCGAAGGTTGGGAACCACCCACCATCGACGACCTGTGCAAGCTCGCCTTCGAGCGCGCTGTCGCCGATGCCGGGATCGATCCCGCGAGCATTGACGCGCTCGCCATGCATTACACCTTCGGGGGGCCCGACGCCGACGAGATGGCCCGCCACCTCGGCATCTCGCCCGAAAAGGCATGGGTCAACGGACATATCTTTGCCGGCCCGCTGCCCAATATTGCAGGGCGGATCATGGCAGGCGAGGCAAAGACCGTCGCCATGCTGTTCGGCATCGGCAACCGCTCGTCCGGCAGGCAATTCGGCGGAAACACTTACAGCTCGGGCATGGCAGGGCCATCGTCCTATTACTATTACCACCCCTGGGGCTGGAGCTCGCAGGCGGCGCACTGGGCGATGATGGCGACGCGCTATTTCGCCAAGTTCGGCAAGCGCGAGGAAGACCTCGGCCATGTGCCGATGACGGTGCGCAATCACGCCGCGATGAACGACAACGCAATCATGCGCACACCCTTCACAATCGATGAATACATGGCCTCGCGCTACATCGTGCAGCCGCTGCACCTGTACGACATTTGCCTGGTCAACGATGGTGCGGTCTGCCTGATCGTCACCACTGCGGACCGCGCGCGGGACACCGCGAAAATGCCGGTCGATGTCGCGGGCTGGAGCGAGAGCTACATCAAGCAGGACAAGATGAAGGTGATGATCGACCAGCGGCTGCGCCCGCAAATCCAGCAGGCAGGCAACGAAGCGCTCGCCATGGCGGGTCTGTCGCTCGACGAGATTGGCCATTTCGAGGGCTACGACGTCGCTTCGATCCATCTGGTCAACCAGCTTGAAGGGTTCGGCTTCACGCCAAATGGCACCGGCATCGATTTCTGCATCGACGGGCAGATGACGCTCGGCGGTCGCATCCCCACCAATATCGCGGGTGGCAACATGTCGGCCAATTACATGCAAGGCTGGGGACAGGTGCCCGAGATCGTCCGCCAGTTGCGCGGCGAGGCCGGACCGCGCCAGATCGGCGGGCTCAATGCTTCGCTTTCGGCGATGACGCAGACCGACTGCGTCCACCCGGTTGTCTACACGAGGGGAGAGTGACCATGGCCGAGAAGCGACCACCCCGCGCCACGGGGCCCGGCGACGAGACGTTCTGGCAAGGCTGCGCCAATGGCGAACTGCTGATCCAGAAATGCGGAGTATGCGGCCACCGTCCGTGGCCGGTTGTCCAGACCTGCGAGCAGTGCGGCTCCGACGCGCTGGCCTTCGAGGCGGTATCCGGAATGGGCAAACTCGCGAGCTGGTGTACGTTCGCGCGGCCTTATTACGGCGAGCTGATGCCCGTTCCCTACGACACGATCATCGTCGAACTGGACGAGGGGCCGTGGTTCATCTCGAACCCGAACGGCTTTGCCAATGCCGACGCGCAGCTCGGCATGCCAGTGAAGGTGGCCTTCATCGACTGCGAGGACGGCCAAGGTCCATTCCGGCTGCCGGTGTTCGAGAAGGCCTGATCCGGCAGCTAGACCGGCAAGTTATAGACCCGCTCGGCATTGCCCGAGAGCACCTGAACCTTTTCCGCCTCGGTGAGGTCGGACATCGCCGTTTCGACATCGTCGATCGGATAGAGGCAGGTCGGGTGCGGGAAATCGGTCTCGAACATCACGGTGTGAACGCCCAGTTCCTTGATCGTCCACGAGAGGTTCTTCCGCTCGAACCAGAAGCACGACAGGAAGTTGCTGCTGAAATATTCGGACGGCATTTTCCTGAGTTTGCGCGATGACTGGTGAGCCTCCAGATATTGGGCATCCAGCGCCTCGAGCGTGAAGGGAATCCAGCCCAGCCCGCTCTCAACCGAGACCAATTTCAGCTTTTCATAACGATCAAGCAGACCCGACATGATGAGATTTATCATCACCCGTCCGTTGTTCACGAAGATCATCGTGCTGCCGATCCTGAGCGCAATATCGGGATCAAAGTCGGGCCACGCCTGATCGCCGAACCAGTCCATCACCTGCTCGCTGGCGCCAATATGGAAATTGACCGGAAGGTCGAGCGCCTCGCAGGCTTCCCACATCGGATTCCAGTGCTCGCTGCCTAGCGTCGGCAGCGGTTCCCCATCGAGCCCCACATGGTTGTGCGGATCGGAATTGATGTTGGTGCCGCGCAGGCCCATCGCGTGGCAGCGCTCGATCTCGGCGACCGACTGGCCGCAGTCCCACCAGGGGAGCAGCATCATCGGGAAGATACGCTGGCCGCTCTCCTCCTGAATTTCGCCCATGGCGTCGTTGTAGATCTTGATGCAGGCAAGCCGCAGTTCGGGATCCACCTTGGCCGCGTTCTGCCCGCCGAACCCGAGGATGTTGGGATAGACGATCTGCGACGCGATCCCGCACGCATCCATCAGTTCGACCCGTTCCTTCGTGCTGTAGGAAGAAGGATGGACATCCTCGATCTGGGTGCCAAAAAAATCGAGTCCCAGCAATTTCCTGCCCTTCGTGTCGATCGTGCTCGACGGGCTGGCATTCTTGCCAATCATGACATCGCCGTCGATCACCCACGAGCGCACGCCATCGATCACCTTAACCTGCGGCACCCGGTCCCTCAGCGAAGCAGGCGCGCGGCTCGTCCACAGATCATGTGGCTCGGTCAAATGGGTATCGACATCCACGACCTTGCGACCGCCGAACGGGCTGACCGTGTCCTTGAAAATGAGCGATTTATCGATAGCCGTCACGCGACTCTCCCGTCGAAAATTGAGATCAGATAGGCAGGTTGTAGACCCGCTGCGCATTGCCTGACAGCACCTTGACCTTTTCCTCTTCGGTCAGGCCGCCCATTGCCGAGTCGACATCGTCGATCGGATAGAGGCAGATCGGATGCGGGAAGTCGGTCTCGAACATGACCGTTTCCGCGCCGAGCTGTTTGATGGTGTGCGAAAGGTCACGCCGTTCGAACCAGAAGCACGAAAGGAAGTTGGTCGAATAGTATTCCGAAGGCATCCGTTTCAGCTTGCCCGCGACCGCACCGGTTTCGCGGTATTCCATATCCAGCGCTTCGAGCGTGAAGGGTATCCAGCCAAGCCCGCTCTCGACCGAAACGAAGGTCAGTTTCTCGTAGCGATCGAGCAAGCCCGAGTAGATCAGGTTCGCCATCACCCGCCCGTTGTTGACGAACAGCATCGCGCCGCCCAGCCCCATGCGCAGGTCAAAGTCCATGTCCGGCCATGCCTGATCGCCGAACCAGTCCATCATCTGGTCGCTCGCGCCGATATGGAAGTTGACCGGCATGTTAAGCGAAGTCGCGGCATCCCACATCGGATCCCACATCGTGCTCGCCAGACTGGGGAGCATTTCGCCATCCAGCCCGCGGTGCGTTTGCGGGTCGGAATTGATGTTGATTCCGCGCAGGCCCATTGCGTGGCAGCGCTCGATCTCGGCGGCTGATGCTTTTGCATCCCACCACGGCAGCATAGCCATCGGAAAGATGCGCTGGCCGCTCTCCTCCTGCATTTCCGCCATGGCGTCGTTGAAGATGCGCACGCAGGCGGAGCGCAATTCGGCGTCGACCTTGGCCGCGTTCTGCCCGCCGAAGCCGAGGATGTTGGGATAGACGATCTGGGCGGCGATCCCGAGCGCATCAATCAGTTCGACGCGTTCCTTGGTCGAGTAGGATGCGGGGTGACATTCCTCGATCGGCTTGGTCATGAATTCGAGGCCCGGCCACTTGGTGCCGTCGCGGCGCACCGTGCTCGACGGGTTGGCGCCCTCTCCGATGATGACATCGCCATCGATTACCCACGAACGCTTGCCGTCGATCATCTTGACCTGCGGCACCCGGTCCTTGAGCGAGGCGGGCGCGCGGCTGGTCCAAAGGTCGTGCGGTTCGGTCAGGTGAGTGTCGACATCGACGACCTTGCGCCCTCCGAACGGACTTGCCGTGTCCTTGAACAGGTTTGCAGGATCAAGCGCGGTCATCGTATCTCTCCTTCAATCTTTCTTTCAGGCCGGGACGCTTGCGCTCTGCCGCCTGGGCGACTTGAAAGCGTCGAGCGTCTCCTCGCGCCCGGCCAGCGGCACACCCTTGGCCTTGGCCATTTCGGCAACCCGGCCGATCATCTCTTCGTTGCTGAGCGCCTTGACCGGGCTGAAATAGGGCTCGATCCCGACCAGGACGTGACCGCCCTGCTCGATGGCAAGCTGAGGCAGTTCGCTGTCGAAAATGTCTCCGCCCCAAACCGATACGGTCCACGGCAGGTCAACATCGCCCAGAATGTCGAGATAAGCGCGCAGCGAAGCCGGGGTCGGCCTCAGGCCGAAGGGCATCGAGCGTTCTCCGCCGAGTCCGTAGTCGCCGCCAAAGTAGAAATTGAGTACGGTGCCCTCAGGCAGCGCGCCCGCGTTATGGAAGGCCAGCACGATGCGCAGGTAATGCGGCTCGTAGATCGCAAGCTGCGGTCCGATCCCGCGCGCCTTGAACGTGGCGAAGTCAGCGCGGATCGATTCGAGCGAATTGGCGTAGTAACGGCCCACCGGCAGCCCCTCGTCGTCGAGATTGGCGAACGGGACCGTGCCCGGATCGACGCATCCGAATTCGATCCCTACTTCGTCGTCAATCGCGAGGATATGGCGGATCTCGCCGCCCAGCGAACGTGTGAGCGTAGGATACCACAGCGAACCGGGCCGCGCCTCAAGCACGCGCCGCCAGCTTTTCAGATAATCCTCGGCTGCTTCTTCGGCGATCAGGCCCATGTTGGTCGCGTGGGCATGGATGATCGAGGCACCCGCTGCGTAACTGGACAGCGCGGTCTCGACGATCTCGTCATAGCTGCGCGGGCTGTGCGGATTCTGCTCCTTTGTCCGCTCACCGTTGATCGAAGCGGTGATGACCAGTGGCTTGCTGCGTCCCATCGTCTGCTCTCCCATGTCCGTTTGGCAGGCAGCTTACTCTATCAAACGTGAAGCGCCACCCCTTCAATTATCTCAATTGCAGCCTCAGTTGCGTCTGGGGCAGGCCAGCACTTCCAGAGCTTCGTCGCGCCCTGCAACGGGGCGTCCCGCCGCCGAAGCCATGGCGACAGCCCGCTCGACCAGTTCGACATTGGTGGGCGTGCGTTGGGCGTGGAAATAGGGTTCCAACCCGACCATCACATGACCGCCCAGCGCGATGGCGAGTTCCGGCAGCGGCGTGTCGAACAGGTCTCCGCCCCAGACCGAGACGGTCCACGGCAGACCCGAAGGTTCGATCAGTTCGAGATAGGCTTTGAGCGCGGTCTCGCTGGGCGGCAGGCCGAACGGCATCGAGTTCGGACCGAACACACCGTGCGCGCCGCTGAAATAGAGGTTGAGCACTGCGCCTTCAGGCAACTTTCCGGCTGCATGGAAGGCGAGCACGATGCGCAGATAATGCGGCTCGAATACGGCCAGCTGCACGCCCAGATTGCGGGCGCGCAGAGTGGCAAAATCGGCGGCAATGCTATCAAGCGAATTGGTGTAGAAATAACCTTTCGGCACGCCCTGCTCGTCGAGCCGGGCAAACGGTACTCCGCCCGGATCGACACAGCCGAAATGCATGCCGATTGCATCGTCGAGCGCGAGGATATGGCCGATCTCGCCGCCAAGCTCCTTGGTCAAAGTTGGATACCACACCGCGCCGGGCTGTGCCTCGCGGATCGGTCGCCACGCGCGCAGGTAATCCTCGGCGGCTGCCGCACCCGTCGCCGTCCGGCTAGGTGGATGGGCATGGACGATCGCGGCGCCGGCGTCATAGCAGGCGAGCGCGCAGTCGATCACTTCGGAATCGCTGCGCGGCACCTCGGGATTGTCGTCCTTCGACCGGTCGCCATTGATTGAAGCGACAACGACGAGCGGTGCTGATGCCCTCACTTCGCCCGCTGGCCAACCAGTTCGGGCGTCTTGAACAGCACGTAGAATTCAGGATCGTAGGCACTCTGGGGATCGGCGCGGACCAATGCATCGAGTTCGTACGCGTCCTCGCCGACGAGGATGCGCCACTGCCCCGCCCGCACGCCGTCGAGGATGATCGTCGCAGCCTCGGCAGCCGTGGTCGGCGCTGTCGTGCGGTAGCCGTCAGACATCTTCGATTCCATCGCGATCACTTCGGCGTCGCTCATCGCCCCCTCGTCCATGCCGCGCTTGGCGATCCGCGCGCGCATCACTGCCAGTTCGGCCATGGTCGGCGTGTCCTCGTCTTCGCGCCCCGCCGATATGCGGTAGGAATTGCCGATGATGTCGGTGCCGATGACGCCCGGCATCACCAGCGAACAGCCGACATGCGGCGCATTGACGCGCAGATCGCAGACCAGCGATTCGGTGAAGCCCTTCACCGCAAACTTCGCGGTGGAATAGGCCGAATTGGGATTGCCACCGCCGGGCGTCGCCCAGAACCCGTTGACGCTGGAAACGTTGACGATCCAGCCCTCGTCCGAGGCCGTCACCGCTGGCAGGAACACGCGCGTGCCGAGATAGACGCCGCCGAAGGTGATCGCGAAGGTGCGCTCCCATTCCTCGCGGCTCGACACGAACATCGATGCACCCGCGCCGATCCCGGCGTTGTTGATCAGCAGGTTGACGTGATCGGTGCCGAATTCGCGCGCAACCTCCCCGCGCAAGGCCTCGAGCTGTTCTTCGTCCGACACATCGGTGACGACCGACGCGATGCGGGTGCCTTGTGGCATTCCGTCATCGCGACACAGCCGCTCGGTCTCCGCCATGCCCGAGGCCGAAACGTCGGCCATCGCCACATGGCATCCTTCGGCAACCAGCTGGCGCACCAGTTCGCGCCCGATGCCCGAGCCGCCGCCGGTGACGACCGCGATGCGTCCTGAAAAATCCTTCACGCTCTCTCCCGTTATGCGCCCGTTATTCAGGCGTTCCGCAATACTTGTCGAGCATCGTGTGGAAGTGCCGGATCTGGGCTTCCTGGCTAGGATTGAAGGTCGCGCCCTTGAAGCCGCGCGATTTTATGCCCTCGTTGACCGCCTCCATATTCTCGAAGTCTTCCTCGAGGAACGGGTTGTTGCCCTTGAAGGATTCGAACCCGACGAACGCACTCGGCTCCGCCGGTCCTTCATAGACTTCCGGAAATCGGCCCAGCGACCAGATATCGACAAAGCAACTGTCGCGATCCTTGGGATCGGGCACCGCGCGATAGACCAGCGCACCATCGAGCGAGGGCAGGATGATCGTGTTCGGGAAAATATGCCAATCGGTGCCTGCTCCGGTCCAGGCCTCGACCGTCAGATCGCGCGGAAACTTCGCGCCGGTCTTCTCGGTTTCCTCGATGATGCTGCCGTAAAAGTCCGCCATGACCTGTTCGGGAGGCGTATCGGAAGGAAGCTCCCGGATCTTGTCAGCCGCCTTCATCGTCGGATCGAGTGTCAGCGCGAACAGGGTGTCGTACTGGTGCGCCATGTTGGCCCAGAGATGCTCCTGAAAGGTCTCGGCCAGTTTCCACCGGTTGCCGCCGCGAACCTTGTATTCGGAGAAGCCGCGCCCTTCGGAAAAAAACATTCCGTGCGGCCCATAGGCAACACCGGGCGAGGTTCCGCCACGGTAGTTGACCCCGATCTTGTGGGTTTCGCCCGCGTGGTAACCCTCGTTGAAGGCCTCGGCGAACACCTTCCAGTTGATCGGAGCATGGATCTGCGCCCAGAAATGCGGCTTGCAGTCCTCCAGGTGGAACGGGTCGAGCGCTGCGGCGACCGGAGCAAGCCAGCTATCCAGCGGCTCGGCATCGGCATCGAGATTGACGAAAACGAAGCCGCCCCAGCGACCCACCCGGATCTGCGGGATTGATAAGTTGGACTTGTCGAAGGCGGGGCAACCTTCCCAGTCCTCTTCGTCGGTCGCGCTCTTCAACGCGCCGTCCCAACCGTATCTCCAGCCATGGAACCGACATGGGATTTCGTGGCCCAGCGTCCCGCTCTTGCGGTCGACCAGACGGCGGCCGCGATGCTGGCACACGTTGTAGATCGCCGAGAGATCATCCGGCGCATCGCCGGTTCGGATCACCAGCACCGGATCGTCGAGAATCTGGTGAGCGACAAAGCTGCCGACACCCGCAATCCGATCTTCGCGGCAAACCATCTGCCAGGTCTTCGGCCATAGCCTTTCGCGTTCGGCAGCATCGCGTTCGGGGCTCGTCCAGCGATTGGCGGGCACGAAAATATCGGCCTTGAAGGTATCCCGGCCGTGCGGCTTGTTCATGATCGGAACCTCTTGTTCGGATGTGTGGCCGGTCAGGCCAGGTTATAAAGTTCGCGGACGTTGTCGCGCAGAATCCAGCGTCTTTGATCGGCGGTCAGTTCGGCGAACTGTTCGGCGATGACGTCCTGGCTCCACGGCCAGGTCGAGTCCGAATGCGGAAAGTCGCTCGCCCACATCAGCCGGCGCGGGTTCATCTGATCGACGCTGCGCAATGCCGTAAAGTCGTCCTGGAAGGTGAGATAGACATTTTCGAGGAAGAACTCGCTCGGCATTTTCGAAAGCTCGGCGCATTTCCTCCAGTACCGGTGGCGATTGTAGGCATGGTCCATGCGGTACATGTAATGCGGTGCCCATCCGGCATCCGCCTCCACGCAAACCAGCCTCAGGTCGGGGTTACGGTCGAACACGCCGCCATAAATGAACATGCCGATGATATCCTGGCAGCCGCGGATGATGCCCTGGAAGAAATTGATCGGGGTCCCGCGCACGTTGTTGCCGGTATCGGTACGCGCGGTCAGGATGTGGAAGCTGATCGGCAGCCCCATGTCGATCGATGCCTGCCACAAGGGATCGAAGCGCGGATCGTCGTAGTCGAACTCGGTCGACGGATAGCCAGGCATCATGACGCCCTTGAAACCCTGGTCCTTGATCGCCCGGAAATCGGCAATTGCTTCCTCGACCGAGCGCACCGCCGTCTGGCCGAGGCCATAGATGCGGTCCGGCGCTTCGCCGACATAGGTTTCGAGCCAGCGGTTGTAGGCCTTCATGCAGGCGTTCTTGTAGTCCGCGTCCTGAAGGTTGCAGATCAGCATGCCGATGGTCGGATAGATGAATTCGGCCGCGACACCATCGGTGTCCATGTCGGCGAGACGGAACTTGGGATCCCAGCCGCTGCGATGAAGTTCGGAGAACTTGTCGCCTTCGACCCGGATGTCCTCGGGAGCCTTGCCAGCAGCCGCCAGCGAATTGAGGCCAATTAGATTGGGAAAGCCTTCGATGAAATACTTGTCGCCGCCGCTTTCGGGATGCGGAACGACGCGCGGTGCGCGATCGCGATAGGCCGGATCGATGAAATCGACGTAACAGTGTGGCGGCTCGACGATATGCGAATCCGCCGAAATCGGATCGATCCGCGTATCGGCGGCTTTTATCGGGCTAAGCTCGGTCATGGCAGGTCTCTCCAGGCTCGCGCTCATGCGCGCTGTCAGGGCGGCGCGTGTCTCCCGCGCGCAACGGTGGGGAGAATGAGGCGCGCCCATCAGCTTGTCAACGCAAAGGCACAACTGCGGGCAATCTGGCAAAAAATCTAATTCTATTGCTTTCAGGCCTTGTTCGGTGTTGTGCATTTCGCATGCAAGGCGAGAGAGCATGAGCGGCAATACCCTTGATGGCGAAGCAGCGGGCACGGCACCCGTGGTGCCGCCGGAACTCAGCGCCGCCTATCGCCGCTATGCGATGTTCCTGCTGCTGCTGATCTGCATCATCAACTATCTTGACCGGCAAGTGGTCTATATCCTGGGCGAGCCGATCAAGTCCGAGCTCGGGCTTGCCGACTGGCAGCTTGGCCTCCTGAGCGGACTTGCCTTCGGGCTGCTCTATACCTTTCTCGGCCTGCCGATCGCGCGCCTTGCCGAGCGTTCCAACCGCCCGCTTATCATCGCATCGGCAACCGGAATCTGGAGCATTTTTACGGTCCTGTGCGCCTATGTGACCAGCTTCAACCAGTTGCTGCTTGCCCGGGTCGGAGTCGGCGTCGGCGAAGCAGGCTGCACGCCGCCAGCTCATTCGCTGATCGTCGACACAGCGCCGCCCGACAAGCGCAGTTCGGCGCTGGCATTCTATGGCATGGGACCGCCGCTGGGCGGCCTGCTCGGCATGGCCTTTGGCGGACTGATCGCCGATGCCTATGGATGGCGTACGGCGTTCCTCCTTGCTGGTGCGCCGGGCCTTGCATTTGCAGTGCTCGCCGCCCTGACGCTGGTCGAACCGCGCAAGCGGCTGGCCTTGGCCACCGCTCAGGTTCGCGAAAAGGCGCCCAGCCTGATTGTGACCCTCAAATACCTGTGGTCGAAGGAGAGCTACCGCTTCATGGCAGTAGCGCAGATCCTAAAAGTGTTCATCCAGCTTGGCTACGCGCCGTTCCTGGCATCGTTCTATTTACGCAACCACGCGCAGGAACTTGAAGCCAACGCTGCCGGCCTTGGCGAATGGCTGGGCTACGATCTCGGCGCGATCGGTCTGCTTGGCCTCGTGCTTGGCCTGAGCAATGGTCTGGCCGGCGCTATGGGCGTGTGGTTCGGCGGCGCCATGGCCGACCGCTTCGGCACCCTTGACGTGCGCAATTACGTGCGGATCCCGGCGATTGCCGCCATCGCAGGCATACCGGTGTTCGTCATGGCCATGCTGGCCGACAGCGCGATCCTGTCCCTGCTGCTGATCAGCATGCACGGGTTCATCGCCTCGATCTGGTACGGGCCGGCGTTCGCCGCCGCTTACAGCATATCGCCAGGCAATATGCGGGCGACCAATTCTGCCATGCTGCTATTTCTTTCCAACCTGTTCGGTCTCGGCCTCGCCCCGCTGGGTGTCGGCATCATCAGCGACGTGCTCGGCGCGGATATGGGCGCGGGCAATGGCCTGCGCTGGGCGCTGATCGTGCTGTCGATGATCGGCTTCGTGACCGCCTGGCTGTTCTGGCGCTGCGGACGCACTCTGCGCGAAGACATGGTCGCCATTTAACGCTGTTTAGCGCCCCTTCTCGTCCCTGCCCTGCCGGCGCGCCTTAGGGTGTGCATAGGGATGGTGCGCATAGTTTTCGTGAAGCGCGCGAAACTCGACCTGCTCCACTGCCGTGACATAGTCGCGATAGAGCGCGATCAGCCTGTCCTCGGCATCGTAGTCGAACACGTCCTTGCGGCGCTGCTCGTATTCACCGCCATATTCGAGCGGATTGTCGCGATACCAAAGCACCGTTCGCGCAATCGCCTCTGGCGCTGGCACAAGATCGCGATAGCCGAGCTCGGCGCGGATCGCATAAACATCGCCGAGGAAGTGATAGGGCACCGGCTGGATTAGCGCCCGCTGCGCCTGTTCGACGTGGGGGATCGAGATAAGCTCCATCTCGACGCCCAGCGCCTTCGCGCCGATCTCGATGAGCTGGCGCTGATCGACCTGGCTGTCATCTGCGCAGTTGTAGGCCTTGCCCGCCGCCACTTCGGGACTATCGACCGCGAGCAACAAGGCATGTGCGGCGTTCTCTGAATAAATGTGCGAAAACAGCGTCATGCCGCCGTGCATCACCACGATCGACCGCCTGCCATCGAGCACGCGCCGCACCAGCGACCATTCGCGCGGAGTGACCTGGCGCGGGCCGTAGACATAGGGATAGCGCAACAAGGTCGCGCCGGGGATCGCCTCGAACATGGCCGCCTCAGCACGCGCGACCTGCTGCTCGAAGAGATGGTCGCCCTCGCCCGCCATCGGCGCGTCCTCGCGCACCGGCGTCATCATGCCGGTCGGGAAATTTTCGCGCGGATCGACGAAGCCTCGATAACCGACGCATCCGCCGACCGCGATGAAATGCCCGGTGCGGCCCTGCATCACCTGCGACGTGACCCGAAGCCGCCCGTACATTGCCACGGTGACATCGAAGGTGCGGCCGGCGAGGGCCGCTTCCATCGCTTCGGCAAAGTGCGGATCGCCTACGATGCGCTCGACATCATCCGCAAATGGATAGGGATGAACGCCGCGATTGAGCACGCTGACGCGGAACCCGCGTTGGCGCAGTCCTTCGACAACATGTGGTCCGGTCGGGCCGGAGCCACCGATCACCAGCGCGGTTGCGCTCATTTGCGTTTCACCTTTCGGCCTGCGTCAAAGCCGCTCGCAAGCCCGGTGTCAAACCGACAGGTTGCGGGCCGCGCCGTTTCGGGCAAAGGCTGATCCGGACGCGCATGCACAGGCGGGGGCGGTGATGACACGTAGCGAAGGACTGACCGCATTGCTTGACGAACTGAGGCCGGGCGCTTCGGTTTATTTGCCCGGCGCGAGCGGCGAAATTCTCGCGCTTGCCGGGGCGCTGGCGCGCGAGCCTGACCGCGCAAGGGACGTGCATTTCACAAGTTGCCTAGTTCCGGGCATCAACGAGAGGCTCGACTATGCGGGACTGACCGGGACCACCCGCGTCACCACCTTCATGCTGCCGGGCGTCATGGCCCCTGGTCTTGCCGCGCGCAGGGCTTCGCTTCTCCCGCTGACCTACTACGGCGCGGCACGCCACATCGCGGCGCAGAAGTTCGATCTGGCCCTCGCCCACGTTTCGCCACCCGATGCGCAAGGGCGCTGTTCGCTTGGCGTGGCGAGCGATTTTGCCACATTGGCATGGCAGGGCGCCAAGCGCCGGGTTCTGGTGATAAATCTTGCCATGCCGCTCCTTCCGCGCGCACTCTCGATCCCGGCGGGCGAAGCCGACCTGCTGGTCACTCTCGAAGGCCCGCTGGTTGAGCAGGAGGAGCGAGAGGTTGGAGCGACCGCACAGGCAATCGCCGCGCGTATCGCCGAACTGGTGCCCGACGGCGCCAATCTGCAGGCCGGGATAGGCGGCGCGCCCGGCGCGATCTGGAAGCAACTGACCGGTCATCGCGGACTGACCCTTCGTTCGGGCCTCGTCACGCCGGGCTTTCGCACGCTCGCCGAGCATGGCGCGCTGGCTGAGCATGGCGATCATCTCGCCGGTATCGCGCTTGGCCCGCGCCAATTCTACGACTGGCTGGCCGAAACTGACCTTGTCCGCTTTGCCACGACGCTGGAAACCCACGGGTATGGCGAATTGTCCAGTCTACCTCGTCTCACCAGCATCAACGGAGCGCTCGAAGTCGACCTGTTCTGCCAGATCAATGTCGAATGGCAGGGATCGCGCCTGTCAGGCGGTGTCGGCGGCGGGCCGGACTTCATGCGCGCCGCGCGTAATTCCGACGGCGGACGCTCGATCGTGGCCCTGCCCGCAAGCGCCAAGAGAGACACGGTCTCGCGGGTCGTCTGTAGGCTCGATCGTCCCAGCACTAGCATTGCGCGTTCCGACATCGACACGGTGGTGACCGAGCACGGCGTGGCCGAGCTGCGCGACAAGGGGCTCGACGAGCGCGCTGAGGCGCTGATCGCCGTGGCTGCTCCTGCGTTCCGCGAGAAGCTTGCCAGTGAATGGCATGCGCTTCGCCGGGC
>CAMDQY010000047.1 GCA_945906005.1 Novosphingobium sp. Chol11 | reverse complement strand
CCGCGCCGCGGTATCGGCAGGCGTCTCCAGCCAGAGGTGGTGGTGCGGATCGACGATCGGCAGATCGGGCTCAAGCGCCTCTTCGGGCGGCAGCTTCGCCATGGCTAAAGGCTGGTCCCTGGCCACGGCTGCGTATCGAGCAAGGTGACTCGCTGGAGATGACGGAACTGGCCGGGATAGTCGAAAGCGGCATAGTGCTGGGTGGAGCGGTTGTCCCACATCACCACGGTGTTCTCCTGCCACGAGACGCGGCACTGGTTTTCGGGCACCCGCGCCCGGTCGGACAGCAGCTTGATCAGCGCATAGCTCTCGTCGCGCGGCAGGCCCTTGATCGCGTGGGTGTAGCTCTGGCTAACATAGAGCACCTGTTCGCCGGTCTCGCGGTGGGTCTGCACCAGCGGATAGGTCTTGGGCGGATACTTCTGCATGAACGCAGCGATAAGCTCTTCGGTGACATTGGTGTTGTGCAGAACGATGCCGAGGTCGAAGCGGTGGATGCCTTGCATGTCGGCAATCGCAGTCTTGAGCCAGGGCGAGAGGCGCTGATGGGCTGCGGTCATGTCGGCGATGATCGTATCGCCGCCAATACCGGGGCACTTCTTCATCAGCGCGACCGCGCCCGCGACCGGCGGGTTGGCATAGGGAACGTCCTGATGGAAGAACGCCTCGCTCTCCGAATTATCGGAGCCGTCGCGCTTGATCACCAGCAGTTCGGGCCACTCCTGCTCGGACCCCGCAGGGCGCGGCAGCGCATCGAGCGGGCCGAAATTACGCCCAAAGCGAACGTGCTGTTCCTCGCTCAGCGGCTGATCGCGGAACACCAGCACCTTTCGCTTAAGCCACAGCGCCCGCAGGAAGCTTACCGTCGCCGCATCCAGTTCCTCGCGCAGGTCCAGCCCGTTCACCTGCGTGCCGATGCTCGGCTGCAGGTGGGTGAGGATGACTCCCTTTGGCAGTGTCAGGCCGGTCAGCGCATCAGACATTCGCCGCGTCCGCCATGTCCGCCGGGATCGGCACGGTCCGTGTCGCCTCGCCGGGTTTCAGGATCGTGCCCGGCGTCGCCCCGGTCCACTCGCCTGCCCGGATAATCTCGGTGCCGCCGACGATGACATGGACGATGCCCTGCGCATCCGCATAAAGCCGCGCGCCGCCGCCGGGCAAGTCCTCGCGCATGTAAGTCTCTCCCGCGCCGATGACGTGGGGATCGAACAGCACGAGATCGGCGTGCCAGCCCTGCGCGATCCTGCCGCGTTCCCTCAGGCCCATGAACATGGCGGGCTTTAGCGTGACCTGATGAACTGCTTCTTCAAGGCTCACCGCGCCGTGCTGGCGCGCGCCCGAGCCGATCAGCTCAGTGGTGATCGCGAAGGTATCGATCATGTCGAGGTGTGCGCCTGCATCGCTGCCGCCGACCACTGTCCGCTCGTCGAGCCAAAGCTTCGCGCGCTCGGGGAAAGCTTCGTCGCGGTCGGGCTTGTAGCCGGGCATGAACACGGTGCGCAGATCGTCGGCGAGCGCGATGGCGACGAACGTGTCGAAGGCGTCACGGCCCTGCTCAGCTGCGATCTCGCCGACCAGCCGCCCCTCGTATGGCTTATTCTCATCGCAATGCACCGAGGCGACCTTCATCGCGCCAAAATTTCCCACGGAGGCCATGATGCCGGTCATCGACGCCGCGCCTTCCTTGAGCCGCGCCTGCCATTCCGGATCGAGCAATGCAGCCTTGCGCTCCTTATGCGGCAGTTTGAACAGCGCACCCCAGTTGGGCATCGTGTTGAGCAGCGTGCCGGTGACCATGTTGACCCGCGTGCGCGGCGTCTGCGGCAGCGTCAGCCCCACCACCCGCGCGCCGCGTACTGCCGCATGATCGCTCGCGCCCAGCTGCATCTCGACCCGCGCGTATTCATCTGGGGTAAGCTGCGACAGACTCATCAGGTTCCAGTTGACCGGACGGCGCGCGGCCAGCGACACATTGGTCAGGATTTCATATGTTTCAGGTGTGAAGTTGAGGCTGGGCGGCGCGATCTCGGCAATCGTGCCCTCGAACTCTGGCAGCACGCCGTAAAGCTGCATGATCTCGTCCATGCTGGCATGACGCGAAGGCACCGGATCGCTGTTGCCGTCGAAATGGGTTTCCGAGAGGCTGGTCGAGAAACCGAGCGCGCCCTGGCCGATAGCCTCGCGGAGTAAGTCCTTCATCGCGTCGATCTCGGCCTGGCTCGCCAAGTCGCCGACCGCCCGCGTCCCCATAACCTTGCGCCGCAGCGCCGAGTGGCCGCACAGGAACCCCGCGTTGATCGCCAGCTTGCCTTCGAGCTTGCCGAGATACTGGCCGAAGCTCTCCCAGTCCCACGGTACCCCGGCTTCCAATGATTCCAGCGGCATGCCCTCTACCCGCGCCAGCATCGGCATCAGGTAGGGCGCAGTCTCGGGGGTCAGCGGCGCAATCGAAAAGCCGCAGAAGCCGCCGAACACGGTGGTGACGCCGTGGAACGATGATGGGCTGAGCGTCGGGTCCCACAACGCCTGCGCGTCGTAATGCGTGTGCACGTCGAGAAAGCCGGGCGCGACGATCAGGCCCGAAGCGTCGATTACCTCGCGTGCGTCCAGACGCTCGGCAGATAGCGCCGAGATGCGCCCGCCGCTGACATAAACGTTGGCCGCAAACCGCGGCGCGCCGGTGCCGTCAACGACCGTGCCGCCGGTGATCGCCAGATCGTGCATGGTCCTCTCCTCTGATGCCACCATCATTCCAGATGGGAGGGCGACACTCAAGCCATTCCGCTAATTCAATTGAACCGAAGCATCGCACGGCGACTTGCGGACCGAACGATATTTCGCAATCACGAACGCAAGGAGAAATGCTGATGCCCCAAGGCCCCGTTCCCGTCCCCGACCGCGTGCCCCGCCCCAACGAAGGCAAGGCCGCGCTCACCGGCATTCGCGTGATCGATTTCAGCCGGATGCTGTCCGGCCCGTTCGGCACGCAGATCCTCGGCGATCTCGGCGCGGAGGTCATCAAGGTCGAGGATCCCGGCAAGGGCGACGACACCCGCATTGCGCCTGCTAACCCGGCGCTGGGCGGCGAAAGCTATTTCTACCTGTCGATCAACCGCAACAAGAAGAGCGTCGCCGTGGACATGCGCAGCGAAGAAGGTCGCGCCGTGGTTCTCGACCTGATCGGCACGGCAGACGTGCTCGTCGAGAATTTCACCACCAAGGTGATGAAGCGTTTCGGGCTCGATTATGCCAGCATCCGCGAGCGCTTCCCGCGCCTGATCTATTGCTCGATCTCGGGCTATGGGCGGACGGGAAGCCATGCCGATGCGGCGGGCTTCGATTCGGTCGTCGCCGCCGAAGCAGGCGTGCACTCGCTCAACTCGCTGCCCGATTCAAAGCCGGTGCTCGGCGCGGTGCCCTATACCGACACCACCGCCGGGATGAACGCGGCAATCGGAATTCTGGCCGCGCTTCACGCTCGCAACTCGACCGGCAAAGGCCAGCATGTCGATATCGCGATGTACGACACCGCGCTCGCGAACCTCAGCTACAAGGGCTACGAGTTCCTCGCATCTGGCAAGGACCCCATGCTGACCCCCCGACAGAACCCCGGCCCGCGCGGCGAGTTCGACACCGCCGACGGGTCTATCGTCATCACCACGCACAACGACAAGGCGTTCGGCAACCTGGCACAGGCCTGCGGCCATCCCGAATGGCTGGAGGACGAACGATTTTCCAGCTTCATGGGGCGGATGAGGAACGGCGAAGCGCTGCTCGACCTGTTCCGCCCGGTGATCGCCAGCCAGACCAGCGCCTACTGGTCGGATCGGTTCAAGGCGGTCGCGATCCCGTGCGGCGTGGTGCGTTCGCCCGGCGAGGCGCTGACCTGCGACTATACGCAGGAGATGAACCTGGTTCACGCTCTGCCGCATCCGACGGCGGGCAGCGTGCCTTCGATCACGCACCCCTATCGCCTCAGCGAGACACCGGGCATGGCCCCGGTCGCCGCGCCCTTGCTGGGCCAGCATACGAGCGAAGTGCTGCACGATCTGCTCGGCTATGGCGAGGCGAAGATCGCGGCGCTGGCCGGCTCGGGCAGCATCGCTCTGCGGGATAGCGCGGCGTGAGCGGACCGCTTGAGGGCGTGCGCATTATCGAGATGCCTGCGGTCGGCCCCTTGCCGCTCGCCTGCAATACACTGGCGGAAATGGGCGCGACGATCATTCGCATCGACCGCCCGGCCGGTCCCGACCGCAAGAACCCCGGCGGGATGCACCAGCAGAACCGCCCGACACTGGTGCTCGATCTGAAGCAGGAGGGCACCAGCGAGGTGGTGCTGAGCCTTGTGCGCAATGCCGACGTTCTGCTCGAAGGCTATCGGCCCGGCGTGATGGAGCGGCTTGGGCTCGGCCCCGAGGTGTGCATGGCGGCCAATCCGAAGTTGATCTATGGCCGAATGACCGGCTGGGGCCAGACCGGCCCGCTGGCAAAATCGCCAGGGCACGATCTCAACTACCTCGCGCTCACCGGGCTGCTTTCGGCAATGGGCACCAGGGACGAACCGGTGTTTCCGCTGAACCTGATGGGCGATTTTGCTGGCGGCACGATGCTGTGTCTCACCGGCGTGCTCGCCGCGCTGCTGGAAACCGGCAGGTCAGGCAAAGGCCAGGTGCTCGACATTGCCATGATCGACGGGATCAACCTGATCGGCTCGATGGTCCACGAGATGCAGGCAATGGGCGCGTGGAAGCCCGAGCGCCGTTCGAACATGCTCGACGGCGCTGCACCGTTCTATCGGCTCTACCAGTGCAAGGACGGAAAGTGGCTCGCGTTGGGCTCGACCGAGATCAAGTTCCGCAAAACCATCGGCGATGCGCTTGGTTTTGCCGAGTTCGGCACGACCGCCTCGTCAGATTCGGCGAACTGGGAATGGATGGGCGCAAGGCTGGCGGCGATCTTTATCGCGGATACGCGCGACAACTGGATGGAGCGGCTGAACGAGGTCGAGACCTGCCTGACGCCGGTGCTCGATCTCGCCGAAGCGCCTTCGCACCCGCATTTCGCGGCGCGCGACGCGTTCCGCCCCAAGCTGAACGGCGCGGTGCCCAATCCCGCGCCGCGTTTCTCGCGCACACCCGCTGCGCCGCTCGAATCGCCGTCGCTCGGCGAGACACTCGCAGCGTTCGGGATGTCGACCGATGCGATTGCCGGACTAGGGGGCTGACATATCCGGCGCGCCGCGCAGCTCGTTGCCGCCATCGACCGCGAAGCTCTGCCCGGTGGTCCACGACGATTCCGGCCCCACCAGAAATCGCATAGCACGCGCGATCTCTTCAGGCTCGCCAGGGCGTCCCAGCGGAATGCGCTCGTTGAAGTGGCGCATCATGTCCGCATTGGCAAACAGGCCCGGCGTCGCTCCGGTCCTGGTCAGGCCGGGGCGCACCGCGTTGAAGCGGTGCCCGAGATGGCCGAGTTCATGTGCGGCGGCTCGGATCAGATGGTCGAGCGCCGCCTTGCCTGCGCAATAGCCGGGCATGCCGTCGAAGGCGATTTCCGCTGCGGTCGAGGAAATGAAGGCGAAGGCTCCGTCGCGCTCGATCCGCTTGATGCCCTCGCGGATCGCAATGTAGCCCGAGCGCACGTTGTAGGCGACGGTATCCATGAACGCATCGGCGTCAGTGTCGAGAAATCCGCGCGACCGGCTTCCGCCAACGGTTGCAACGACGATGCAAAGGCGTTGCAGTCCCGATGCAGCAAGGTCCATGGCGGCGCCAACATCCGCCTCGCTCATCGCATCGCCTTCGAAGACCCGGACGTCTGCTGCGGGATATTGCGCCAGCAGCGCTGCCTTTGCGGTTTCCAGCTTGTCCATGGTCCGCCCCATCAAGGTCACCGCCGCCCCGTCGCGCACCAGCAGTGTCGCGCAAGCCAGGCCGAAGCCGCCCGCCCCGCCGGTGACGAGCGCAGATTGTCCCGCAAGTGCTTGATCGGTCATGATTGACACCTCCCACAGCGTGTCTTTCATTTTCACGAATCCTTGTCACAACGCCGGTCAGGTGGCAAGCATGAACGCGGCACGAGGGAGAACGGCGCATGAAGGTTATCGGACTGAACCGGGTGGAACTGCTGGTCAGCAATGCCGACGCCGCGCAGGCCACCTTCGAACTGCTGTTCAACGGCGGTGTTTATCCTTCCGACCTTGCCATTCACGATCGCCCGCAAGATTGCCGCAACAATTACCCGCACGGTCTGGAGCTGGTCCAACCGTTGGACCCCGACTACAAGCTCGGCAGGTTGCTGGCGGACAAGGGCGAACACATCTTTTGCGTTGTCTGGGACGTCGACAGCATCGACGCGGCGCGCGAGCATGTCCTCTCGAACGGGTTCGAGATCCAGTACGAGGGCGACTATTCGGCCAAGCCTGAGGTCGAGGTCCACAAGCAGCTCGTCGTCAGGCCGGACAAGACCCACGGGATGATGGTGATCTTCCAGGAGCGCCGCCTCAATCCAGGCATGACCGATCCTGTCGCGAGCCGCTCTGGCCTAGAGGTGCTGGGCCTGCAACGCGCCGAACTGCTGGTTGCGGACCCCGATGCCGCCGAAGCGACTTATCAGAAGCTGTTCGGCGGACAATTCGATTTCGAGCGTGACGTCGATGCCGCCGACCGACCGCTGGATTGCCGGGTCGACTGGAACATGGGCCTCGAACTGGTCCACCCCAAGAGCGCCGAGGACAAGATCGGCAAGCTGCTCGCCGAAAAGGGCGAGTATGTGTTCACCGTGGTCTGGGACGTGAACGATTTCGAATTGGCGCGTCAGCATGTGCTGGCCAACGGCTTCGAAATCCAGTGGGAGCACGATTGGGGTCCGCACGGACCGCTATCGGTGCATAAGCAGATGGTGATCCGCCCGGCCAACACCCACGGGCTGCAGGTGATCTTTCAGGAACGACGGATGCTTTAGCCGATGACGTCAGCGATCCGATGAACCTGATCCAGGCCTGAATCAGTCGGGATAAGTTGCACCTCGTCCGCACCCGTATCCTCGATCCGCCGCAGCACGTCCTTCAATTCCTGCGGTGAACCCACAAAGCCCGCGCTGGCCGCAATCGCATCGCGCGCCGCCGGATCGACCCAGGTGAAGTAGCGCTTCAGGTGGGTTTCGAGTTGCGCACGCCCGCCATCATCCAGAGCGAACCAGAACGAAGTGCCAAGGTGCGGCTTTGGCCGACCAGCCTCCGCCCATGCCTTGTTCGCCAGATCGAACGTCGCCGCAATTTCCTGGGGGTCGGGGCCAAAGCTCATCCCGCACAGTCCGTCGGACCAGCGCGAAGCCAGGGCAACCGCCTTGGGACCCATTGCACCAGCCAATAGTTTCGGTCCGCCTATCTGTGCCGGTGGCGGTCCGACAAGCCGATCGACCCCATCAACGATGCTTTCGCCCGCCCACACGCGGCGCATGGTTTCAACCCGGTGCAAGAGATCGGCGTTCTTGTGGGTTTTGAAGTCGGCGCCCGCCGCCTTATAGTCTTCCTCGCGCCCGCCAATGCCAAGGCCCACGGTCAGCCGTCCGTCGCACAGCATGTCGGCGGTGGAGATCTGCTTGGCGAGCATCACCGGATTGTGAAGCTGCGCAACGAAGATGGTGGTGACAATCTCTACACGCTCGGTCCAGGCGGCGGCGGCGCCCAGCATCACCGCAGCATCGGGATTGTCGAAGATAATGCGTTCGCCGAAGGCCAGCGAGGCATATGGCCCCCGATCGATGGCTTCGCACCAGTTGCGGAGCACTTGCCGGTCAAGTTTGGGCTCCATGACCGGCAGGGTCATTCCAATCTTCATCGCCGAGTTCCTCTCCCTGGCACTGTCAAAGCATTACATCTCGCCGCGCGCGCGACGAATTGCGAACCACTTCTCGACTGCAGCATTATGCTGCTCCAGCGTCGCCGAAAATTGGTGTCCGCCGGTCCCATCGGCCACCATATAAAGCGCCTGCGTCTTCGCGGGGTTCAGCACCGCCTCGATCGACGCCTTGCCGGGATTGGTGATCGGACCCTGCGGCAACCCGGTCATGGTATAGGTGTTGTAGCCGTTGACCGCCTGGATTTCGGACTGGCGAATTCGGCGACCGAGCGGTTTTCCCTGAGTGATTGGATAGATGATCGTAGGATCGGCCTGAAGCAGCATGCCTTTTCTGACACGATTGGAATAGAGCCCGGCGACCATCCGCCGTTCCGAAGGCTTGCCGGTTTCCTTTTCGACGATCGAGGCGAGCACTACCGTTTCCTGCGGCGTCCTGACCACGCTGCCCGGCGCGCGCTTGGCCCAGGCCTCCGCCAGCGTGGTGCTCATCGCTGTCTGCATCCGGCGCAGCACCGCCTCGCGGCTCTCGCCGCGCTCGAAATCGTAGCTGTCGGGCAATACTGAGCCCTCGGCCGGAATCGCTATATCGCCCACCAGATGCGGTTGCGCCATCAGCCGGTCGCGCACCATGATCGAGGGCATGCCCTCTGGAATCGTGACCAGGCGGCGGATCACATCGTCGCTCTGGATGATCGCTAGAATTTTCGAGGCGCTTGCGCCGGCCGGGATCAGGAACTCGCCAACCTTGATCGGCGAGCCGCCGCCGAACAGCCGCGCGCGCAGCGAAAAGGTTCGCGCGGAGGAAATCATCCGCTCCTTCTCCAGCCTTTCGGCCACCGCATTGAGGCTGTCGCCGGTCGAGACGACAAAAGTGCTGTCCTTTTCCAGCGGTCCGGAAACGAACCAGCCGCCGAACAGGAACCAGCCCGCAGCCAGCAAGGCGAGCGCAGCGACCGCAGCCGCAATCGCCCTGCGCCGGTCCATCATCACGCGTCCGGCATGCGGAACACGAGGCTGGCGTTGGTGCCGCCGAAGCCGAAGCTGTTGTTGAGCACAGCCTTCACGGAGCGCTTCTTGGCCTGCAACGGCACCAGATCGACACCGGCGCAGCCATCGCTCGGGTTATCGAGATTGAGCGTGGGCGGCACGATCTGGTCGCGCATCGCCAGCATGCAGAAAATCGATTCGACCGCGCCCGCGCCGCCGAGCAGATGCCCGATGGCGGACTTGGTGCTGCTCATCGACACGGTGGAAATGGCATCTCCGAAAAGGCGGCGCACTGCGCCCAGTTCAAGCTCATCGCCCATCGGGGTCGAGGTGCCGTGAGCGTTGATATAGTCGATGTCGGAAGGCGTCATTCCCGCCTTCTTCAGCGCCATCTGCATTGAGCGGAACGCGCCAGAACCCTCGGGGTGCGGCGCGGTGACGTGATAGGCATCGCCCGACAGGCCATAACCGACGACTTCGGCATAGATTTTTGCGCCGCGCGCCTTGGCATGCTCGTATTCCTCGAGCACGACCACCCCCGCGCCCTCGCCCATGACGAAGCCGTCGCGGTCCTTGTCATAGGGGCGGCTCGCGCGCTCCGGCTCGTCGTTGAAGGCGGTGGACAGGGCCCGAGCCTGTGCAAAACCGGCGATCCCGATCGGACAGATCGTGCCTTCCGCGCCGCCCGCCAGCATGATGTCGGCATCGTCGTCGCGGATCATCCGCGCAGCATCGCCGATCGAATGGGCGCCTGTCGAGCAAGCGGTGACGACCGCGTGGTTGGGGCCCATCAGGCCATATTTGATCGAAACCTGGCCCGAGATCAGGTTGATCAGCCGCCCGTGGACGAAGTGCGGCGAGACGCGGCTCGGACCCTTTTCGGCGAGCACCAGCGATTCGCTCTCGATACCCGGCAGTCCGCCAATGCCCGAACCGATCGAGCAACCGGCACGCAGCCGCTCTTCCTCGCTCATTTCGGTGAGGCCCGCATCTTCGAGCGCCTGTCCCGCAGCATCGATGCCGTAGATAATGAAGGGATCGACCTGGCGCTGGACCTTGTGATCGACCCGCAGCGAGGGATCGAAGCCCCACTCGTGATCGGCAGGCTTTACCTCGCAGGCGATGCGGCATTTCTGGTCGGAGGCATCGAAGCGGGTGATCGGCCCCGCGCCGGACTTGCCGGCGATTAGGTTGCGCCATGTCGTCTCGACATCCGCACCAAGCGGGGTGACGAGGCCAAGACCGGTAACGACTATGCGGCGCATGCTAGAGCCTTTCCAACCTGATTAGATCCACCGGGATTGCCGCAGGAAATGTGCCGGCAAGGAGCGAGGTGATGGCCGGGCTTGTTGCCCCGAACGAACCGAGCGACGAAGTCCGGCGCGCTTTCCAGCGACAACCCCGAAGGGGCGGGCCGATTTTTGGGCGACTGCATCGTCTCTCGTTGGTCACTATATGCTCGCATAGCTCCCTCCTCGTTTCTTGCATTCGACCAAAAATCGGCTCCGTCGCAGCGGGTCGAATTAGGTTGGAAAGGCTCTGAACTCCGAAATATCTCGATTGGACCCTTATAGCACAACAGGCCCAGACCCGTGCGGGCTGAGCCTGTCGAAGCCCGGTCCTTCACCTCGCACGGCTGCGAAGGACAGCCCTTCGACAAGCTCGGGGCATACGGGATGTGCGAGGTCGGGGCTTTAACCCTTGTTCTCGTCGATATATTTGATCGCATCGTTGACGGTGCTGATCTTATCGGCGGCATCGTCGGGAATTTCCACGCCGAATTCTTCCTCGAAGGCCATGACCAGCTCGACAATGTCAAGGCTGTCGGCACCCAGATCATCGATGAAGCTTGCATCTTCGGTCACCTTGTCGGCTTCCGCGCCCAGATGCTCGACGACGATCTTCTTCACCCGCTCTGCGGTATCGCTCATGTTTAAGCCCCTTCTAACGGCTATTGGAAATCGAGGGTTGCCCTAATCGCCCCGGCGCGCGCTGGCAAGCGCCCGCACCCGCGACAATCACTGTTTTTGCGGTTCGACGATCCGCAGGTGCAACTCGCGAAGCTGCTTGGCGCTCACCGCGGACGGCGCGTTCATCATCAGGTCCTCTGCCTTCTGGTTCATCGGGAAAACAACGACCTCGCGAAGGTTCGGTTCCTCGGCGATCAGCATGACGATGCGATCGACACCCGGAGCGGAACCCCCGTGCGGCGGCGCGCCGAACTTGAAGGCATTGATCATGCCCGAGAAATTGGCGTCCACGTCTTCCTGCGAATAGCCCGCGATCTCGAACGCCTTGTACATGATGTCGGGGCGGTGGTTCCTGATCGCGCCCGACGACAGCTCCACGCCGTTGCAGACGATGTCATATTGCCACGCCTTGATCTCGAGCGGGTCCATCGTATCCAATGCTTCCAGCTCGCCCTGCGGCATCGAGAACGGGTTGTGGCTGAAATCGATTTTCTTGGCGTCTTCGTCGTATTCGAACATCGGGAAATCGACCACCCAGCAGAACTTGAAACAGCCCTGCTCGATCAGCGCCAGTTCCTCGCCGACGCGGGTGCGCGCAGCGCCGGCCAGCTTGGCAGCTTGCAATTCCTTGCCGGCGGCGAAGAACAATCCGTCGTCAGGCCCGAGGCCCAGCTCGGTGTAGATCTTCTCCATGTTCTCGGGACCATGGTTCTTCGCTATCGGGCCGCCAAACTCGCCCGCCTTGCGGGTGACATAGCCCAGCCCTGCATGACCTTCCGAGCGCGCCCAGTCGTTCATGTCGTCGAAGAACTTGCGGCTCTTGTCGGCAGTGGCAGGCGCGGGGATCGCACGCACCTTTCCGCCGCCGCCAATGATCTTCTCGAACAAACCAAATCCTGATGCGGTGAAATGCGCCGTCACATCGGAAATCAGCAGCGGGTTGCGCAGGTCGGGCTTGTCAGAGCCGTATTTCAGCATGGCCTCGGCGAAGGGGATGCGCGGAAAGAGGCCCGCCGGTGTGACGCTCTTGCCGTTCGAAAATTCCTCGAACACGCCCGAAAGCACAGGTTCGATCGCGTTGAAGACATCGTCCTGCGTGACGAAGCCCATCTCGAAATCGAGCTGGTAGAACTCGCCCGGCGAGCGGTCGGCGCGGGCGTCCTCGTCGCGAAAGCACGGCGCGATCTGGAAATAGCGATCGAATCCGGCGACCATCAGCAGCTGCTTGAACATCTGCGGCGCCTGCGGCAGCGCATAGAACTTGCCGGGGTGGACGCGACTGGGAACGAGATAATCGCGCGCGCCCTCGGGCGAGGAGGCGGTCAGGATCGGGGTCTGGATCTCCATGAAGCCCTGCTCGGTCATGCGCTGGCGCAGCGAGGAGATCACCTTGCTGCGCAGCACCATGTTGGCGTGAACCTTCTCGCGCCGCAGATCGAGGAAGCGGTATTTGAGGCGGATGTCCTCGGGATAGTCCTGCTCTCCGGCGACCGGCATCGGCAGTTCGTCGGCCCGCGACTGGACCACCGCGCCGCGCGCGTAGATTTCGATCTGGCCGGTGGCGAGGTTGGGGTTCGCCGTCGATTCAGAGCGCGCCTTAACCTCACCGTCGATGGTGACGACGCTCTCGACCCGCAGCAAATCGAGCATCTTCAATGCCGGGCTATCCTCGTCGGCAACGATCTGGGTGATGCCGTAATGATCGCGCAGATCGACGAACAGCAGGCCGCCATGATCGCGCTTGCGGTGGATCCAGCCTGACAGGCGGACGGACTGGCCCACCTCGCTGGCGCTCAGGGCGCCGCAATGGTGGCTGCGATAAGGATGGGTCATGGGCATTTCACCGGCAATTTCGGGCTGACGTTTCGGGATCGCGTGCCCCTAGGCGTTGCGCAGTCGCGGCACAAGCCTTGCGCGGATTTCCGGCAGTGTAACGGCTGGTCAACCATTGTCGGCTATGGTCCACAGTGCAGTAGTACCGGAGTTAGGCTTTTGCCTGAAGAAATCATCATCGACGGAATGGAGGAGCATGCCTTCCGCCGCTCGATCGAGATCATGCTGAGGAACGGCCGCGCCGACGAGGCGGTCGAACAGCTCAGGAAGCTGCTTCCCGAGTGCGCGGGCGAAGGCAAGACCCTGCCTGCCCGGCTTCTCGAACTCAGTCCGGAACAGATCAATCTCGCCGGATGGGACCGGCTCGCGGTGAGGGTCGATGAATATTCGCGTCCAACGATCCCCATCACCGCGATCGGCATCGGTATCGGCGATCCGGAGGACCTGGGGCTTGAACCCGACGCCATGGGCAATCTCAGGCCACCGCTCGCCACCAGCTTCTATTCCGACGCAACCTTTCCGTTTTCCGAGACCGACCGCGCCGACCTGCTGGAGGGTTACTCCTCGTTCGGTTGCGAATGGCAGGGCGACCACGACCGGATCGACGATACCCTCTCGATCGAGGGGATCGACGATCTTTACGGCGCGATCATCCGACTCGAAAACCAGGTGGCCGCAAGCGAGCGCCCCGATCCCGACCTGATCCGTGCAGGCGCAATCGGCGCGTGCTTCCTTGGCGTCATGGTCTGGCAGGCGGCGCGACGTGCCGTGATCGAACATGGGTTGCCGCGCCCCATGGCAGTCCTGCTGGTCAATTCCGACGCCTATCCGTTCTTCGACGCGCCGGTAATGACCTGCGACGAGTATCTCGACGACGGCGCGCTGCAGGTGGTCGAACATGCAAGTGCGGCCAGCTACGACGACGAATTCGATAGCGAAGAGTCCGAGGTCGGATCGCTGCTCGGCATTGCCGGGCTTGGGGCGCATCGCGAATCGTCCAAGAAGATGGCGCTGGTCCTCGATGGCGACGAAGCACACAATCCGCTCGGCATGGCCGACGAGCTCGTCGCCCAGGCAGCTTTCGAGCCGAATTCAGTGGATATCTCGCGCTTTCTGCCCGACGTATCCGAGTTCCGCAACGAGCCGGACGAACCGACCGAGGCTGATGGCCAGATAGAGGCCGAGCCAGAGCTTGTGCCCGTGGCCGAGCAGGCGATTTTGCCCGACGTTGCCGCTGACGAGCTCGACCATCGGATCGATGCTCTCGAATTTCCGGTGGACGCCTCACCGGACTTGTCGCCTGACCTGTCGTCCGACCCCTCGCACGTCGATGACGCGTTCGAACAGTTGCAGATCGCCGAACCTGCCGATCCGCCTGAAGCCGCTCCGCAGGAAGCGAACGAAGGTAGGCCGACAGCACAATCGGCATGGCACCCGCCAGAATGGGCAACCGAAATGCTCGAGCCGCAAGCCACCGTGCCGGACGCTACGCCCGATGCAGAGACACGCGATCAAGCCGACACGACGATGCCATGGCATGACCATCGGGCCGACCTGCCGTTCGAGAACCGGTCTGTGCGCAGTGCTTCGCCGATTCAGCCGGCCAGTCACTCTATCCGGGCGAGAATTCGCGCAACCCCGGTTCAGGCGGATTCACTGCGCGGCAACACCAGCCCGATTGCGCGCTTCATCGCATGGATCGGCAAATTGATAGCACGGCGTTGAAGTGCAGCCGGGTTAGGCGTAACGCGCCTCTCGTATGAAGATTCATCCGCTGATTACTGCCAGCAACGAACTGGCGGCCTTGTGTGATCGTCTATCGCGTGCGCAATTCATCGCGGTCGATACCGAATTCATGCGCGAGAACACCTACTATCCCGAACTGTGCCTCGTGCAGGTCGCCGACGAGAATGAAGCCGCAGCGATCGATCCGCTCGCCCAAGGTCTCGATCTGACTCCGTTGCTCGAACTGCTGACCAACAACGAGGACGTGCTCAAGGTCTTCCACGCCGGGGGACAGGACGTGGAGATCATCTTCAATTTTACCGGCCGGACCCCGCACCCGATCTTCGACACCCAGATCGCGATGATGGCGATCAGCCAGTCTGAGCAGATCGGCTATTCCAACCTGGTCGAATCGTGGCTGGGCAAGGTCATCGACAAAGGCGCGCGATTTACCGACTGGTCGCGCAGGCCGCTGACCGAACGTCAGATCGAATATGCTATCGGTGACGTGACCTATCTCGCCGACATATTCCCAAGGATCCTCAAGAAGCTGGTCAAGACCGGCAGAGGTGAGTGGCTCGATGCCGAGATGGAGAAACTCGCCGACCCCGAGAATTACCGCAACGATCCCACGCTCGCGTGGCGGCGGATCAAGGCGGCGGGCCGCAACCCGGCAATGCTCGGGCGGTTGAAGGCCCTGGCGCGGTGGCGCGAACTCGAAGCGCAGGACAAGGACATACCGCGCGGGCGCATCGTGCGGGACGAGACCTTGGCCGATATCGCCAGCCATCCGCCGAAGGAGCAGGCGGACCTTGCCAAGGTTCGCGGCCTGTCGCAGGGCTGGAAGGACAATGAGATCGGCAGGCGGCTGATGGAGACATTGGCGGGGGCCAAGCCGCTCGCCGAAGAGGAATTGCCGCCGCGAACCGCCCGCGGCGCGCCGCTCGGCAAGGAGGGCGCGCTGGTCGCGGACCTGTTGAAACTGCTTTTGAAAATTCGCGCCCGCGAAATCGACGTTGCCTCGCGGCTGCTTGCCCGCAGCGACGAGCTGGAACAGCTCGCCGCCGGGGTGCGCAAGGGCCTGCCCATGCTCGAAACCTGGCGGTTCGAGACATTCGGACGCGATGCGCTCGATCTTGTCGAGGGCAAGCTGGCCTTCGCAGTGGTCAGCGGCCGGCTCAAGATGACGCATGTGGATGATGTGGTGGACGCTGCATCGGACGCGCCGTGATCCGCCGACCCGCCTCACTGTGACCGTCTACCACCCTACCCTCAAGCAGCTCCAGTACCTCGTCTCGCTGCACGAACACGGCCATTTCGGGCGCGCGGCAGAAGCCTGCTATGTTTCGCAATCGACTCTTTCGGCTGGGCTGCGCGATCTGGAAACGCTGCTTGGCGTGACGCTGGTCGAGCGCACCAAACGCGCGGTGCACTTCACCCCGCTCGGCAATGCCGTGGTCGAACGTGCGCATCGCATCCTGCGCGAGATCGAGGAGCTTTCCGACCTCGTACAGTCGGCAGGCCAGCCGCTCTCGGGC
>CAMDQY010000046.1 GCA_945906005.1 Novosphingobium sp. Chol11 | reverse complement strand
TGAACGGCGCGACCAAGTGGGACGACATCGCCCACCTTCGCGAGCATCTGCCCGACGAAATTACGCTCAACCACCTCGAAGATCAGGCACTGCTGGCATTGCAGGGCCCCAAGGCGGCAGGCGTGCTGGACCGGGCGTTTCCCGGTGTTTCCGGCACCCTGGTGTTCATGCAGGGCACCGGCTTCGAATGGCAAGGTGAGATGATCGGAATCGGAAGGTCGGGCTATACTGGCGAGGACGGTTTTGAAATCAATTGCCCGGCCAGCCATGTCGAGCGCCTGGCCGATCTGTTTGCGCAGGACGAAGCGGTAAGGCCCATCGGCCTCGGCGCGCGCGATTCGCTGCGGCTTGAGGCAGGTCTGCCGCTCCACGGGCACGATCTGACGCCCGAAATCACGCCGATCGAGGCGGACCTTGCCTTTGCAATCAACAAGCGCCGCCGCGCAGAAGGCGGCTTTCCCGGCGCGGAGCAGATTCTCGCCCAACTGGCAGATGGACCCGCGCGCCTGCGCGTCGGCCTCACGCTCGATGGCCGGATGGCCGCGCGTGAGGGAGCTGCGGTCATGGCAGGAGCCAGCGCAGTCGGCATGGTGACATCGGGCGGCTTCTCGCCCAGCCTGCAGCACCCCGTGGCCATGGCCTATGTCGATGCCGCGCATGCCGCGCCGGGCACCGCGCTCGCCATCGAAATGCGCGGCAAGTTACTGCCAGCGCGGATCGTACCGATGCCCTTCGTCCCACACCGCTACCACCGCAAAGGAGATCGTCCATGAGCCGCTTTTTCACGAATGATCACGAATGGATCGAAGTCTCTGGCGAGGTCGGAACGGTTGGCATCACCGACTATGCGCAGGGCCAGCTCGGCGATATCACCTTCGTCGAATTACCCGAAGTGGGAAGCACAGTGCGCAAGGGTGCTTCGGTTTCGGTGGTCGATTCGGTCAAGGCCGCTTCGGATGTCTACACCCCGGTTTCGGGCGAAGTGGTCGAGATCAACGAGGCGCTGGGCGACGCGCCGGAAACCGTCAACGGCGATGCCGATGGCGCCGGATGGCTGTTCAAGGTGGCGCTGTCCGATCGGGGCGAACTTGATGCGCTGATGGATGAGGCCGCCTATTCGGCCTATATCGCAGGGCTCTAGGCACGATGCGCTACCTCCCACTGACGGCGGCCGACCGCACCCAAATGCTCGGCGTGATCGGGGCCGGATCGGTCAACGAGCTGTTTTGCGACGTTCCCGAAGCGCTGCTGCTGGATAGTCCGATTGACGGCCTGCCGCTTCATGCGAGCGAGATGGCGGTTGAGCGGCACATGCGCCGCCTCGCGGCAAAGAACCTTGCGGCGGGCGATGCACCATTCTTCCTGGGGGCAGGGGCCTATCGCCACCACATTCCCGCGACGGTCGATCACCTGATCCAGCGCGGCGAATTCCTCACCGCTTACACACCATATCAGCCGGAAATCGCGCAGGGCACGCTTCAGGTGCTGTTTGAGTTTCAGACGCAGGTCGCGCGATTGTTCGGAACGGACATCGCCAATGCCTCGATGTACGATGGCTCCACCGCCTGCTGGGAAGCGATCGCCATGGCGACGCGCATCACCCGGCGCGGGCGCGCGCTGCTTTCAAGCGGACTGCATCCCCACTACATCGCGGTTGCAACGACGATGGCGCGCTTCACAGGCGATGCCATTGCCAGCAACACGCCTGATCTCTCGTCGACTGCCGGCGATGACGAACTGATCGCCGGGATCGACGAGAACACCGCGTGCGTCGTCGTCCAGTATCCCGACATTCTGGGGCGCATTCCCGATATAGCCGCAATTGCCGCCGCTGCTTCGTCCAAGGGCGCGCTGCTGATCGCGGTGGTGACCGAACCGGTCGCACTTGGCCTGATCGAAGCACCCGGCAATCTGGGTGCCGACATCGTCGTCGGCGAGGGGCAGTCGCTCGGCGTCGGGCTGCAATTCGGCGGGCCATATTTGGGCCTGTTCGGCTGCCGCGAGAAATTCGTACGGCAAATGCCGGGAAGACTCTGTGGACAAACTGTGGACGCAGCGGGAAAACGCGGTTTCGTGCTGACGCTCTCGACCCGCGAACAACACATTCGCCGCGAAAAGGCGACCAGCAACATCTGCACAAATTCAGGGCTTTGTGCACTGGCTTTCTCAATTCACATGACCTTGCTTGGCGGCGAGGGGCTGGCGCGGCTGGCGCGGATCAATCATGCGCGCGCGCAGGCCACGATGACGCGGTTGGCCTCGGTTCCCGGTGTGACCTGCCTCAACCAAGCCTATTTCAACGAGGTCACGTTGATCCTGCCCAGACCGGGAGGCGAAGTGATCGAGGAACTGGCCGAACGCGGAGTTCTCGGCGGGGTTGCTCTCGAACGGCTCTACCCAGGCGTCGATGCCCTGAAAAATGCAATCCTGGTCAACGCAACCGAACTCACCGGAGACGATGACATCGAAACCCTTGCCTCCGAACTCGCACAGGTGCTGGCATGAGCGCGCTCAATCCGTCGGGCTGGCAACCCAGCATGGGCGATGCCCAAGGCTCAGGCAGCGAATTGGTGACGTCGAGCGGCGACCGTGGCCTGATGTTCGAGGAGCCATTGAGCTTCGAGATTGGCGCGCTCGACAAGTGCGGTGTCGACATGGACGAGCCGGGCGGTGAACCGGTCGCCGCCCTCGGGGCCTTCCTGCGCAAGAGCGCGCCCGATCTTCCGGGTCTGACCGAACCTGAAACCGTACGGCACTATTCGCGCCTGTCGCGGCAGAACTACGGCATCGACCTTGGCCCGTTCCCGCTCGGCTCGTGCACGATGAAGCACAACCCGCGCCTCAACGAAAAGCTCGCAAGGCTGCCCGGCTTTGCCGATGTCCACCCGCTCCAGCCGCCAACGACGGTGCGCGGCGCGTTCGAAGCGATGGACGAGCTATCCAAGTGGCTGATCGCGCTTACCGGCATGGCAGCCGTCGCCATGTCGCCCAAGGCAGGCGCGCATGGCGAACTGTGCGGCCTGCTGTGCATCCGCGCCGCGCACGATCATGCTGGCGAGGCGCGCGACGTTATACTGGTGCCCGAAAGCGCGCACGGCACCAATCCAGCCACCGCCGCTTTTGCCGGGTTCAAGGTCGAATCGATCCCGGCAACGGCTTCGGGCCGGGTCGATCTGGCTGCGATGAAGGCCAAGCTAGGGCCTCATGTCGCCGGGGTGATGATCACCAACCCGAACACCTGCGGCCTGTTCGAGCCCGAAATGAAGGCAATCTCCGATACGGTCCACGCCGTGGGCGGCTATGTCTACTGCGACGGCGCGAATTTCAACGCGATTGTCGGCAAGGTGCGCCCCGGCGATCTTGGCATTGATGCCATGCACATCAACCTGCACAAGACCTTCTCGACCCCGCACGGCGGCGGCGGGCCGGGTTCCGGTCCGGTCGTGCTGTCAGAGGCGTTGTGCCCATTTGCGCCTCTGCCGTTCACGGTGCGCACCGGTGATGGAGAGGCTCATCTGGTTGAAGAGAGTAATGCCGCCGCCATCGGTCACACCCTGGCCTTTGGCCGGATGACGGCGTTCCACGGCCAGATGGGAATGTTCACCCGAGCCCTGACATACATTCTCAGTCACGGCGCGGACGGCCTGCAGCAGGTGGCCGAGGACGCGGTGCTCAACGCCAACTATGTCCTGCGAAGCTGCGACGATCTGCTCGCTGCGCCGTTCGGCTCTGCCGGACCGTGTATGCACGAGGCTCTATTCAGCGACAGCAACCTGCCCGAAGGATTTGGCACGCTCGACATCGCCAAGGGACTGATCGACGAGGGTTTCCACCCGATGACGGTCTATTTCCCGCTGGTGGTGAAGGGCGCGATGCTGGTCGAACCGACCGAGACCGAGAGCAAGGCCGGGCTTGACCGCTTCATCGCCTCTCTGCGTCACGTCGCGCGCCGCGCATTGAACGGCGACGAAACGCTGCACGCGGCGCCCGTGCTTGCGCCGCGCCGCCGCCTCGACGAAACGCTCGCCGCGCGCAAGCCGGTTCTGGTTTGGCAGCGCGATCCCGGCTAGGCTCTACAAAGACATAACGATTACGGGAGTGGGAAGGATGACTGAAAAGCGCAGCGAACTCGGGCGCGAACTGGCTCTGGAAGTCGCGGGCGTTCAGATGCCCAGCTTCGACACGACGCCGATGGCAAATGCCGCACGCGATTTCGTGTTTGGCGAAGTGTGGAGCAGGCCCGGTCTCGACAAACGCTCTCGGCTATGGATCACGCTTGCCTGCGTGGTGGCGACCGGCGCGCCGATGCCGGTCAAGATCTATGCACGCGGAGCCATCGCCAGCGGCCTCGTCACCATGTCCGAAATGCGCGAGTTCGTGCTGCATTTCGCGATGTATCAGGGATTTCCCAAAGCCACCGTGATGGAGGCAGCTCTGAGCGAAGTCGAAGCCGAAATGGCTGCAGCCAACCCCTGAAATCGCCAAAAATCGTGTATGACATAATTTCGGCTGGCAGGATTTTTAGCGTGACTTGTGATCAGGTTTCCTTGTCGACCGCGTTTGCAGCCGATTCAAGATCGTTGCCCGCACCGCGCACCGTGTTGCAAGCCGCTGTGCTCAAAGCCATAGCACCAAGCGAAAAGGCAATTACGAGTTTCTTGATCATTGCGTGAATCCTTGAAGACCTGCGCCCATGGTGAGCGTCAGGTCATAAACGCGCTCCCGCCACGGTGGTTCCGAATCAAATCTGTCAATCCAGTTCGCCAGCCGAGACCGGAGATATTTCGCGCGAAAGCCGGTGCTCCCTCCAGGTAATGATCAGGCCGGCGAGGATAATCAGCGGCGCTCCCAGCCAGGTCGCGGGGTGCGGCCATTGATCCCAGAGCATCACGCTCAGCAGGGTGGTCCACAGCAGCAGGGCGTAGTCCATGATCAGGACGGTCGCGATCGCCCCGTACATCAGCGAAACCGTCATCAGGTATTGGCCAAGCATGCCGACCGTGCCGATCGCCGCCAGCAGCAGCCACTCATCGCGCGAGTGCGTTTGGGCAAAAAACGGCAACAGCACCGACAGGTAAAGCGAGGAGAACAGTGCAAGATAGAACACGCAGGCGATGGGATCGTCGGTCCGCGCCAGATCCTTGACCTGGTAGCTGATGATGACGACGACCAGCGGCGCGGTAAGGCCGGCCACCGCCCCCCACGGGTTCAGATGTTCCGAACCCGGCTGGGCGATCAGCAACACGCCCGCAAACCCGACCAACACCGCCGACCAGCGCCATGCTCCGACATGTTCGCGAAAGATCAGGGCTGTCACCACAACCGCGAAGAACGGACTGGTGAACGACAGCACGCTTGCCTGCGGCAAGGTCAGCAGGATTGCCGCGCCGAACACCGAAGTCATGCCGACACTGCTGAATGTGGCGCGCAAGGCGTGGCTCTTCAGGCGCGCCGTGCGCAACCTGTGGAACTGCCCGCTGATCGACAGCACCGCCAGCATCACCGGGATTGTCAGGGCCTGGCGCCAGAACAGCAATTCGGGAAGCGCGATCCCCTTTGCACTCGCCACCTTTACCAGCGCCATAAGCGTAGCAACGCAGACGGTGGCTATGAGGCGGATCCAGATCGCACGGAACGGACGTTCAGAAGCATTCACGCGGCTGCTTTACGCACCGATGTTGTAAAGGCAAAGGCTCAGACCATAACGACCGGCGAAATCCTTGAGATGGCAGGACTGACTGCCGCGATGATCGCCATCGCAGCAACGCTGGCCGATCGCAGGAGGCTGCGCCGCGCAGATTTAGACAAGGTTGGCTGGGTGCCGTGGACAACGCTGTTCTTCTTGGCGCTGCTCGCCGCCGTGGTGCTGCTGGCGCTTGCGGCAAAGGCAAGGCTGGCGGGTTAGTGAGCCCTACAGGCACGCCTCGAGATAGGCCTGGTCGAAACCGAACTGGCGCCCCTTCTCAAGCGTGTAGGGACGCAGGCCAGAAGCGCGGAATTCGCCGAGGATCTTGCCGTCGTCGGTCTCGTCGAGATACTCGAACTTGAACAATTCCTGCGTCACGATGACATCGCCTTCCATGCCGATCACCTCGGTGATGTTGGCGGTGCGGCGCGAGCCGTCGCGCAGGCGCTTCACCTGAACGATCAGGTCGACCGATTCGGCGATCTGACGGCTGATGGCTTCCTTCGGGATCTTGATGTCGCCCATCAGGATCATGTTTTCCATACGGCCAAGGCATTCGCGCGGGCTGTTGGCGTGGAGCGTACACATCGAGCCATCGTGGCCTGTGTTCATCGCGGCGAGCAGATCGAAGCACTCCGCGCCACGAATTTCGCCCAGGATGATGCGGTCAGGGCGCATACGCAGTGCGTTCTTGACGAGGTCGCCGATGGTGATCGCACCCTTGCCCTCGAGATTGGGTGGGCGGGTTTCGAGCGGCAGCCAGTGCGGCTGCTGCAGGCGAAGTTCGGCCGCGTCCTCGATTGTCAGCACGCGTTCGCCCGGATCGATCATTTTCGAGAGGGCATTGAGCATGGTCGTCTTGCCCGAGCCGGTGCCGCCCGAGATGACCACATTCATGCGGCAGGCGCCCGCGATCTTGAGGCAGGTCGCCATCTTTTCGCTCATCGAACCGAAGTCCTTGAGCATGTCGATGGTGATCGGCTTCTCGGAGAATTTACGGATCGAGATGGCAGTGCCGCGCAGGCTCAGCGGAGGCACAATCACGTTGACGCGGCTGCCATCCTTGAGGCGGGCGTCGGCCAGCGGCGTGGTCTGGTCGACGCGGCGGCCGACCTGGTTGACGATGCGCTGGGCGATCTGGAAGAGGTGGCTCTCGTCGCGGAACTTGATCCCGGCGATCTGCAGCTTGCCCTTCTTTTCGATGTAGGTCTGTTCGGGGCCGTTGACCATGATGTCGGAAACCTCCGGGTCGTTGAGCAGCTCTTCAAGTGGGCCAAACCCAAGAAGCTCGTCGATCAGCACCTTTTCGAGCGCGAACTGCTCGCGCCGGTTGAAGGTGATCTTCAGGTCGGCGAGGACCTCGACGATGATCGGACGGAATTCCTTGGATAGTTCGTCCTTGGTCAGCGTTGCCGCCGCCTCGGGATCGACACGCTCAAGCAAGCGCGGCAGCACCTGTTCCTTGATCTTGTGGATCGAGGCTTTGAAGCCGTTCTGTTCGTTCGATTCATGGACGTGGTTGGCCCGATCAGCCAGGCGCGTCATCGCGTCTTCACGGGTTGCCGTGGGACTCTGCGCCATGTTGTCGTCGCCGTCCATCGACGGCAGGGGCGGGAACTGGTCGCCGCCCGGAACCGGGGCATGCGATGGAATTGGCTGGGCTCCATGCTCGGCTGGTACCGCAGGGCCGTCGCCGCGCCCCATCGGTCGCGCAACGCCGAATGCGGGCCGGTTGCCCGGTGAACCGCTTACTCCATTGCGCCGTCCGAATGCACTCATGTCGTCATCGTCCCATTGTTTGCCCGTGCGCGTGGCTCGCTTCGTGCAGGGGCTTGGTCAGGACAATAGGGTTGAAACTTTGGTAACTTCCTAATTCGGGACACAAAAACCTAACGAAGCGAAAACCACCGTGCCCGGCGAAAATCCGATGCCCGACGAGCTGGTCAATCGCCCGATTTTTGCTTGAGAATTGCCGCGCGCAAACGCTAGATGGTGGGGCCTTCTGCGGGAGCCGAGCGCGCACCGCGCAGCAGCTTGCCGGGCAGCGCTCCGGTCAGTTGATCGCGATCGACGGTCTGCACGCCTGCCACGAATGTCGCGACATAGCCCTTTGCGCGCTGCACCACCCGGCGCGCTCCTGTCGGTAGGTCCCAAGCCATTTCGGGCAGGGCCATCGCGAGGTTTTCGTAGTCGATAAGGTTGATATCGGCGCGATACCCCGGCGCGATCCGCCCGCGATCTTTGAGACCGTAAGTTTCGGCAGTATCGCGGGTCATCGCTCGCACCATAGGGCCCAATGGCAACCTCTCGCCCTTTGCGCGGTCGCGGGTCCAGAAAGTGAGCGCGAGGGTATTGTTGCCGGCATCACAGGCTATGCCGCAATGGGCGCCGCCGTCACTCAGCCCGAAGATCGAAGCGGGATGGCTGAGCATGTCGTGGACGGTGTCCATGGTGAGGTCGCAATAGTTGGTATAGGAGAACAGGATCAGGTTCTTCCCACCATTTTCAAGCATGTAATCATAGACATAGGCTTCGATGTCCACGCCTGCCTTGGCGGCGAGCGCGGTCATCGTCTGCGAACCATCTGGCTCCCATTCGAACGGTTCGCACAGCTTGAACATGTTACCGAAGTGCTCGTGCTGGTATTGCAAGGCCTCGGAACGATAGCACCCGTTCGGCTCGTCCAGGATCGCCGCGCGAACCTCGGGCTCCTTCATCCTTGCAACGCGCTCGTCATGCGGCAGCTGTTCCAGTGCCTGATGGGCCGAACGGGTCGAGAACGGAGTGAAACGGCTGTGCAAGCCGAATACAACGCCAGTAGGACGGCATGATACAACCGGATGGATCGGCACGCCGCGGGTCTGCGCCTGCGCCGAGCGATCGAGAAACAGTTTCCAGCGATCAGGTTCGGTATGGGTCTGGACGAGCGAGTACAGCACCGGCCTGCCGCTACGCTGCGCGGCGCGTTCCATCCAGTCGAACTCGGCGTGGGCCTCGTCGGACACTTCGCCGTCCATGCCGCGCGGCACCACCTCGAACACCCCGCTACCGTGCTCGGCAAGAGCATCGGCTAGCGCGCCAAGCTCGTCCTCAGCCGCGAAAGTGCCGGGCACCACTTCCTGCTTGATCGAACGATGCGCCAGCATGCGCGTGGTCGATACACCAAGCGCGCCAGCCTTCAGCCCATCGGATACGATCGCACGCATCGCCGCGATCTGGCTGGCATCGGCGGGCTGCGTGCCCGCGTCCTCGCCCATCACATAGGCGCGAACTGCGGCATGAGGGACCTGCGTCCCGACATCGATCGTCCAGCTGCGCCTTTCGAGCAGGTCGAGGTAATCCGCAAAGCTCTCCCAGCCCCAGGTCATGCCTTCGTGGAGCGCGGTGCCGGGAATATCCTCGACCCCTTCCATCAGTTCGATCAGGCGATCCTGCTCGCCGGGGCGAACTGGCGCGAAGCCAACCCCGCAATTGCCGACGATGATCGTGGTGACGCCATGCCAGCATGTCGGAGCAAGCTCGCTGTCCCAGGTGATCTGGCCGTCGTAATGCGTGTGGAGATCGACGAAGCCGGGGGTGACGAGCAGGCCGCTCGCATCGACGAGCCGCTCTTCGTCGCGTGCCGCAAGATCAGGTACAAGTTCTGAGATGACCGCGCCATCGATCCTCACATCGGCGTGAAACGGTTAACCACCGTTGCCGTCTGCGATCAAGCCGCCCTTGATGAGTATGCCTGCCATCTTGCGCTCTCCCGCCAGTCTAAGGACGCGAGACTATGCCGGTTTGCAGAGGCGCACAACAAAAGGGGCGCTCCGCGTTAGAACGCCCCTTTTCGTGTTCTTTTTGTAAAGATCAGCCCTCGACTTGTTCGGCCAGAACCGTCAGCCCGTTTTCGCCGACTTCGGCAAAGCCGCCCTGTATCTGGATTTCCTCGGGCACGGCACCCTCGGTCTTGTAGACCAACAGCGCGCCGTCGCGGATCGTCGACATAACCGGCGCATGGCCTTCGAGCACGCCGAAGTCACCCTCGCCGCCGGGCACGGTGACCATATGGACGTCTTCCGAGCGGACCAGCCGGGCAGGGGTCACGAGTTCGAAGTGGAGGGCCATTGGCTCAGGCTTCCTCGGCCAGACGCTTGGCCTTCTCGACTGCCTCGTCGATGCCGCCAACCATGTAGAAAGCGTCTTCGGGCAGGTGATCGTATTCGCCTTCGACCACTGCCTTGAACGATTTCACCGTGTCCTCGACAGCCACGAACTTGCCGGGGATGTTGGTGAACACCTCGGCGACGTGGAACGGCTGCGACAGGAACTTCTGGATCTTGCGCGCGCGGGCGACGGTGATCTTGTCCTCTTCGGAGAGCTCATCCATGCCGAGAATGGCGATGATGTCCTGCAGCGACTTGTACTTCTGCAGCGTTTCCTGGACGCGGCGGGCGGTGTCGTAGTGGACCTGGCCGACAACCGCAGGCGTCAGCACGCGCGAGGTCGAGTCGAGCGGGTCGACCGCCGGGTAGATGCCCAGCTCCGAAATCGCGCGGTTCAATGTGGTCGTCGCGTCAAGGTGAGCGAACGAGGTTGCAGGCGCAGGGTCGGTGAGATCGTCCGCAGGCACGTAGATCGCCTGGACCGAGGTGATCGAGCCCTTGTTGGTCGAAGTGATGCGTTCCTGCAGCTGGCCCATGTCGGTCGACAGGGTCGGCTGATAACCCACCGCCGAAGGAATACGGCCGAGCAGCGCCGACACTTCCGAACCCGCCTGGGTGAAGCGGAAGATGTTGTCGATGAAGAACAGCACGTCCTGGCCTTCAACGTCGCGGAAGTATTCGGCCTGCGTCAGGCCCGAAAGCGCAACGCGGGCGCGAGCACCCGGAGGCTCGTTCATCTGGCCGAACACAAGTGCCACCTTGGAGCCTTCGGGAGTGGGCTTGCCGTCGGCGCCCTTGGCGATGACGCCGGCGTCGAGGAATTCGTGGTAAAGATCGTTACCCTCACGAGTACGCTCACCCACGCCTGCGAACACCGAAACGCCGCCGTGGCCCTTTGCGATGTTGTTGATGAGTTCCTGGATCAGCACGGTCTTGCCCACGCCCGCGCCACCGAACAGGCCGATCTTGCCGCCCTTGGCATAGGGCGCGAGCAGGTCGATGACCTTGATGCCGGTGACAAGGATCGCCGCCTCGGTCGATTGGTCGACGAATGCCGGAGCCTCGGCGTGGATCGGCGAGAACATGTCCGAACCGATCGGACCCATCTCGTCGATCGGTTCGCCAATCACGTTCATGATGCGGCCCAGCGTCATGGGGCCGACCGGCATCATGATCTGTGAGCCCGTGCTGGTCACCTGCTGACCGCGGGTAAGACCCTCGGTGCCGTCCATGGCGATGCAGCGCACGGTCTTTTCGCCAAGGTGCTGCGCAACTTCGAGCACCAGCCGGTTGCCGTTGTTATCGGTTTCCAGCGCGGTCAGGATGGCGGGCAGTTCACCTTCGAACTGCACGTCGACGACAGCGCCGATAACCTGGCTGATAGTGCCAGCGGTGGTGAGGTTGAGCACGGGTGCGGTGGCCATTTTAGTTTCCTTGCCTTTGAGGTCGTTTCGCTCAGAGCGCTTCCGCGCCAGCGTATTTCGTCTGATGCTACAGCGCTTCCGCGCCAGCGATAATTTCAATCAGTTCGGTCGTGATCGCGGCCTGTCGGCTGCGGTTGTACTGGATCGTCAGCTTGTCGATCAGCTCACCGGCATTGCGCGTGGCATTGTCCATCGCGGTCATCGAAGCGCCCTGTTCGGAGGCTTCGCGTTCGAGCAGAGCCGTGAAAAGCTGGGTCTTGATGAAGCGCGGCAGCAGCTCGGCGAGGATTTCCTCCTCGTCAGGCTCGTATTCAACCGCAGCGGCGCTCGTATCCGCCACTTCAGGTGCGGGAACCGGGATCAACTGCTGCGTCACCGGGTCCTGCACCAGCGCAGACTTGAACACCGGGTAGATCAGGTGCGCGATGTCGAACTTGCCCTGCGCGAACAAGTCGATCAATTCACCGGCAATGGCCTCGGCCTCGACGAAGCCGGGAGTGCGCACTTCGCTGGTGTCGAACTGGTGCCCGATCGACTGAGGAAAATCGCGGCGGATCGGTGCGCGACCCTTGCGTCCCACGAGGTAGAACTCGACCTTCTTGCCCGCAGCAATCAGTTCGCGCGCCCTGGCCTTGGCTTCCTTGACCACGTTCGAGTTGAGACCGCCGCACAGGCCCTTGTCGGTGTTGACGACGACCAGCAGGTGCCGTTCGCCACTGCCATTACCGGCAAGAAGCTTGGGCGCACCTTCACCGCTTACCTTGCCCGCAAGGCTCGCCATGACCTTGCCAAGACGCAAGGCATAGGGACGCCCTGCTTCGGCTGCGGCCTGCGCCCGGCGCAGTTTGGCCGCCGCGACCATCTGCTTGGCCTTGGTGATCTTCTGAGTCGATTTGACCGAGTTGATTCGGCCCTTGAGTTCCTTGAGGCTAGCCATTTCGGCTCCCGTTTCGTGTTTTTCTAAGGCTCAGGCGAATTGCTTGGCGAAAGCGTCGAGCGCCGCCTTGGTGTTGTCGGCGGTCTCGCCTTCGAACTTCTGGCTGTCGCGTATCTCGGAAAGCACGCCGCCGTGCTGCGACCGCATGAAGCTGAGCATCTCGCTCTCGTAGCGGGTAACGTCGCTGACCGGGATCGTATCGAGATAGCCGTTGGTGCCCGCATAGATCGAGACGGTCTGTTCCTCGAACGGCATCGGCGAGAACTGCGCCTGCTTGAGCAGCTCGGTGAGGCGAGCGCCGCGATTGAGCAGGCGCTGGGTCGAGGCGTCGAGATCGGAGCCGAACTGCGCGAAGGCCGCCATTTCGCGGTACTGCGCCAGCTCCAGCTTAATCGAGCCGGCGACCTTTTTCATCGCCTTGGTCTGGGCAGCGCCGCCAACGCGACTAACCGACAGGCCGACGTTGATCGCCGGGCGAACGCCCTGGTAGAACAGGCCGGTTTCGAGGAAGATCTGGCCGTCGGTGATCGAGATCACGTTGGTCGGAATGTAGGCCGACACGTCACCCGCCTGCGTTTCGATGATCGGTAGCGCGGTCAGGCTGCCGCCACCCATGCTGTCATTCATCTTCGCCGCGCGCTCGAGCAGGCGGCTGTGCAGGTAGAACACGTCGCCCGGATAGGCTTCGCGGCCCGGCGGGCGGCGGAGCAGCAACGACATCTGGCGATAGGCGACGGCCTGCTTGGAAAGGTCGTCATAAACGACAACGGCATGCATGCCGTTGTCGCGGAAGAACTCGCCCATGGCCGCGCCGGTATAGGGCGCGAGATACTGCATCGGCGCCGGCTCCGAAGCGGTGGCGGCAACGACGATGGTATATTCCATCGCGCCGTTTTCCTCGAGCTGGCGAACAATCTGCGCGACGGTGGAGCGCTTCTGGCCGATCGCGACGTAGATGCAGAAGAGCTTCTTGCTCTCGTCGCTGCCCGCGTTGATTTCCTTCTGGTTGATGAAGGTATCGATGGCGACAGCGGTCTTGCCGGTCTGGCGATCGCCGATGATCAGTTCGCGCTGGCCGCGGCCGATGGGAACGAGCGCGTCGATTGCCTTGAGGCCGGTCTGCACCGGCTCATGCACCGACTTGCGCGGGATGATGCCGGGAGCCTTGGTCTCGACGAGGCGGCGCTCTGATGACTCGATCGGGCCCTTGCCGTCGATCGGGTTGCCAAGCGCGTCGACCACACGGCCGAGCAGGCCCCTGCCAACCGGCACATCGACGATGGTCTCGGTGCGCTTGACCATGTCGCCTTCCTTGATCTCCTGGTCGGAGCCAAAGATCACCACGCCGACGTTGTCCGCCTCGAGGTTGAGCGCCATGCCCTGGATGCCGTTGGCGAATTCGACCATCTCGCCGGCCTGAACCTTGTCGAGGCCGTGAATGCGCGCGATGCCGTCACCCACCGAGAGCACCGAGCCGACTTCCGAGACGGTTGCCTCGGTGCCAAAGTTGGCGATCTGGTCCTTGATGACCTTTGAAATTTCTGCGGCGCGGATTTCCATTGCTTAGCCTTTCTTCGAAGCCTTTTCAGGGGCTTTCAGCCCTTCATTGCCTGGGCGAGGGAATTGAGACGGGTGCGGATCGAGCTATCGATACGCTTTGAACCGATGGTGACGACCAGCCCGCCGAGCAATTCGGGATCGACGCTGGCCCTGATCTTGACGTTGCGACCTTCGCGCGCTTCGAGCTTCTGGCGAAGCGCCTCGATCTGGTCCTCTCCCAAGGCATGGGCGGTGGAGACTTCGGCAGTCGCCTCACCACGCGCATGGGCGGCGATGGTCGAGAATGCGCGAATGATCTCGGGCAGGCGTGCGAGCCGGCGGTTGCCGGAAAGCACACCGAGGAAATTGCGGGTCAGCGGCGAGAGTGCCAGCAGGTCCGCCACGGCGTCGAGCGCCTTGCCTGCATCACCGCGACTGATCTGCGGATTGCGAATCAGGCCAGCCAGCTCCGGGCTTTCGCCGAACGCCTGGCCGAGCTTTTCGAGATCGGATTCGACAGCCGAGACGTTTCCGTTCTCGCTCGCCAGATCGAACAGCGCGGACGCATAGCGACCTTGCAAACTGGCCGAGATTCCGCCGGGATTAGCCACGCGTCTATGGTCCTTCACATCGGGTGGGCTGAGGCACGAAAAAATCCCGGACAAAGCCGGGATGGCCCGCAGACGGGGCGCGCATAGCGACGATTCTGCCCCGATGCAAGGCGGGCAGGAAGGTTAGGTAAAACTAACCGTCATAAAACCCTATCGGCATTCTCAAGCGAACCTGCTTTGACCGCAAGAACCGGGATGCGCGGTGCGCGCCAATAGACCATCTTGCCATCAAGGAACAGTCGATGACAAGGTGAGCCAATGCTTGTGCTGGAAACCGAAACCGGGCCGCGCCCCGACAATGATGAATGCTGGAGGGCCGTGCTGGAGCGAGATCGCGGATACGACGGCCGCTTCGTAACCGGCGTGCTGACGACCGGGATCTATTGCCGCCCTTCCTGCGCCGCTCGGCATCCCGCACGCGCCAATGTGCGGTTCTTTGCCGAGCCGGAAGAAGCGCGGGCGACGGGCCTGCGCGCCTGCCTGCGATGTCGCCCCGACGACACTGCCCGCGACGAGGCCGCCGTGGCGCTCGCTCTCCAATTTTTGCGCGATCCTCACGCGGAACGCCTTTCGTTGGCCGTTCTGGCCGAGCGCACCGGATACAGCGCGCCGCATTTCCAGAAGCTTTTCAGCCGCGCGGTCGGATTGTCTCCCGCCGCCTATGCAAGATCGGTCAGGGCAGATCGAGCACGTGAGACGCTGACCAGCGGCGCCAGTGTCACCACCGCAATCTATGAGGCGGGCTACGGCGCGCCCTCACGATTCTATGAAGCGAGCAGCAAGAGGATGGGCATGACGCCATCGGCATGGAGACAGGGCGGGCGCGGTATAACCATCCGCTGGGCCTCGGTGGAAACGAGCCTGGGGCCGATTCTGATCGCCGCAACCGAGAAGGGCATTTGCCGGCTATCGTTCGGCGAAGGACCCGACGAACTCGCCGCGCGCTTTCCCCGAGCTGAGATTGCAGCGGGTGACGCGCAATTTGCCAAGCTGTGCGATCAGGTGGTCTCCGCGGTCGAGCGCCCCGCTCGCGCCGCCAATCTCCCGCTCGACGTACAGGGCACCGCCTTCCAGGAAGCGGTCTGGGAACAATTGCGCGCGATCCCGCCGGGCGAGACCCGCAGCTATGGCGAAATCGCGGCGAAACTCGGCAAGCTGGGCGCCAGCCGGGCGGTCGGGCAGGCGAATGGAGCGAACCCGGTTGCGGTGCTGACGCCGTGTCACCGGGTCGTCGCTGCAGATGGCTCGCTCGGCGGCTATGCCTATGGCGAGGAAATCAAACGCGAACTTTTGCGCCGCGAGGCCGAAGGCTAGGTCAGGTTGGGCGTCACACCCGGTTCGGCCTTTTCCATCGCGCGCTTGTAAGCATCGCGAGCGCCGATGCGCTGGAGATAAGCGCGCAGGTTAGGGTAGGCGTCGAGCGGCTTGCCGATATAGTTGCGCATCGTCGTCAGGCCGAAAACCATCATCACGTCGGCACTGGTCAGTTCGCGCCCGCCAAAAAAGGCAGTCTTGCCAAGCTGGTCCTCGATCATCGCCCAGGCGCGCTCGCCGCGGTCATTGCCGATGCTGGCTTCCGCCTTTCCACCGGTCATCATCAC
>CAMDQY010000045.1 GCA_945906005.1 Novosphingobium sp. Chol11 | reverse complement strand
CGCAAGCTCAGCGCGTCGTTGTCATGATTGATCCACACGCAGCCGCCCCAGGTATCGACCCGGCAGGACACTAGGTTGACGTCGTTGGGATCGAGTTGGCGGTCGCTCAGCAGGTGCTTGCCGTAAACCCGGGTGGACTGGCCGTCCATGTTCCAGGCCCAGCCGTGGAACGGGCAGGTGAAGCCCTTCTTCGAGCAATTGCCGAAGGCGGAGGAATAGTCCCGGTCGAGCGGCTGGCCGCCCGCGAAAGGCACGCCGCGATGGCGGCAGGCATTGTTGAATGCCTTGATGCCGCTTTCGGTGCGGACGACGATGACCGACTTGCCCAGATTGGAATATTCGATCCAGTCACCCACGTCGGCAATCTGTTCGAGGCGGCAAGCGTTCTGCCAGACGTGCGGCCACAGGTGCTCGAACTCGGCCTCGTAGAACTCCTTGTCGAAATAGCGCTGGACGGGAATCCGCTCCGGATCGGAAACCGGGAAGGGAACTTCGCGCAAACCGTTTCCGGCTGACTTCAGCATGGCGGCACCTCTCGCTTGTCGTGCATATTAGCAATGAACTTACCGCGTTGCATTCGATGCGCAAGCCATGCTGCGCAGCGATCAGCCAGGCGATGCGCTTTGTCGCTCGCCATTGCCTTCGGCGCTTGCTTTCGACAAGGGTTGGCAAAGGCGATTCACGTTTTGCGGGAAAGGTGATCACGATGGACTATGTGGGGCTCGGCAAGACAGGCCTCAAGGTTTCGCGGCTGTGCCTTGGCTGCATGAGCTTCGGCGATTCGTCGAAGGGATGGCACAAGTGGATCCTCGACGAGGAGGCAAGCCGCCCGATCCTGCGCCGCGCGGTGGAAGCGGGGATCAACTTCTTCGACACCGCCAACATTTATGCTGGCGGCACTTCCGAGGAAGTGACCGGCAGGGCGCTGAATGAGTTTGCCCGGCGCGACGAGATCGTCATCGCCACCAAGGCGCATGGCCCATTCGGCAGCGGCCCCAACCAGGGCGGGCTTTCGCGCAAAGCGCTGATGCAGGCGATCGACGACAGCCTGACGCGGCTCGGCACCGACTACGTCGATCTCTACCAGATCCACCGCTGGGACAATAACACCCCGATCGAGGAGACGATGGAAGCGCTGAACGACATCGTTCGCGCGGGCAAGGCGCGCTATATCGGTGCGTCGTCGATGGCGGCACGCCAGTTCCAGCGAGCGCTGCACGTCTCGCGTAGCAACGGCTGGGCGCAATTCGTATCGATGCAGAACTATGTGAACCTCATTTACCGCGAGGAAGAGCGCGAGATGCTGCCGCTGTGCCGCGAGGAAGGCATTGGCGTCATCCCGTGGAGCCCGCTCGCGCGCGGCAAGCTGGCGCGGCCGGTGGGCGAGGAAACCCACCGCTCAGAAACCGATCCGATCAACAAGGCGCTTTACGTCAGGATGGCCGACAACGACGCGCAAGTGATCGGCGCGGTTCAAAAGATTGCTGGCGAACGCGGAATTCCGATGGCCCAGGTTGCGACCGCGTGGCTGCTCGCGCAGGACGGGATCACTGCCCCGATCATCGGCGTATCGAAGATGGCGCAGCTCGAGGACGCCTTGAGTGCGCTCGAAGTTGAATTGAGTTCTTCGGAAATCGAGCAGCTCGAAGCGCCCTACCAGCCGCATCCGGTGATGGGGTTCTGATCCCATGATCTGGTTCAGCGGCAAGCGGCCAGCCTATGACAGTTCCGAGCAATCGCTGGCCGATTCGATGATCGGATGGCTGGGCATCGAATTCGTCGAGGCGGGTGACGATTTCCTGCGCATGCGCATGCCGGTCGATGCGCGAACCAAGCAACCGGCGGGACTGCTCCACGGCGGCGCATCAGTGGCTCTTGCCGAGACTATAGGCTCGATGGCGGCGGGACGATGCATCGACCTCGAACGCTTCACGGTGGTGGGCGCTGAAATCAACGCCAATCACTTACGCCCGGCCTTTTCGGGCTGGGTCTATGCCACCGCGCGTCCCGTCTCACTCGGCAAACGTTTGCAGGTCTGGTCGATCGAGATCGCCGACGAGACAGGCAAGCTGGTTTGCATAAGCCGGTTTACCGCCGCGGTGATTCCTCTTCCGCAGCAGCATGAAAAGCGCGCTGACGCTTGAAGCTCGCCCGGCGATGCCCTAGCGGTCGCTCGCATGGGAGACGCCGGGGCATGACAATCCTCTACGATGAAGCACAGCTATCGATTGCAAGCGAATCGCGACGCGTGCTCGATGCCCAGTACGATCTAGAGCGCCTGCTCGATCTGGTGGACGTAACCGGCCAGTACGACGAGCGCATCTGGCAAACGGCGGTCGAACAGGGCTGGACCGCGCTTTCGGTGCCCGAGCAATATGGCGGGCTGGGCCTTGGCCTGATCGAGATGGGACTGATCGCAGTGAGCCTTGGCGCGGTGACGGCGGGCGCGCCGTTCCTCACCGGCAACGATGCCTTCGTGCAGCTTTTGCTCGCGGGAATCGACGAGGCCGCGCGCGAGGCATGGCTGCCGCGCATCGCCGCGGGCGAAGCAATTGGCGTGGCCGCGCTGGGCGAGGGCACGTCGCCGCTGCCACCGGTTCCTGCAGTCACCTTTTCAAACGGCAAGCTGAGCGGCGCAAAGGCCGCGGTCGCAGGCGCATTGCAGGCAGATGCGGGTATCGTCTGGGCCTCGTCTGGGGGTTCCCCGGTTCTGGCGCTCGTCGAGCTTGACGACACCATGCGCCGCACGGTCGACAGCTTCGACAACGCCCGCCTCTATGCTGCGCTGGCGTTCGACGGCGCTCCCGCCAAGGTGTTGCTGGAAGGCGATGCTGCGCGCGCGGCGGCGCGCCATGCCCTCGCGCGCATGGCGGTTGTGTCGGCGCACGAGCAGACCGGCGGGGCGCAGCAGGCGATGGTCATCGCGCGCGACTATGCACTGGAGCGCAAGGCTTTCGGCCAGCCGATTGCCGCGTTCCAGTCGATCAAGCATCGCATTGCCGAAATCTACGGCCTGGTCGAGCTGGCCCGCGCCAATTGCATCGATGCCGCCGCCAGCGAGGGCAAGGCGGACTTCGTGCTCAAGGCCTGCGCGGTGCGGCTCACCGCCAGCGAAGCCTATGACACTGCCGCGCGCGACGCGGTGCAGATTCACGGCGGCATCGGCGTGACCTGGCAGCTTGGCCTGCACCTGCACATGCGCCGCGCCCGCAGCCTTTCGGCAGAGCTGGGCAGCCCGCTGTTCTGGGAAGACCTGCTGGTCAGCGAACTCGAGGGAGTAGGCGCATGATCGATCTCGAAACCTTCCGCGCCGACGCTCAAGCTTGGCTCGCGACAATGGTGCCCGAGTTCGGCCGCGATGCGCGTCGCGGCATTTCCGACGAGGCAGATCTCGCGCTCGGCCGCCGCTATATGGCGGCGAAATACGAGGCTGGTTTCGGCGGCATCCACATGGCCGAGGAGTTCGGCGGGCGCGGCCTTTCAGGCCTGCACAAGATCGCCTTCGACAGCGAGGAAATGGAGCTTGGCTTTCCGAGCGGCTATTTCGGCATTTCGCTGGGTATGCCGATCCCGATCATCATGAAGTTCTGCGAGGACAAGGCGTGGGTCCGCGAGCGAGTTATCGCGGCGCTTAAAGGCGAGGAAATCTGGTGCCAGCTGTTCTCCGAGCCTGCCGGAGGGTCCGACCTTGCAGGCCTTCGCATGAAGGCCGAGCAGGACGGTAACGGCTGGAAATTGAACGGCCAGAAGCTGTGGACCAGCCACGCACACATCGCTGACTATGGCATCATCGTTGCGCGCAGCGATCCCACCGTGCCCAAGCACAAGGGCCTAACCTGTTTCTGGATCGACATGCACGGCGAGGGCGTGACCGCCAAACCGTTCGAACTGCTCGACAGGGAAGTCGTCTGCAACGAGGTGTTCTTCGATGACGTCAAGCTGACCGACGGCCAGCGCATCGGCCCGGTTGGCGGGGGTTTCGGCGTGGCGATGGCGACGCTGATGATCGAACGCTACGTCGCCGGGGACGCCGACGGCTTCGGTCCGACGATCGAATTCTTCATGGACACAGCCCGCGACATGGATCTGGGCGGCCGCCCCGCGATCGAAGATGGCCGCATCCGTTCGGCCATCGCGCGCAACTTTGCGCTGCGCAACGGCCTCAAGTCGATCCGCGACCGCGCTTTCCTGATGATGGAAGCGGGGATGGAGCCCGGGCCGGAAGGCTCGCTGAGCAAGCTCTTGTCGGTGCGCAGCCGTCAGAAACTGTCCGAACTCGCCATCGACTTAAAGGGAGGCGATGGCCTTGCCTATGATCGCGATGCGTTTTCCAAGGAGGACTGGGTCGCGAGCTGGCTTTCGGTTCCCACCGGCCGCATCGCAGGCGGCGCCGACGAAATGCTGCTCAATACCATCGCCGAGCGGATTCTCGGCTTGCCGCAGGACCATCGCCCCGACAAAGGCGTTCCGTTCAACCAGATTCCCGCCTGATACATTTCCGGAGATCACTATGCCCTTCAAGACCCGCGTGACCGAAATGCTCGGCATCGAGCATCCCATCGTCCAGGGCGGTATGCAGAACGTGGGCTATGCCGTGCTGGTGAGCGCGGTTTCGAACGCGGGCGGGCTCGGCCTGATCACCGCGCTCACCCAGCCCAGCCCTGAGGCGCTGGCCGCCGAGATCGAAAAGTGCCGCTCGATGACCGACAAGCCGTTCGGCGTGAACCTGACATACTTGCCGACGCTGAACGCGCCCGATTATGGGGCCTATGCCAAGGTCATCATCGATGCCGGCATCACCATCGTCGAGACCGCAGGATCGCCCAAGGTGCGCGAGATATGGGAAATGATGAAGCCGCACGGCATCACCATCGTCCACAAGTGCACCTCGGTGCGCCACGCGCTGTCGGCGGAAAAGCACGGCTGCGACATCATCTCGATCGACGGCTTCGAATGCGCCGGACACCCAGGCGAGGATGATATTGGCGGACTGGTGCTGATCCCCGCTGCCAAGGACAAGGTTAAGATCCCGCTGCTCGCCTCGGGCGGGATCGGCGATGCACGCGGCTTCGTCGCCGCGCTCGCGCTCGGCGCGGAAGGGATCAACATGGGCACGCGGTTCTGCGCCACCAAGGAAGCGCCGGTCCACGACAACGTGAAAGCCAAGTACGTCGAGAACGACGAGCTTGGCACCAACCTGATCTTCCGCAAGTTCCACAATTCGGCGCGGGTCGGGAAGAACGTGGTCTCCGACGAGGTCGTCGAGATTTCGGCGAATGAGGGCGCGGTGTTCGAGGATGTGCGCCATCTCGTCTCGGGCGCGCAGGGCAAGGAAGTTCTGGAGACGGGCGACCTGGTGAAGGGCATCTTCTGGGCGGGCCAGATCCAGGGCCTGATCCACGACATCCCGACTTGCCAGGAATTGATCGACCGGATCATCGGCGAGGCCGAGGAGATCGTGAAGGGCCGACTGATGGGGATGCTGGCCTGATTGGCAGAACGGGCGCGCGGCTTGTCGTACGAGAAGGTTCTCTACTCGCTCGATAGCGGCGTCGCGCATGTGTCGCTCAACGATCCCGGCACCCGCAACGCGATCTCGCGGGCACTGGCCGAGGAATTGATCGAGGCGCTCGGTCGGGCAGGTCGAGAGGCGCGCTCCGTGCTGCTGACCGGAGAGGGCAAGGGGTTTTCCTCGGGCGCGAATCTTGCCGAAACCGAAGTCGATCTTTCCGATCCGATGCGCGATGCGGGCGCTGCGCTCGACCAGTATCTGCACCCTATGGTAATTGCGGTGCAGTCGCTTTGCATTCCCGTTGTAACTGCGGTGCAGGGCGCGACGGCAGGAGTCGGCTCGTCGCTGGCGCTGGCGGGCGACATCATTGTGTGCGGGTCGAGCGCCTATTTCCTGCAGGCTTTCCGGCATGTCGGGCTGGTCGGTGATGGCGGTGCGACATGGCTGCTGGCGCGGGCAGTTGGGCGTGTTCGGGCGATGGAATTATTGCTACTTGGCGAGCGCTTGCCTGCCGAAAAGGCGCTGGAATGGGGGCTGGTCAACCGCGTAGTGCCCGACGACGAGCTGCGCGATACGGCCTGGGCGGTGGCGAAGGGACTGGCCGCCGGACCGGCTTCGCTCGGCATGATAAAGCGCACCGCCTGGGCTGCGAACGATTGCTCGCTCAAGCATGCGATGGCTGCTGAACGCGACGCCCAGCGCGATGCGAGCCGCACCGACGATTTCGTGGAGGGCGTCAGCGCATTCCTCGGCAAAAGACCGCCCGAGTTCAAAGGGCGCTAAAATAACACTTAATGGAGATAGACTTATGATCGGATATGCAACTGTTGGCAGCAATGACATAGCAAAGGCGCTGGCCTTCTACGATGCCGTTTTGGGTGAGCTTGGCGCCAAGAAAGCCTTCGATTCGCCCAAGGGAGGCCGCCTCTATTCACGGACCAAAGGCAAATTCGAATTCAGCGTAACTCCCCCGTACGATGGCAATGCTGCAACTGCGGGCAACGGAACGATGATCGCGCTTGCGGCCGATACGCAGGACCAGGTGCGCAACGTGCATGCAAAGGCGAAGGAACTTGGCGGCACCTGCGAGGGTGAGCCGGGCTGGCGCGGACCTGAAGGTGGCTTCTACGGAGCCTATTTCCGCGATCTGGATGGTAACAAGCTGTGCGTATACCGGATGGGGCCTGCCTGATCCGGAACTGCACAACGCAAGGGAGGTTGCGATGATAAGGGCCATCCATCATGTCGGCGTCAACTGCCGCGACATGGCGCGCATGCAGCGTTTCTACAGCGAGGCGTTCGGCTTCGAGCCGGTCGACGAAGGGTTTGCATGGGGCGGAGATGCGACCATGGACCACATCGTCGACGTGGCTGGCTCGGCGGCGAAGGGCGTGATGCTGAGGGCGGGAACGTGCTATCTCGAACTGTTCGAGTATAGCGCGCCGCCAGCCCGGACTGTCGAGCCCAAGCGCCCCAATGATCCCGGCTACACGCACATGTGCATCGACGTCACCGATATGGAAGCCGATGTCGCGCACCTCGAGAAATGCGGCATGACATTCGGCGGACGGGACTTCGTCGATGTCGGCCACGTCAAGACGGTCTATGGCTACGACCCGGAAGGCAATGTGATCGAGGTTCAGCAAACGACGCCGAACAACGGCTTTACGCTGGAGGAACTGGCCGGGCGCTGAGGCCCGGCCCGTAAATTAATCCCTCGTCAGCAGCAGCGCTGCCGCCATCGGCCCGCCTCCCGAGGTTGCCACGGCAACCTGATGCTTGTTCTTTATCTGACGCGCGCCGCCTTCGCCGCGCAACTGCACCACCGATTCGTGCGCAAAGCCGAAGCCGTGCAGACGCCCGGCACCAAGCTGCCCGCCAAAAGTGTTGAGCGGCAGTTCGCCATCGAGCGCGATCCTGTGCCCGCCGTCGATGAATTCGTGGGCCGATCCGCGCTCGCAAAAGCCGAGGCCTTCCAGCCAGGTCAGCGGCAGGAAAGCGAAACCGTCGTAGAACTGCACGGTATCGACATCCTTCACCGTGTAGTCGGTGTAGGTCCACAGGTCGCGACCGGTGTCGTAGGACGAGGTCCATTCGGGCTGGTCCCACGAGAAGCTGTCGATCGAGCCCGCCATTGCCGCAATCCGGATCGGCGTCGCCTTGACCTCGTCGAGCGCATCGCCGGCCGAGACGATCACCACGGTCGAGCAGTCCGAATAGCGGTCGCAATCCCACAGGCACAGCGGCGATGTGATCATCCGCGCTTCCATGTACTCGTCGAGCGTCAGCTCCTTCTTCGAGATGTTGCGCGCCCGCGGGTTGAGCTGAGCGTTGCGGTGGGCGTTGATCGCGATCTGGCCGAGCTGTTCGCGCTTCATGCCGTATTTGTACACATGCCGGTTGGCATATTGCGCTACCCAGTTCGACGCCGACATCGCCCAGTAAGGCATCAGGTATTGCATCGCGCCTGGCAGGTCTCCGCCGCGCGCAGGCCGATATTCGTCGGGCCGGGCCTGCGCCGCTGCCTCATAGACGGTCCGGAAGCAGATGATATGCCGGGCAAGCCCCTGCTTCACCGCCATCGCCGCGTTGCCGATCGCGGCAAGTTGCGCGGGCAGTTCACCGCCGCCGGTGTGCCATTTCGACTTGATGCCGAGCGCGTCTGCGAGTTCTTCCGAGCCGACCGGCGAGAAACCGGGCTGGCCCGACATCTTGCCCGGATAGGTTGAGACACCGTCGATCTGGTCGACCGTCAGCCCCGCGTCGGCAAGCGCTTCCTTGACCGCATCGATGGTCAGCAGCAGCGGGTGGCGGGTCAGGCGAACGCCGACTTCGGACTGGCCAACGCCGGTGATGTAAGCTTCCTTGCTTGCCATGATCAGGCCACCTTCTCGAACAGCGGGAACCAGATGCCGTCCTGCTCGTCGAACAGGACGCGGACCTTGTCTCCGGGGCGCACCACATCGACATCGCAATTGACGATGTTGGTGGTGAGGATCACGCCGGGGGCACCGTCGGGCCGCACGCGGGCAATGACGTAAGGCACCTCGACGCCGGGATACCAGGACTGGTGATTGATCGTGAAGGTATCGATCGCGCCGGTGCCGGGCAAGGCGTCATAGACCAGGTCTTCCGACTGGCACTGGCGACAGACCGGCAGAGCGGGATGGTTGAAGCTGCTGCACGAATTGCACTTCTGCAACTTGAGCGTGCCCTCGGCACCCGCCGTCCAGTAGGGACGATTGTATTCGTCGATGCGCGGCCTCATGCGCGGTGGATTGGTCATCGTAATCCTTTCGATGCGTCTCTCAGTTCCCTATCCCACCTGCCGCCGCACTCAAGTGCAGCCGAGGCGGGACTCTCCATTGATCGCTTGCGCGTTACCGCTCAAAGATCCCTGACCGCCGGGATGATCTCCTCGGCGACATACTGGACATGGTCCTTCCAGCCTTGCAGCGAGGTCAGCGGCGGCGAAGAAACCCCACTCCATGTGACGCCAAGGCTCGCGAGCCAGCCAAGTTCGTCCAAAGTCTGCTGCTTCGACTTGCCACCCTTGGCCAGTTCATTTTCGACCACGGCATGGCCTTCGCCGATCGCGCCAGTACTCAGCGAATAGGAGACGTCGTTGAGCTTGCCGCCGTAATCGGGCTGCGAGCGGATGAAATCGAGCCGTTCTGCAATCTTTTCGGGCGGGGTGAGGAACGGCATCCAGCCAGAGCCATAACGGCCCGTGCGCTTCAACGCGGCATCGGCATCGCCGCCGAACCAGATCGGGATTCCGCCTTGCTGGACTGGCCTGGGAGCAAATGCGATTTCCTTGAACGAGACGTATTCGCCCTCGAACTCGGGCTTGTCGCTGGTCCATAGCTCGATCATCGCGCGGACATATTCTTCCGACATCGCGCCACGCTTGTGGAAATCCACGCCGAGGATGTCGAATTCCTCCTTGAGCCAGCCGACGCCGAAATTGATCGTCACGCGGCCGCCCGAAAGCCAGTCCATCGTCGACAGCGCCTTTGCGACGACAATCGGGTTCTGCAACGGCAGGAGCTGGATGCAGGAATTGACGCGCATCTTCTCGGTCGCGCCCGCCAGGTGCGCCATGCCGATCAGTGCGTTGAAATAGAAACCGCCAGACAGTTCGATATGCTCATCGGGAATGAAGTGGTGCTCGGGCACCTGAACCATCTCGTAGCCGAGGCCTTCGGCCCATTTGACCAGTTCGGTTTGCTGGAGGCCGGTCACGTCCAGTTCCCAGGGCTGCGTCAGCGCTTTCAGTTCCATCATGTGCGGCAGCGCGAATCCAAGCTTCATTCTTCTCCCCTCCCGTTCGGGCTTCTTCTCGCTCCACAAGGCAGGCAAATTGCAGGTTGGGCAAGCCTGTGCAGTGATTTTTTTGCTCGCACACTTGAGTCCGGGACGCTGCGGCGCTTTGAGTGAAAACAAATTCGCCAAAGGGAACACTATGTCGACCATCTCGATCACCATGACCGATGCCGCAGGCGTCACGCGCACGATCGCGGAAGCGACCACCGGCATTACGCTGATGGAAGTTTCCAAGCAGAACGGGGTGGAAGGCGTGCTCGGCAACTGTGGCGGCGGCGCAGCCTGCGGCACTTGCCACGTTTATGTCTCTGACGAGTGGGTAGATCGGCTGCCCGCGCCCGATACCATCGAGGAGGACATGCTCGAAATGCTTGAGGACACGCGGCGTGATAACTCGCGGCTCGGCTGCCAGATCAGGTTGGCAGAGGCGCTCGACGGGCTTGTGGTGACGGTCGCGCCACCTTCGGAATACTAGATTCAGATTTCCGCAAACCCGCCGTAACGGCCACGGTGGAACAGCATCGGGTCGCTGTCTCGCGGGGTTTCCATTCTCAACACGTTGCCGAGCACGAACCAATGGTCGCCCGCTTCGGTGACCGAGTGGATCGAGCATTCGATCGTCACGATCGCGTCGGCCAGCACCGGAAGCCCGTGGTCGGAAATGGTGAGTTCGACGCCTGCGAACCTGTCACCCTTTCCCGCGACCTGGCGGCACAGCTGTTGCTGGTCGCTGCCGAGCACGTTGACGGCGAAGTGGCCCGCCTTCTCGATCTTGGGCCAGCTTGACGAGTTCTTGTCGGGCAGGAAGCCCACAAGCGGCGGATCGAGCGAGACCGAGGTGAAGGTGCCGACCACCATGCCCGCAGGGGTCGCATCCTCATCCATTGCCGTGATTACGACCACGCCAGTCGGATAAGCACCGAGCACCTGGCGGAAGGCTGCCGGATCGATTGTCGCCTCGCTCACTGTCTTCGTCTCTCTGTCTTGATCGCTTGAACCGGATTCGGGCCTGCACCAGCCGCAGCCCGGTTGCAAGACGAAGCCTCGCCGCACGGCGCTGGCTCTGGCGAAATCCGCAATTACGGCCTATCTCGGGCTTCACATATGTGCTTGCCTGCATCTTTGCGAAAGGGCAGGGCGCGACGCGCCAGGTTACAAGGAACGAGAAATGGCCACGATTGAACGGACCGCCGAAACCTCCGTTGCCGACGAAGTCGCCGCGCTGGTCGCGCGCTCGCGCGCCGCTCAGGCGCAGATCGAGAACGCCACGCAGGAGCAGGTAGACCTGTGGATTCGCGGCATGGTCTATGCCGTTGCGCGCGAGGACATCGCCGAACAGATCGCCCGCGATACCGTCGAGGAAACCCAGCTCGGGAACTACGACGGCAAGTATCTCAAGATCTTCCGCAAGACCCGCGCCGCGCTGATGGACATCCTGCCCGACAAGTCGGTCGGCGTGATCGAGGAATTGCCCGAGCGTAACATCGTCAAGATCGCCAAGCCGGTCGGCGTGATCGGCGCGTTGACGCCATCGACCAATCCCGAGGCGACGCCGGTGATCAAGGCAATCTGCGCGGTCAAGGGTCGCAATTCGATCATCGTGTGCCCGCACCCGCGCGCCAAGATCACGAACAAGGACATCTGCGATCGGATGCGCGCGGCGCTGGTCAAACTTGGAGCGCCTGCCGATCTCGTTATCGCCATCGAGCAGCCCTCGGTCGAAAAGACCAACGAGGTTATGAAGCAGGTCGACCGCGTGCTCGCGACGGGTGGCGGGCCGATGGTCAAGGCCGCCTACAGCTCGGGTACCCCGGCTCTCGGCGTCGGTGTCGGCAATGCGGTCATCACCGTGGACGATACCGCCGATCTCGATGACGCGGCCGACAAGATCCGGACTTCAAAGACACTGGACCTTGCCGCCTCGTGCTCGTCCGACAATGCCGTGGTCTTGCTCGACGCGATCTACGACGAGATGCTCGCGAAGCTGGTTCATCAGGGTGGCTATGTCGTGAACGAGCCTGAAAAGGCCAAGTTGCAAGCGGTCATCTGGGAAGACGATCACATCAACGCCAAGGTCGTCGCGCAGGATGCCGAGAAGATCGCCGGGATGGCGGGCTTCTCGATCCCGGAAGGCAAGCTGTTCTTCATCGTGCCCGAAGATGGCGCCGGTCCCGATCATCCGTTCTCGGGCGAGAAGATGACGGTCACCATGGCGCTGTATCGTGCACGCGACATCGATCACGCGATCGAACTGACCAATGAGATCCAGGCCTATCAGGGACAAGGTCATTCCTGCGGCATCTACTCGACCAGCGACGCGAACATCATGAAGCTCGCCATGGCGACCAAGACCAGCCGGGTGATGGTCAACCAACCGCAGTCCGCTTCCAATTCGGGCAACCTGTGGAACGGGATGCGCCAGACCTTCTCGCTTGGCTGCGGTTCGTGGGGCGGAAATGCCACCAACAACAACATCAGCTGGGAAGACCTCGTCAACGTAACCTGGGTGTCGAAGCCGCTGGCGGTGACCAAGGTAATCCCAAGCGACGTGGAACTGTTCGGCAAGCAGGTGATGGAGGCGCTGGCATGACGCGGATTGGCAACGCTGCAATTGGGTTTGTCCTTGTGGCGGCCTTGGGTGTGTCGGCCTGCTCCAAGCTTGCACCCGCGCCCGAGGCTGACCCTGCGGCAACCAGTTCGCCAGCCGCGGCGCCGAGTCCCACCGAAACCGCCAGCCCTGTGGCGGACAACGCCATTCCAGACGGTATGCATGGCGCGTGGGGGATCAATGCGGCGGACTGCGATACCAGCCGTGGTGATGCCAAGGGCAACATGATCATCGGCGCGGACCAGCTCAAATTCTACGAATCGGTCGCCAAGCTTGGCAAGATTGAAAAGGTTGCTGCCGACGCGATGCAGGCGCAGTTCGCGTTTTCGGGCGAAGGGCAGACCTGGCAGCAGGGCATGGAACTGACGCTCTCCGCCGATGGAATGTCGCTGGTTCGGCGCGATTTCGGTCCTGACGCGATGCCCGAGCCGCTGACCTACCAGCGTTGCGCGCAGTAATCGGGCGATGACCGAAGACCTGATCTTTCGGCGCGATGGCGTCGCCGGGTTCCTGACACTCAATCGCCCCAAGGCGATTCACGCGCTGACCGCGCCGATGGACCATGCGATGACCGAAGCGCTGCTCGCATGGCGCGAGGACGACGCGGTTGGCACGATTATCATCGATCACAGCGAGGGGCGGGGCTTTTGTGCTGGTGGCGACGTCACCGCGCTGCGCCAGTCGGCGCTGACCGATAACGGCGTTTCGGGGCGGCGGTTCTTCTACGAAGAATACCAGCTCAACCACTTGCTGTTCACCTATCCCAAGCCGGTGGTCGCGTTCATGGACGGGATCACGATGGGCGGCGGGGTCGGCATCTCGCAGCCCGCAAAGTTCCGCGTAGCCACCGAAAACACCCGCTATGCGATGCCGGAAACGGGCATCGGCCTGTTTCCGGACGTGGGTGGCGGCTGGTTCCTTGCCCGCATCGGGGGCAGGATCGGCCAATTCCTTGCTCTCACCGGCGCGCGGCTCGATGGCGCGGAATGCCTTTGGACCGGGCTTTGCACGCATTACCTGCCTTCCGAAGCGCTGCCCGAAGCCAAGTGCCGGATCTCCGCGGGCGAGGATATCGCTGCTTTGCTCGATGAGCTTTCGGTTGAAGCGCCGGCTGCGCGCATTACCGCCAACGTAGACCTGATCGCCCGGCATTTCGCGTTGGATCGGCTTGAGGATATCCTTGCCTCGCTCGAAGCTGACAGTGGCGAATGGTCGCAGAAGGAACTGGAAACGCTGCGCAAGAAAAGCCCGCAGGCGTGCAAGGTCTCGCTGCACCAGCTGGTCGAATCCGCCGAGCTCGACGATTTTGCCATGAACATGGCGATGGAATATCGCATAGGCAGCCGGGTGCTGGTGCTTCCCGACTTTGCGGAGGGCGTGCGCGCGGTGCTGGTCGACAAGACCCAGGATCCCAAATGGATGCCGGCACGCCCAGAAGACGTTTCGGACGAGCTGATCGCCTCGATTTTCGCGCCCTTGCCGCCGCAGGAAGAATGGAAGCCTTTATGAGCCAATACGACACCATCCTTGTTGAGACGCGGGGCGCGGTGACGCTGATCACGCTCAACCGTCCTCAGGCGCTGAACGCGCTGAATACTGCCGTTCTGGCAGACTTGACCAAGGCTTTCGCCGCCTACGAGGCCGACGACGCTCAGCGCTGCGCGGTGCTCACCGGATCGGGCGAAAAAGCCTTCGCCGCCGGAGCCGACATCAAGGAAATGGCCGACAAGCCGGCTGCCGAATTCTTTGCCGAGGACTTCTTCTCCGGCTGGCAGGTCGACATTGTGCGCAAGACCCGCAAGCCGTGGATCGCGGCGGTCAATGGCTTTGCGTTGGGCGGCGGATGCGAGCTGGCGATGATGGCGGACATCCTGATCGCGTCCGAAAATGCGCAGTTCGGTCAGCCGGAAATCAAGCTGGGCGTCGCACCGGGGATGGGCGGTTCGCAGCGCCTCACTCGCGCCGTGGGCAAGTCCAAGGCCATGGAAATGTGCCTGACAGGCCGCAACATGAAGGCCGACGAGGCCGAGCGCGCAGGGCTGGTGAGCCGGGTGGTGCCGCTCGATGCGCTGCTGGGCGAGGCGATGAAGATGGCTGAAGCTATCGCCGCGATGCCGCCGCTGGCCGCGATGATGAACAAGGAAATGGTCAACACCGCTTTCGAGACGACGCTGGAGCAGGGGCTGACCGCCGAGCGGCGCATGTTCCAGGTGCTGACCGCGACGCAGGACAAGGCCGAGGGCATGGCCGCCTTCGTCGAAAAGCGTCCGGGCAACTGGACCGGGCGCTAGGGCGGGGCGCGCCGCCGCGCAAGCTCGAACGTAGGCAGTTTCATCCCCTTGGTGCGGCTTGTGAGATGCCACTGGCGGCACAGCTCGCAGCGATAGGGGCGCAGCGCTAGCTCAGCCCTTTCGGCGACCGCAATTGCGTCGGCTTCACTCGCAAACCGCGCCTTGCGCCGGCAAATGCCGGGGTGCGTCTTCACGCCAGCACGCCGGGACCAAGCAGCATCAGCATCCGCACGTCGATTGCGAAGCCCTGCGCCCTCCAACCCGCGATGGCATCGGCAACTCCGGTCAGCGGCACGCGGTGGACGGTGATATCTTCGCTTTCGGTGCCTCCTCCTTCGCTGACCTTCACCAGATCGTGTGCGCGCACGAGCGTGAAACTTTCGCTGACCATGCCGGGCGAGGAATAGAACTCACCAATCAGTTCCATCCGCCCGGTGCGGTATCCGGTTTCCTCTTCCAGCTCGCGCGCGGCGGCAGCGGCCGGTTCTTCGCCCTCGGCCCCGTCATCATCACCGATCAGGCCCGCCGGCAACTCGATGCAGCGCTTGCCGAGCGGCACGCGGTACTGTTCGACCAGCAACACATGATCCTCCTCGTCGACGGCGAGGATTACCGCAGCGCGGATGCCGCGCGCGCGGCTGACGTATTCCCAGCGGCCTTTCTTGCGCGCGGTTACGTAATTGCCTTGCCAGACGATTTCATCGGGCGCGTCGAGGTCCCCATCCATGGACATCAGATTTCGATGAGCCGGTCGGGCAGTTCGTTGGCGTTTTCGCTGCCCGCCGGGAAATGCTCGGCGAGCACAACGCCGACACGGTCAATTGCCGCGATCATGCCATCGGCCAAGCGGCCGGCTTTCACGTCGGCCAGCAATGCAGCCATCGCTTCGCCCCACACGTCGGGCGAAACCTTGGAGGCAATTGCCGCGTCGGCGAGGATCTCGGCGCGATGCTCGCGCATCGAGAGATAGATGAGGATTCCGGTGCGGCCGTGGGTGCGGCGCTCGGCTCCGATGCGAAACGCGCTCACTGCTCGTTCGTGGACGCGCGCGGTCCGGATCGGTCCGGGAACAAGGAAGAACTTGAGCGGCGGCCACAGCTGGAGAAGCAACATTCCCAGAAATTTGAGCGATGCGACGACTGCCGCCAGTTCGAACAGTTCGCGCGGGGTCCATTCGGTGATCCAGCCGCCGGAAAGCCGCTCGACTCCGCCCATGTAGAACTCGGGTGCGATGGCGAGCGCTGCAAGGGCCAGGAATGCCGCCGCCGTCGCCCATGCCAGCGCAACGTCGCTGTAACCGTCCGAGCGTTCGGCCAGCACGGTGACGATTTCGCCAGAGGTGCGGGCCTCGGCAGCTCCAACCGCAGCGATGACGCGGC
>CAMDQY010000044.1 GCA_945906005.1 Novosphingobium sp. Chol11 | reverse complement strand
AACGGCAGCCACCAGTATTGCCGCCATTCTTCCTTCGCGGTCTTGGATTGGGGCATCAATTTCCTCTCCGGTGCATCGTCTTGGCGCGATGCGGGTTTGCTTTAAGGCAGACTTCTGACGGAGCAAGCCGCATTGCTCATTCGCGCGCGGCCCTGATCGCGGCTCCGCCCGCGAACGGGGCGAGGGCCAGCAGGACGAGGCTCGCCGCGCCGGTAAGCGCAATGCCGCTGTCCCCCCCGGTCGAAAGGCTGCCCGCACCGAAAATCAGCAGCGGCACCGCGAGCGGCACCAGCAGCAGGCCCGCCAGTGCCGCGCCGCTGCGCAGGCCCACGGTGAGGCAGGCGATGGTCACGCCAAGCGCGGCGAGACCCGGCGTGCCAGCAAGCAGGCCAAGCTCGATCACGCGCAGGCTGGCTCCATCGAGCCCCAGCAGCATGGCAGCCGGTATCGCGGCAAGCATCAGCGGCGGCCCGAAGCTGAGCCAATGCGCCAGCACCCGCACCGCGACCAAGGCCTCTTCGGAAATGCCGCGCAGCGCCCACTGGTCGAAGAAACCCTGCTCGATGTCGGGCTCGATCAGCCGGTCGAGCGGCAGGATCGCGGCGAGCAATGCCGCCACCCAGATCACCCCGCCGCCGGTGCGCGCAAGCATTGCAGCGTCAGGCCCGACCGCGAAGGGATAGAGCATCGCCACGGCAAGGAAGAACAGCACCGGCAGCATCGCGCCGCCGCGCCTTCCGCCCAGCCGGACCAAATCGCGCCGCAGGATCGCTCCGAGCGCGCTCATGGTGCGAAGTGCGCCAAATCGAGCCGCGCAATGCCTTCGAGCGCGAACGGTTGGTGCGAGGCAATCACACAGATGCCGCCCGCGCGGCAATGTTCCTCGGCAAGCTGCTGCGCCAGTGCCGCCCCATCGGCGTCGAGTCCGTTCAAGGGCTCGTCGAGCAGCCAGACCGGCGCGCGCTGCCCGATCAGGCGGGCAAATGCCGCCCGCTTTTTCTGCCCGGTCGAGAAATAACCAACTGGCACGTCGGCAATCCCGGCGAGGCCGAGCCGGGCAAGCTGGTCGTCCGCAGGACCGTCGAGCCGCTGCCAGAAGGCGAGCGCCTTGCGCAGCGGCAGCGCCATGTCGAGCGCGTGGCGCTCGTCGATAAGACCGATCTCGCCCGCTGCCTCAACGCTCCCGCGAAAAGGGGGCAAAAGTCCCGCCAGAATGCGCAACAGGCTCGATTTGCCGACACCGTTCGCGCCAAGGACCTGCAAGGCCTCTCCCGGCGCGAGCGTGAAGGAGACGCCGGCGAACAGCACGCGCTCGCCCCGGCGGCAGGCAAGCTCGATTGCGGCGATGCGGCACTCTTGCATGGATCGGTGCGTTAGGGGAAAGTGCCCGGACTGCCAAGGAGAGCACCCAAGGAGCTATAAAATGCCGATTGCCGAACTGAACCAGGCCGACCGCGAAAGCCTTCTTGCGGACCATCCCGAATGGGCGCTGCGCGAGGACGGCAAGGCGATCACCCGCACCCTCACCTTCGCCGATTTCAACGAGGCCTTCGGCTTCATGACGCGCGTCGCGCTCTATGCCGACAAGGCCGACCATCACCCCGAATGGTTCAATGTCTACAACCGGGTCGAGATGACGCTGACCACGCACGATGCGGGCGGCCTCTCCGCGCGCGACGCGGCAATGGCGCGGTTTATCGCGGGGATTGTTTGATGCTTCCTCGTCACCCCGGACTTGATCCGGGGTCTGCCTTTATTGGGGCTGGCAACGGTGGGAAGCCTAGATCCTCGGCCAAGTCGCGCCACTCCGGGTTGACCGCGTTCACCAAATCGTATTTTCACTGACGTACCCAGCGCTTGATTCTCTTCTCGCGTTGGATAGCGGCCCCCATCGTTTCGTGCACCTCGAACCAGACAAGTCGCTTGATACCATAGCGGGCCGTAAAGCCCCGGTCGCTTCTGACCGATGCTGACAGATGCGCTTTGGAAGGTCGCTGGTCACGCCGGTATAGAACGTGCTGTGGGAAGCCTTCGCGAGCAGGTAAGCGCAGGGCTGTCTTTCCATCGCAACTGGTAGAGGAAAAGTCGGACCCCGGTTCAAGCCCGGGGTGACGGAACTCTTTGTGTTCCGGTCAAACAGCCGGTCCTTTGCGTTTGAACAATATCCACCAAAACAGAGCGAGGCCCAGAGCCGAACCAATCTTTTCGGCCGTCGCATAATCAGTGAAATCTAGGTTCAAAAGAAAAGATCCTGGGATGCCTCCGCACATAGCCGAGAAGGCCGCGATCGAAGCCTCTCTCTCACTTAGCCACATCTCAATTATCCATTTGAGGAGGAGGCCGACCAGAACGCTAGAAGCCACTATCAACGGTATCAGATATGCGCCAATCCCCAACATTCTCATTCCCCTACAACGCCGGATTGTTATACACGTGCCAGGTGAATACTGCCGCCGCACCGCGGTGCGGTCGCCAGGATTCGGCCAGCGCGCGCGTTTCCTTTTCCGAAGGACGCGCCTCCAGCCCCAGCAACTTGTGCAAACCCGCCTGCACGGCAAGATCGCCCGCAGGCCAGATGTCGGGCCGCCCTTCGGCAAACAGCAGGTAAATCTCGGCTGACCACCTGCCGATGCCCTTGATCCGCACCAGTTCGGCAATCGCCTCCTCGTCATCCCCCGGCAGGTTTTCGAGGTTGAGCTCGCCCGTCACCACCAGTTCGCACAGCGAGCGCGCGTAGCCCTGTTTCTGGCGCGAAAGGCCGCAGGCGCGCAACTCGTCGAAATGCGAGGAAAGCAGCGCTTCGGGCGCAATATCCTCGCCCAGATGCGCCTCCAGCTTGCGCCATACAGACGCCGCTGCCGCCACGCTCACCTGCTGGCCGACGATGGTGCGCAGCAGGGTCGCATAGCCGGTCGGGCGCAGGCGCGGTTCTGGGTATCCGGCAAGCTCGAGAGCGCGCTCGAACCGTGAGTCGTTCGCAGCAATCGCGTCGAGCCCCGTCTTTATCGCCGTGGCGTCCAGTCCCATGTCTGCCTCCGCTTGCCAAATTGCCAGCGAGGCATTAGCAGCGCCGCTGCGAAAAGCACCCCCGTGCATAAGCGTCAGTGGAAGGGATACCGGGCATGCCGCAGATTACCGTCGTCAACAATGCAGGCGAGGAAAAGTCCATTCAGGCCGACGAGGGCCGCACCTTGATGGAGGTCATCCGCGACAACGGCTTTGACGAGCTGCTCGCCCTGTGCGGCGGCTGCTGCTCGTGCGCGACCTGCCATGTCCACGTTGAGCCTGCCTTCAAGGACAAGCTTCCGCCGATGTCGGAGGACGAGAACGACCTGCTCGACAGTTCCGAGCACCGCGACGAGAACTCGCGCCTGTCGTGCCAGGTGCCGATCAGTGCCGCTCTCGACGGCATGAAAGTGACGATCGCCAAGGAGGATTGATCCTGCTGCTGGAAGGCGAGCCTTGCGGGCGCGCCTCGCGCCGATTACTTCGGTGCCATGACCGCACCTGACCCCCAGCGCACCACGCTCGATCTGATCGGGAACACGCCGCTCGTCCTGTTGAAAGGGCCGAGCGAGGCCGCAGGCTGCGAAATCTGGGGCAAGTGCGAATTCGCCAATCCCGGCGCTTCGGTGAAAGACCGGGCGGCGCTGTACATCGTGCGTGATGCGGAAGAACGCGGCGAGCTGAAGCCGGGCGGCACGGTGGTCGAAGGGACTGCTGGTAATACCGGCATCGGCATCGCGCTGGTCGCCAATGCCTGCGGCTACAAGACCGTGATCGTCATGCCCGACAACCAGTCGCGCGAAAAGATGGACACGTTGCGGGCCTTGCGCGCCGAGCTGGTGCTGGTGCCGCCGACCAAGTTTTCCGATCCAAACCACTTCGTCCACACCTCGCGGCGGATCGCCGAGGAGACGCCGGGCGCGGTCTGGGCCAACCAGTTCGACAATGTCGTGAACAGGAAGGCTCACATCGAGGGCACCGCGCGCGAGATCTGGGAACAGATGAAGGGCCGGATCGACGGCTTTACCTGCGCGGCGGGCACGGGCGGGACCATTGCCGGCGTCGGCATGGGGCTAAAGGCCTACGACGAGAACGTCACCATCGCGCTGACCGACCCGCATGGCGCAGCGCTCTTCAGCTACTATGCCTGCGGCGAGCTCGAAGCGGAGGGCACTTCGGTCGCCGAGGGGATCGGGCAGGGGCGCATCACCGCAAACCTCGAAGGCGCGCCGATCGATACCCAGTTCCGCATTTCGGACGAGGAAGGGCTCGAATGGGTCGCGCGGCTGCTTTCGGAAGAAGGGCTGTGCCTTGGCCTGTCCTCAGGCATCAATGTCGCCGGAGCAGTGGCGCTGGGCCGCAAGTTGGGTCCTGGCGCGCGGATCGCGACGATCCTGTGCGACACCGGATTTCGCTATCTGTCCACGATCTACAACGCGGCCTGGCTCGAAGAAAAAGGCCTGCCGGTGTTCCCTTGGTTGAGGAGCTAGAGCATCGTGCGAAAAAGTGGGAACCGGTTTTTCGCGAATACCGATGCGACAACAGAGGCGGAGTGAGAGGTCTATGGCGATAGTCAACGACGACACATCTTCGCCGCGCGGCAACGGTCACTCAGAAGCAGGCGTCGAGCCGCTGCATTACCTCGTGAGCACCGAGCGCGAACTGCGCTCGCAATCGGTTCACCGCCTGCAACTCGGGCTGTTCGGCATGTGCGCTGTGCTACTGATCGTGGCTCTCGCCAACGTCATCATGGACCGCGCCCAGACAATCGATGCCGACGATCCCAACGCACAGGTGATCGCCGCCGATGCCGAGGAAACCGATCCTGTGGTCGATCCACTTGCCGATGCGGGCGTCGTGCCTGCTGCCGATCCGACGCAAGAAGCTGGCACGGCTGCGCCCGCGAAAAAGTAGTTTGAGGTTAGCAGCCTTCGTACTGTCACTGGCTGGCGTTCTGGCGCTGGTGGCCTGCCAGGGTGAGGCTCGGCAGCCGTTACCACAAGATGGCAGCGCAACAGTCGGCCTGGTTTCCAGCCTGCCGCTGGTCATGCCCGAGGCAGCCGATATAGCTGGCCTGCTTGCCGAAGATGCTCCGCCACACTGGGCGTTGGCTGTGCTGCGCGAGCGCGGCACGCTGAAACCTCTCGACAGCCTGACTGATGCAAACGGCAAGCTGCCACTGCCCGACGACGCTCTGCTGGTCATGGCGCAGCCCTGGCCGCTTACTCCGCAGGAGAACGTCGCGCTCGACGACTGGGTGATGGCGGGCGGGCGTGTGCTGCTATTTGCCGATCCGATGCTGACCTTCGAATCGCGCTTTGCCCTGGGCGACCGGCGCAGGCCGCAGGTCGTGGTGATGCTTTCGCCGATCCTGGCGCGCTGGGGGCTGCGGCTGGAGCGGGACGAGGAGATCGCGCCCGAACCCTTTCTCGCCGATGTCGGCGGAACTCCCGCCCCGGTCGCCTTGCCGGGCAGGTTTGCGCTCGTCAAAGGTTCGACCTGCACGGTTCAGGCGCAGGGCATGCTGGCGCAGTGCTCAATCGGCAAGGGGCGGATCGTCGCGTTTGCCGATGCCGCGTTGCTGGAAAGCCGCGAAGGCGATTCGCAGGGCGCGCGTGTCGAGGCGCTCAAGATGCTGCTGGACCGCATTTTCCGCTGATCTTTCGTTATCGAGTGGATTCGGGCGGGAAATCCGGGGATTGATGGAATTCTCCGTTGTTGGTGATTTCACACCAGGAATCTCGCGCAAATTCGTGCTTTTCAGACCGCCTCCAACGCTGATCTTGCGTGCGGATGGCAAAACTTCCCCAGCTTTTGGAGAAATTCCCCTACTTTTTCCCTTTTCTCCCGCGTTTTCCCGTTATAGAGAGATCTCCTATCGGTTTTGTCGAATCTCACCGCTCGTCTGCTTGGGCGGACCGTTCCCGCTCGCGTGAACGGAGGGGGAGGAGCTTTGCCGTTCGCAAATGCTTGCGGGGGGTTGGGGTACAGTGGCTTCAAGGCCATACATTTACAGTGGACAGGGCTTCTCGCTTCAGCGCGACAAGGGACGCTTCGTACTGCCTGCGCAATTCCGCGCCACGCTCAAGGCATCGAGCGAAGGGATGACGGTCTGCCTCGGCAAGGACGAGGCGCTCGATTGCATTGTCGGCTTCGGCCTTTCGCGCAAGGACGAGATGGTTGCCAAGTTCGATGCCGAGGAAGCGGTGGCGCTTGAAAAGGGGCTGCCATTCGACGCTGTCCAGCGCGGCATGTCGCTGTTCTCGGTGATCGACGTGCCGTTCGACGGCAGCGGTCGTTTTATCCTGCCAGAGTCGGTCAGCAAGCCCGCCAAGATCGGCGATCAACTTTATTTTCATGGCGCAGGCCGGTTCTTCACCGCGTGGAATCCCGAGGTCCTGGCCAAGCTGGGGCAGGGCTGGGAAGGTGCCAAGGCGATCTGCGAGAGTCTCCAGTCCGCTGAACTTGCCAAGGCGAAGCGCAAATGAGCGCGCCGCATGTCCCCGTCCTGCTTGATGAAGTGCTCGCCGCGCTCGAGCCGGGGCCGGACCGCGTCCTGATCGATGCGACATTCGGGGCCGGAGGCTACGCGCGCCGGTTCCTCGATGTAGGCGCGAGCGTCCATGCCTTCGATCGCGATCCCGACGCGATTGCCGCAGCCCGCGCCGATCCCGGTCGCTGGCCCGAACTGACCCCCGAACTGGTCGGCGCGCCGCCGCGCCTTGTCCTTCATCCTCGCCGCTTTTCTGAGATGGTCGAGGCGATGGCCGAACTCGGCGTGGCCCGCGTCGACGGGATCGCCATGGATGTCGGTGTGAGCTCGATGCAGCTCGACCAGCCCGAGCGCGGCTTCGCCTTTGCAACCGAGGGCCCGCTCGATATGCGCATGGGCCAGCAAGGGCCGAGCGCAGCCGATTTTGTGAACACCGCGCCTGAAGCGGACATAGCCGATGTGCTGTTCCGTTACGGCGAGGAGAGGCAGTCACGACGCCTGGCCCGTGCGATCGTGGCTGCCCGTCCTCTTTCCACCACGACCGAACTGGCGACGGTCGTGCGCAAGGCGCTGGGGCATCTGCCCGGCGCGCCTAAGGATCCTGCAACCCGCAGCTTCCAGGCGATCCGCATCCATGTAAACGGCGAACTCGAGGAGCTGGAGCAGGCGCTGTCCGCCGCCGAACAACTTCTGGCATCGGGCGGCAAGCTTGCGGTCGTCTCGTTCCACAGCCTCGAGGACCGCATCGTCAAGCGCTTCCTGCGCGAGGCGAGCGGGGCGGGCAAGACCACCTCGCGCCACATGCCCGAGACCGAGCCCGAATTCGCCCCGACCTTTGCTCAAGTCGCAAGGGCCGTGCGGCCAAGCGATGCGGAGGTCGACCGCAATCCCCGCGCCCGATCGGCAACCTTGCGGTCGGCCACACGCACACCAGCACCACCCCGGCGGAGGCTAGGGTCCGGACCCGATAAGCACGTGGCCGTGGCTTGAGGCAGAATTGTTCAGAACGAGGAATGAGTGAGGCGAATAGTGGTTCTATGTAACGAACGAATGACGCGGTTATGGGCAATTCTGCCCAAGCCCTGCGGGTGGCCGTTTGCGGCAGACCTGCTTCGTCAATCTGCACAACCGGGGTGCATGCCCCGCTTTTCGCAGATTTCCTTGCATTCCAAGCCGCGAACGAGCCACCACGGCTCACGCGGTTATCGAGTCCGGACCCTGGACCGCATGAACTTGACCAGAAACCGCATGCAATCGATCGGCTGGGCGTTCGTCCTGACCGTTTGTGTCGCGCTGACCGTGGCGCTGACGCTGCGTGTCAACGCGGTGAAGGGCCAGGTGCGCGAGACCGAGAACCGGATCGTATCGCTCAAGCGTGAAATCCGTTTCCTCGAGGTCGAATACCAGACGCGGGGAAACCAGCAGCAGCTCGCGGCGCTCAATTCGGTCGAATTCGGCTATGTCGCGCCAGGAGCGGGGCAGTATATCGAAGGCGAGCGCCAGCTTGCCGCGCTCGGCGTTCCTCGTGCGCCCGATGCGCCAAAACCGATCCGCATGGCCCACGAGGTCACGCAAACCGAGAAGCTCGCGTTTTCGGAAATGGTATCGCCGCTTACGGGCAAACCAGCTGCATCACAGGCCAAGACCGTTACCGCCAGGCGTGAGCCTGCCGCGAAGGTTGCAAGCCTGGACGATGGCAAGGATCTGGTCGGCAGCGTCATCGCGGGCATCAGCAGCCCCGACCGTGTCACGCTGGCGGGAGCCGCCGGCAATTGAGCACGCTTGCCATCTCGACCTCGATCACCACCAGCAGGCGGCGCGTCGTCAACGTGCGGCACCGCACGCTGACCATGGCGAAGGCACGCGCGCTGATCGTGGCGGCCATGTTCGCGATGGTCGCGCTGGCGGCATTGCTGCGCATCGCATGGCTCGGCCTGTTCCTCGAAGGCGGCCACCAGTTCAGCTTTGCAGACGCGCTTACTCCGACGCGCGGCGAGATCGTCGATCGCAACGGCGAGGTCCTGGCGCGTGACTTTTCGGCCTATGCGCTGTGGTTCAAGCCCGACGAAATGGAGGACGGTCCGCCGCTGGTCCATCGCCGCGAGGAAGTGGCGCGCGCGCTGGTCCTGATCTTTCCCGATCTTTCCTATCGCGAGGTCATGACCAAGCTCGCATCGAAGAAGGGCGTGCATCTTCGCGAACGCATCCTGCCCGAGGAAGCGAACCGCGTTTACGCACTGGGCGAGCCGGCGATCCAGGTGCCACGCGAACCTGACCGCATCTATCCGCAAGGCTCGATGGCTGCCCATGTCCTCGGCTTCGTCGATCCCGACGCGCGCGGGCAGGTCGGCATGGAATCCTATTTCGACGAATACCTGACCGGCGAGCAAACCCGGACGCAGCCGGCACAGCTTTCCATCGACGTGCGGGTGCAGGGTGCGCTCGAGGATGAGCTTGGCTGGGGTATGGCGATGTCAAACGCCAAGGGCGCGGCCGGCGTGATCCTCGACGTCGATACCGGCGAGATCGTGGCGCTCGCTTCGCTGCCCGCCTTCAACCCCAACAAGGTCGTCGCCAACGACAAATGGGTGTCCGAGGACATGGCGCGGCAGGGCCATGCCGCCAACGTGTTCAACCGGGTGACCAATCAGGTCTATGAACTTGGTTCGACCTTCAAGCCGATCACCGTTGCCGCCGCGCTCGACGCGGGCACGATCCGCGACCTTGGCAAGCGTTATTCCACGTCGCCGATCCAGATCGGCCGGTTCTCGATCAAGGACAGCCACGCGATGGGCGGGTCGCTCAATGTGCCAGAGATCCTGATCCACTCGTCCAACATCGGCACTGCGCACATCGCCGATGAACTTGGCGGCGTGCGCCTGAAGCACTCGATGGCCGCGCTCGGCATGAACGAGCGGCCCTATATCGAACTTCCGGCCAAGGGCTTCCCGTTGTGGCCCAGCGGCAAGTGGGCGCGATTGACGTCGATGACGGTTGCCTTTGGGCACGGCATCGCGGTTACTCCGCTTCACCTTGCCTCGGCCTACGCCGCGCTCGTCAACGGCGGCGTCTGGCGACCGGCTACGCTGCGCAAGCTATCGCCGTCGCAGGTGCCGGCGGGCCGGCGGGTTTTCAAGGCGGCGACCAGCGCGAAAATGCGCCAGATGCTGCGCATGATCGTGGTCTACGGCACTGGCAGGAAGGCGGACGCGCCGGGGTTCAGGATCGGCGGCAAGACCGGATCGGCGGAAAAGCCGGGCGTCGGTGGCTATCGTCGCAGTTCGCTGGTCTCGACCTTCGCCGCTGCTTTTCCGATGGACCGGCCTCGCTATGTCGTCATCGCCATGCTGGACGAACCGCAAGGGACGCTCGCGACTTCGGGCCAGCGCACTGCGGCATGGAACGCCGCGCCGGTGGTCGCGCGGGTAGTGCCGCGCATCGGTCCGATCCTCGGTATCATGCCCGACGAAACCCGCGATGTGGATATTTCCGACCTCATGCCGCTGATTCCCGGCGGTTCCGCCCAGTGAAGCTGTCCGTCCTTGCCAATGCTGCCGGTCTGACGGTCGTCGGCAGCGAGGACATCGAAGTTACCGGGTTTGCCATCGATAATCGCAAGGTCGCGCCGGGCAACGTGTTCGGCGCCTTCGAGGGGCTGACCGTCAATGGCGAACAATTCATTCCGGCCGCAATCGCGGCAGGGGCATCGGCGGTCGTAGCCCGGCCCGGTGCAAAGGTCGAAGGCACGGCGCAAATCACCGATCCACTCCCGCGCCGTGCCTTCGCTCACCTCGCAGCGCCGTTTTACGCGCCGTTTCCCGATACCGTGGTTGCCGTCACCGGAACCAACGGCAAAACCTCGTGCGTCGAGATGGTGCGGCAGCTGTGGCGCATGGCCGGACACCGCGCCGCCTCGATCGGCACGCTCGGCATCTCGTCATACGACGATACCGTGTTCACCGGCATGACCACGCCCGACATCGTAACCTTTCTTGCAACGATGAGCGGACTGGCGCGCGAAGGCATCAGCCACGCCGCCTACGAGGCTTCGAGCCATGGCCTCGCCCAGTTCCGCAATGAAGGACTGCCGGTCGCGGCGGGGGCCTTCACCAACCTCAGCCGCGACCATCTCGACTATCACGCCGACATGGACGATTACTTCGCCGCCAAGATGCGGCTGTTCGACGAGGTGGTGACCTCGGGCGGCGCGGCTGTTGTCTGGGCCGACGACGAGTGGTCACAGCGCGCGATCGACCATGCCACGGCGCGCGGCCTCGCACTTTCGACGGTTGGCGAGAAGGGTGAGACTTTGCGGCTCATCTCGCGCGAGCCGGGCCAGCTTGGGCAGGTGCTCAAGCTCGAACACCTTGGCGTGGCGTGCACGGTCAAGCTGCCGCTGATCGGTGCCTATCAGGCGGCGAACGCGCTGGTCTCGGCGGGGCTGGTGCTGGCGACCGGTGGCGATCCGGCACGCACCTTCGATGCCATGGCGCGGCTCCAGCCGGTGCGCGGACGGCTTGAGCGCGCCGGTCTCACCTCGGCGGGAGCGGCGGTCTATGTCGACTATGCCCATACGCCCGATGCGCTGACGGCTGCGCTCGATGCGCTTCGGCCCCATGCGAAGGGCCGCCTCATCCTGGTGTTCGGCGCGGGCGGAGATCGCGATACCGGCAAGCGCGCGCCGATGGGCACAGCGGCAGCGGCAGGCGCGGACGTGGTGATCGTCACCGATGATAACCCGCGCGGCGAGCAGGCAGCGGCGATCCGCGCCATGGTGCGCGAAGGTTGTCCGCAAGCCTCGGAAATCGGCGATCGGCGCGAGGCAATCGGTGCGGCCATCGCCCAGGCGGGACCGGACGATGTGGTGCTCATCGCCGGCAAGGGACACGAGCAGGGCCAGGTGCTCGGCAGCGGCGAAGCCCGCGTCGTGCTGCCCTTCGACGACGTGACGGTTGCGCGCGAACTCGCAGGCGCTCAGGGAGAGAGAGCATCATGAACGCACCTACCAAACTTCTGGAATGGCCGGTTCCCGCCAATGACGCGGGGGAAACCGGGCTGTGGGACGCCATATCGCTCGCCCGCGCGATCAAGGGCACCGCCAACGCGGAATTCGCGGTTGCGGGTGTCGAGATCGATTCGCGCGACGTCCAGCCCGGCGACCTGTTCTTTGCCCTTCAGGGCGAGAGCATGGACGGGCACCGCTTCATCCAGATGGCAATCGAAAAGGGCGCGAGCGCGGTGGTGGTCGACCGAGAGTGCGACATGCCCAACCTGCGCGTCTCGGACACCACCGATGCGCTCGTGCGGCTTGGCGCGGCCGCGCGCGAGCGCACCAAGGCGCGGATTGTCGGCGTGACCGGTTCGGTCGGCAAGACCGGGGTCAAGGAAGCGATCTTCGCCGCGCTAGATCGTTCGAGCCGGGGCCGTGCGCACCGCTCGGTCAAGAGCTACAACAACCACGTCGGCGTGCCGCTCAGCCTGGCACGGATGCCTGCCCGCTCGCGCTACGGCGTGTTCGAGATGGGGATGAACCATCCCGGCGAGATCGCCGCGCTCACCCGGCAGGTGCGCCCTCACGTTGCGGTGGTGACCACCATCGCGCCCGCACACATCGAGATGCTGGGCAGCGAAGAAGCCATCGCCGATGCCAAGGCGGAAATATTCGAGGGGCTGGAACAGGGCGGCACCGCGATCATTCCCGCCGACAGCCCGCATTTCGAGCGACTGCGCGACGTTGCGCTACGCTGCGGCGCACAGACGATTTCGTTCGGTTCGGCGGCGCACGCCAATGTGCGATTGCTCGACGTGGTGGCAGGTATCGATGGCGGATCGCTGGTCACGGTCGATATGGGTGACAGGCGGCTGTGCTACACCGTCGCGATGCCGGGCGCACACTGGGTAGCCAATTCGCTGGCGGTGATGGCAACGGTGCGCGCGGTCGGGGCCGATCTCGGCGCGGCCGGACTGGCGCTTGCCGAGATGGCGGGGCTGGCGGGGCGCGGCGCGCGAATTGAAGTCGCGGCCAAGGGCGGCATGGCGCTGCTGATCGACGAAAGCTACAACGCCAATCCCGCTTCGATGGCGGCGACGCTGGCGCAACTCGGAAGCGAAAGCGCCAAGCGGCGCATCGCCGTGCTCGGCGCGATGAAGGAGCTTGGCAGCCACGGCCCGTCATACCATGCAGGCATTGCGACACCCTTGCGCGCGGCAGGCGTCGACCATGTTATTCTGGTTGGCGAGGAAATGGCGGCATTGGCCCAGGAACTGGGGAAACCCGCGGCTGACGTGCTTGGCAAAGCGACACCCTTCGACCATTGCGAAACCGTGGCGCAGGCGCTCGAAGCCGTGCGCGCGCTCGGGCTGGAAGGCGGCGACGCGGTTCTGGTGAAGGGGTCCAACTCGGTCGGGTTGGCAAAGCTGGTGGCCACGCTTGCCGGCAAGGAAGACTGAGGCTTTCGAATCAAATGCTCTACCTGCTCGCCCAGTGGCTGGATTTCGAAGGCGTTGCCAATCTTGTGCGATACCAGACCTTCCGCGCGGGTGCCGCGCTGATGACCGCGCTCGTCATCGGCCTCATCATCGGCCCGCGCTTCATCTCGATGCTGCGCGTGCGTCAGGGCAAGGGCCAGCCGATCCGCGAAGACGGTCCAAAGACCCACTTCGCCAAGCGCGGCACGCCGACCATGGGCGGGCTGATGATCCTGACCTCGCTGATCGTGTCGATGCTGCTGTGGATGAACTTCGCCAGTCCGTTCGCCTGGGCGTGCCTTGGGGTAACCGTCGGGTTCGGCCTGATCGGGTTCCTGGACGATTTGGACAAGGTCACGAAGCGCAGCCACAAGGGGCTGTCCGGCAGGGTCCGCCTGCTGCTCGAATTTGCGATTGCCGGCGCGGCGACATGGATCATCGTCAACCACGCCAATACCAACCTTTATGTCCCGTTCATCTCGGGCCGGGCGATCCCGCTGGGACCGTTCTACTATTTGTTCGCCGCGACCTTTATTGTCGGCTTCGGCAATGCGGTGAACCTGACCGACGGGCTTGACGGGCTGGCGACGATGCCGGTGGTGGTCGCTGCTGGCGCGCTGGCGCTGATCGCCTATCTCGCGGGCCGCGTCGATTTCGCCACCTATCTCGGTATTCCTCACGTCCCACAGGTCGGTGAACTGGCCATCCTGTGCGCCGGGATCATGGGAGCCGGGTTGGCCTTCCTGTGGTTCAACGCGCCGCCGGCTGCGGTGTTCATGGGAGATACCGGATCGCTAGCACTCGGCGGCGCGCTTGGCGCGATTGCCGTGGCAACCAACCACGAGATCGTCCTGCTGGTGATCGGCGGGCTGTTCGTGGTAGAGACAGCCTCGGTCATCATTCAGGTTTTCGTGTTCAAGCGCACCGGCAAGCGGGTGTTTCGAATGGCCCCTATCCATCACCATTTCGAGCAACTCGGCTGGCCTGAGACTACGGTTGTCGTGCGGTTCTGGATCGTTTCGATCATCCTTGCGGTGATCGGCCTTTCCACCTTGAAGCTGAGGTAGCGGGCGGAGGATGATCACCAGCCAGGCCTTTGCGGGAAAGCGCTACGCGGTTCTGGGCCTCGCCCGGTCCGGGCTTTCCGTCGTCGAGTCCCTGCTGGCAAGCGGCGCTCATGTCATGGCCTGGGACAACCGCAACGAACCACGCGAAACGGTCGAGGGGCGGGTCGAACTGGCCGACCCGGTAAGCGCCGATATTTCGGGCTACGAGGCTGTCGTCGTCTCGCCCGGTGTGCCGCTCAACACCCATCCCATCGCCGAGGCGGCGGCACGGGCGGGCGTGCCCGTCATCGGCGACATCGAGCTGTTCGCCCGTGCGCGCGCCGATCTTCCCGCGCATCTCGTCGTCGGCATTACCGGCACCAACGGCAAATCGACCACCACCTCGCTGGTCGCGCACCTGCTCAGGAGCGCGGCGGTGCCGGTCTCGGTGGGCGGCAACATCGGCGTCCCGATCCTCGGGCAGAAGCCGCTGGGCGCAGGTGGCGTCTATGTCCTCGAACTGTCGAGCTACCAGATCGATCTCACGCAATCGCTCGATTGCGAGGTGGCGGCGCTGCTCAACATTACGCCCGATCACCTCGATCGCTACGGCGAATTCGCGATCTACGCCGCATCAAAGGCGCGGCTGTTCGACATGCTGGGTCCCGGCCATGTCGCCGTGTTTGGCGAGGGCGACGATGAGACGGCGGCGATCGCGCGCAGCCAGTTGCGCCGAAGTGACCTCAAGGACTGCATCATCGCCGACGGCGCCGATCTTGCCCACCAGCAGCCCGGCTGGCCGAGCTTGCAGGGGCCGCACAACCTGCAGAACGCTGGGGTTTCCGTGGCGATCGCATCGTCGCTCGGTCTGTCGGCATCGCAGTGGGAGCGGGCGCTCCCCACCTTTCGCGGCCTGCCGCACCGGATGGAGCGCGTTGCCGAAGCGGGCGGAGTGCTGTTCATCAACGACAGCAAGGCGACCAATCCCGCTTCTGCAGCGCCCGCGCTTGCCGCATTCCCGCCGAGTCCTGGTCCTTCTGGCCCGAACCCGCGCATCCACTGGATATTGGGCGGCTTACCCAAGGGCGACAACCTCGACGAATGTCGACCATTCTTCCGCAACATCGCCGCCGCCTATACCATCGGCGATGCAGGTCCGCTGTTCGCAGAGATCCTGGCACCATACACCAGCGTTAATCGCAGCGAGATGCTGGGCGAAGCGGTACGCGAAGCGATGGCGGCAGCGCGCCCCGGAGACGTGGTGATGCTTTCGCCCGCCTGCGCGAGCTTCGACCAGTTCCGCGATTTCGAGGCGCGTGGCGACCAGTTCCGCCAGATTGTCGAGGCGCTGCTCGAACCGCAGCCAAGCACCGGGGAGCGTGGATGATGCCCGGGCAAGGGACCGCTGCCCCTGAACTTCCCCTGCAAGGCGGCCAGACTGCAGAGCGCTATCGCCGCAACCGGCGCAGCGACCTTGCGATCTGGTGGCGCGAGATCGACCGTTCGCTGCTGTTCATGGTGCTGATCCTGATGGCGATCGGCGCGGCAGCGGTCGCGGCAGCATCGCCCGCAAGCGCGCGCCGCCTCTCGACCGCAAAGGACCATCTTGGCGACCTGCACTTCTTCCTGCTCAACGCGCGCTGGCAGATCCTGGGCCTCGCCGTGATGTTCACCGCGTCGCACCTCGCCAGAAGCACGGCACGCCGCGCCGGTATCCTCATCGCGGCGGTTGCGATCGTCATGCTGCTGCTGGTCCCGATTGTCGGCGCCGAAGTAAACGGCGCGCGGCGCTGGATCAGGATCGGCGTTTCGATCCAGCCCGCCGAACTGCTCAAGGCCGGTTATCCGATCGTGCTCGCGTGGATTCTTTCGTGGCGCGCGCGCGATCCCGAATTGCCGGTGATCGAGCTGAGCGGCATCCTGATGGGGCTGGTTGGCATGCTGTTGATGCTCCAGCCCGATTTCGGGTCGACCATCCTGTTCGGCGGAACCTGGTTCGTGCTGATCCTGCTGTCGGGTATTTCGTTTCGACGCATCGCGATCATCGGTGGTCTCGGTGCATTTGCCCTGGCCGCGACCTATATGCTTTACGATAATGCGCGCCTCCGAATCGACGCCTTCGTTGGCGGCGGCACCGCCTTCGATCAGGTCGATCTTGCCCAGCGCACACTGCTCAATGGCGGCTTTACCGGCACCGGGTTCTGGCTGGGCGAGCGCAAGTTCTCGCTGCCTGAGGCGCATACCGACTACATCTTCTCGGTGATCGGCGAGGAATTCGGGCTGATGGCCTGCGCGGCGATCATCGTCATATTCTTCGCGATCCTGCTGCGCGGCCTTATCCGGCTGCTCGACGAGGACGACCTGTTCACCGTGCTC
>CAMDQY010000043.1 GCA_945906005.1 Novosphingobium sp. Chol11 | reverse complement strand
CATTTCGACGGCGAGGTGCTCGCAATCGAGACACCCGCTGAGCCGTTGGCCAGTCCTGCGAATCTGGGAACATCGGCGCTTGGCCATTTCCAGCCGGGTCGCGCCGGATGCGAAATCGTGGCCAAGGGTGAAGAAGCGCGTCGTGCGTGGAGCAGCGGTGTCGAGGAATGGAAGATCCTGATGTCAGCCGCGCTGTTCGCCATGGCCGACAAGGTGACCGGATTTGCCGCTGCTTACGCGAGCGAGCGTGAGGCTTTCGGCCAGCCGATCGGCGCATATCAGGCCATCGCCCATCCGCTTGCCGATAACGTCATCGCCGCCGACGGCGGTCGCTTGCTGATCTGGCGGACTCTCAAGGAGCTTGCCGGTGGCGAGTCAGGTGCCGCAGCCAGCATTTCCAAGCTGTTCTGGTGGGCCGCCCAGACTGCGACCAGGGCGACGGCGCATGCCCTCCATACTTTCGGAGGCTACGGGCTGACCAACGAATACGACCTTCAGCTTTTCTATCGCCGCGCGAAAGCGTGGCCGCTGGCCGCAGGCGATCCCCAGCGCGAACTGGCGTCAGCGGGACGCCGCCTGCTGCTTGGCGAGGCAGCGACAACGCCTGACCCCGGACCGGTCGCGTTCGATTTCAGGGATTCGCCGTTACCCGACACACCGCTGGCGGTAGAGACGCGGGAACTGTTCAACCGGGTCATCGATCCTGCAAGGCATCTGCTGCACGATCATTCGTTCAGCGGCCATGCGTGGGACGTGCACAAAGCACTTGGGGGAGCCAGGCTGGTTTTTCCTGGATGGCCGGCCAAGTGGGGCGGCCGTGACGCGGACCAGGCATCTGCCCGGTCCAGCCGGTCAGTCTGGAGGGAAGTGGGCTACAGCGAATCTTCGCTCGGTGTGACGGAGATGGTTGGCGCGGTCGTGATGGAGTTCGGTTCGCCCGAACTGCAGACGGAGGTGCTCCGAAGTTTTGCCGCAGGTGAGAAGACGGTGTCACTCGGCTACACCGAACCCTCGTGCGGATCCGATGTCTTCGCTGCGCGGACCAGGGCGGTGCGCGATGGCGACGGCTGGATAATCGACGGGCAGAAAATGTTCACCTCTGGTGCCGAGCACGCCAGCTATATCTTCGCGATCGCGCGCACGGATCCCGAGGCGGCGAAGCATCAGGGGATCACCATGTTTTTGGTTCCCACCGACTTACCGGGTTTTGACATTCAACCCGTTCACACCTTTATGGACGAGCGCACCAACGCTACGTTCTTCAGTGAGATGCGGGTGCCCGATCGATACAGGATCGGTGGTGTCGATGAAGGGGTGAAAGTGTTGTCTTTCGCGCTCACCCTGGAACAGGGCGGCGGCGGGTTTGAGCGGCACCTTCGCGAGCTTGTCGGGACGGCTACGGACTGGGCCCGGACCGCAGAACGCGGCGATGGCTATGCCATCGACGATCCGCAGGTGCTCGAGCGCATCATGCGCGTCCATCTTGCGGCCGACATTTCAGAATTGCTCAGCGCTCGGGTCCGGGTGGTCCGGCAAGCGGGAGAACCCGATCTGGCATACGGGCCGGCGGGAAAGGTCTTTTGCACAGAAGCATTCATCGCAGCATCTGCCGATCTACTCGATCTTGCGGCACCAGATTCACTTCTGCGCGGCAAGTCGGGCCTCGGCATCATCGAGATGGATTATCGGCACTCGGCTGCCACGACGATTTACGGCGGGACCAGCGAAGTACTGCGCAGCATGGTGGCCGAGAAGCGGCTTGGATTGCCGCGCAGCCGAGCATGACCGCGAAAACAAATATTCCCCTCAGTTGCGCAGCCCGTCGGCTGTGTGAAGGTCAAATTGCGAATTGAAAGGAATCAAAAGTGAAAATCGATCTGACGAGAGCCGAATGCACGATCAAGAGCGGGCAGGACCTGACCGCCATGCCCCATCCCACCCTCGAGATGGCCACGACAGTTAAGGAACGGATCATTGTCGGGCCCAAGGGCATCGTCGAAAGCGCGGTTGCGGGAGATTCGTTCACGCCCACGCGCATCGGTTACCTTTCGGATTTGCCGACCCCTCGCGGGCTCACCGCCTTTCTTGATCCCATAATCCTCGCGTTGGAGGATGCCATAAACGAAGGCAGGCTGACGCGCGCGGTGGAGATCATCCCGATCCATGTCGTCGGGTTGCCAATTGGCCAGCCGCGCAACGTCATCGCGGCCTATCGCCATCTGGTCGATCTCGGCTGCGTGTTTGTTCACTCGGTCGGCGTGACCGACAACGCCCTCATCCTGCGCGAAGTCGTCAACGAGTGCAAAGTGCCGCTCATGACCATGGCGGGCACAACCAAATTTGTCGGGCCATATTGCTTTTCGCTGGCAAATGGCGGCCATGGCGAGGAGGCCAGCATCCTGGCCGCGTTCGTTGCCGATCAGGGTTACAAGCGCATCGTCTTCGCGGGCGAACGCTCGCCCGGCGACATCGAATATCAGACGTTCTTCCGCGATCAGGCACGCCTCTACGGCCTCGACATCATCAAGGAGCATTTCTTCGATTCCAGGCCTGGCGACGATGAAATGGATGCGGTTCTGACGCATTTCCGAGATGACCTGCGGCCCGATGCGCTGGTCTATTGCGGGTTTGGCTGGAACGGCGGACAGTTCAACGCCTCCCTCGAACGGATCGGCTGGAACCCGCCCAAGATCATGAATTCGGCGATCATGTGGGCGCTGGGTGGAGGTCCGATGGCCAAGGCGTTCGATGGCTGGATCGGCATCGAACAGACAATCGAGGAGCACGATCCGACCGAACCGAACCGCAACTTGCCGGTCGTCCTCGATCGTTTCGAGAAGCGGTTTGGCTATCGTCCCGGCAAGACGATGACGGCCCTGCTTTACGATCAGGGGCGCAGCGTCTCGGAAGCCATCATCAATGCCACGATCCTGACTGGCGAAGGCATTGTGCAGGGGCTGGAGCGGATCAAGATGATGCCCAGCCTGATCGGCGGCCCGCGAACATATATCGATTTCGGGCCAGAAAATCACCGCGGCTACAAGGGTGATTTCCTGTTCATGAAACAGCTGCGTGACGGCGAGTTCCACTTCGCCGCCTATCACTGGCCAGTCTGGCCGATCAATCGGGCGTAGCCAAAATGATGCAGCCGTCGTCGATTTCGCATCTGTCTGCCCAGTCGGCGAAAGGCCACATTGCGCATGACCAAGTCTCGCAGTGACAAGTGCGGCATCGACGGCGTGTTCGATCGCAGGTCCAGCCTGTGGATGATGGCTCTGCCCGCCGTGATGCCACTAGATAACCGGATGGTACGGTGGTTGGCGGGGGCAGGACAACAAGCGGAGGGAAGCGGCATGAGGCCATTTATGGAAGGCGAACTTTCGACGATGCGCGGACCGATCAATCCAGCCAGCGAACAGGAAATTCGCGACGAGCATGCCGCCGCGCGGCTTTGCAAGACATATGCCTTGGCGGTCGATTCGCTGAACGAGGATATGCTGCGCAGCTTGTTCGATCCAGCCGCTCCCATGAAGGGAACCCTATCTTCAGGGACCGCCAGTGATTATCTCGGGCGCCTCCTTGACGGCTTGCGCAATTTCAGCGCGACGATGCATTCGATCCTCAACCAGTATGTCTCGATTGAAGGCGATGAGGGACATGTCTGGAGCTACGCGGTCGCCTACCATGTGCATAAGCCCGAAAACGGCGGGGGCCTTATGGTCATGGGGATCCAGTATCGCGATAGCGTCGAGAGGATCGCTGACGGATGGGTGATCAGTTCGCGCGAGGTCGTGCGAATCTTTTCCGACGGACCGGGTGTGCCGTCCCCGATCAAACATAGTTAGCGCGTGGCTGCACTCACCAGCCTGCTCAAGAATGAAGTTCCCTAAAAGACGATAACATTCCGGGCGACGTTGCCGGTAGCCACCCGTGCATAGCCCTCGTTGATCTCGTCGAGGGAAATGCATTGCGAGACCAGTTCGTCCAGCATCAGCTCGCCGCGCAAATAGAATTGCGCCAGTTGCGGCAGTAGGATCTGAAATGGCGAACTGCCCATCTTCGAGCCGATAACGCGAATTTCCTTGGCGGCGAACATCATTACCGGAATGGCCAGATTCGCCCCGGCTGACGCGACACCAAGCAGCGTAGCGGTACCCCCACTCCTGAGCATTGCACATGAATCGTGCATCGTCTGTGGCAACCCAATCGCCTCGAAGGCGAAGTCTACGCCGCCACTGGTCATCTCAAGAACTTGCGCAACGGCTTCCGGCCCTCCGACGACCGTGTCCGTTGCGCCGAACGTCCTTGCTAGGTCCAGCTTCGCGGTCGACAGATCGATTGCGATGATCCGTTCCGCACCGGCGATGCGCGCGCCCTGAATAACGTTCAGACCCACGCCGCCGCAGCCGATTACGGCCACTGTCGAGCCAGCGGGCACCTTCGCCGCATTGAGAACTGAACCGATTCCGGTCAGAACTCCGCAGCCGAGCAAGGCAGCCGCCGCCGGCGGGACAGCCTCGGATATTTTCACGACGGCTCGATGGTGTACGACCATCTCTTCGGCAAAAGCCCCGAGATTGGCAAACTGGTAGACAGGATTTCCGTCACTGTCTGTCAGGCGCGATTTGGACGGCCTGTCGAGCGCCAGTCCGGGTCGCTGTTCGCATCGGTGATTGTGGCCGCACTGGCATTCCCGGCACGCGCCGCAGTATGCCGAGACGCAGGTCACCACGAAATCACCTGGCGCGATACCGACCACGTCTTCCCCGATCGCCTCGACCACGCCAGCCGCCTCGTGTCCGAGCAGGGCGGGCATCATCATCGGAAGGTCGCCGGTAATGAAGTGATAGTCGCTGTGGCACAGGCCGCTCGCCATGACGCGAATGCGGATCTCTTCGGCACGCGGACCGTCGAGCATCAGGGTCTCGATTTGCAGGCTCCCAACCGAGCGCAGCACCGCAGCCTTCATTGCACGTTCCTTCCAGAAATCATTTTCGGATTTTCAGCCTGACAGTCGCTCGAAACGAGATCAGCCGATGGCGCCAAGCGAATCCAGATCCAGCGCCGCCATGCCGTAGCGGAATACGTTGGTCACCAGATGCGGAAGCGGCTGGTAGCCGTCGGTCGTCGAAACCCAGACGAACAACGAATACAGGTAGTGCTGCCGGTATCCGAGCCAAAGCTCGTCGTATTCGGGCGGCGAGACTCCGAGCTGCGAAAGGCACTCCAGATATTGGCGCAGCAGCGCTTCTTCGTTGCTTCGGCGGTCGCCAATGTCGAGCGACGATCCGATAAACATCGCCAGGTCATGCGTGACTGCACCGCGCTGAACACACTGAAAATCAGCCATGCCGGGAATATCGCTTCCATCGACGAAGAAGTTTCCGACATGAGCGTCGCCGTGAATCAGGCTGCGCGCTGTCTTGTCGTCATGCTGGCGAAGGCGATTGAACGCGCGGTGGACCACCTCGGGATCGCGAAACTGATAAGGCATGGCGCCCGCATGCGGATTGCTGAGAAGTTCGGAGTAGCGCGCGAAGATTGTGTCCCAGAAGGGGTCGTCCCGGCTCAACGGACAAGCGTGGTGCATCCATTCGGGAGCATCCACGTAAGGCGCATTCCATGTCTCGGCGTGCAATTCGGCAAGTTGCGCAACGCCGATCGCGACTTGCTCGACCGTCAGCGATGCAACGGGATCGCAAAAATGCCCGCCATCGGCAGCTAGGTCGTGCATCAGCATGAAGCCGCGCCCTGCGTCATTGTAGCCCGCAGCAAGACAGACCGGGGTCCGCGCGGACGTCTGTGGGAGAATGTCGAGATAGACGCTGGCTTCTTTCCGGTAGAGGCCGCTTTGAGCGAGGTAATCCTTGTGCGCCAGGCCGAAGTCAGACTTGATGCACAAGGTATCAGGCCCCTGCGACGAACCTTGTGCATAGGTCAGGTGCAGCCGCCAGGTTGACGCCGTTCCAAGGTGGAGAGGATCGGCAGTTACAGCCGAAACCTCAATTCCCGGGTATACGGAAGATACCGCTTCTGACAGCCAGATCGGCGAAATGTCCGTGATTTCCTGAGGGATCTCATTGATTGTCGTTGGGTTCATAGTTCGCGCAAAATCTCAAAATGCTTCGGAACGGGCATGTCAATTATGTTGACGGAGCGTTGGTTGACGCAGCTTGCCCTGTCCAATGCATTTCATGAAATGTAGGATGATAATTGGACCGGTGGGTGCGGTGCGTCTTAGGGATCGGCAAGCTTGACCGGATTGGTCTTGGCAGAGCATCTCAATGTGAGCTCATCCAGAATCTCTTGCGCCAAAGGGGAAAGCGTTCGGCGTGCGAGCTTGGCCGATTTGAGGGTCATACGCTCAGTTTCGATCGGGGTCTTCATCGCCAGCGGGACAAGCTCAGGGTGAAGGCGATGCTCTGAATTGGGAAGGTTTGAAGTCAGCAGGATCGCATCGCTTTCCACAGTGATCTGCATCATGGCGCTGTAATCGTCGCTCGAAACGATGAGCGGGTGTTCTTGCATGAATGTATTCGGCGCTCTGGCCCCAGGCTCGAACAGGCTCAAGAGAATGGGGTAGGGCCTGAGATCCTTGTTCGCCACCGAACTGCGCTTCAGCAGCGGGTGACCCAATCTGACCATGCATGTCGTCTTGATCTCTGCCAGCTCCGTGACTTCCAGCGAGGCATCGCGCGTAAGCGGAACGTGAGAGCCAAGGAAGAATTCGATTTTGTCGGATTCGAGCAGCTCAAGCAGTTCGTCAGGGTCTCGAACTGCGATGGAGCAGTGCAATTCCGACTTGGATTGCAGCAAATCAATCACGATCGCTTTGAGATAGAGCTTCGCGGGAAGGGCGCTTAGCCCGAATGAGATTTGCCCAATTTCACCCTTACCCATGCGCATCATGATCCGGGCCAGGTCATCCGTCTCGATGAGTATGGATTGCGAGCGTTTGAGGAATTCACGGCCGACCGCAGTGAGATGCACACCAGAGCGGTCCCGATCGAACAGCCGGACGCCGATTTGGGCCTCGATCGATTGAATACTGCGCGTGAGCGCCGACTGGGTGAGATTCAGCTCCTCAGCCGCCCTGATGAAACTTTCGGTGCGGGCAAGGGCTGCCACATGGCGCAACTTGCGAATTTCAATATGAGCCAAAATCATCGATCCTGTAATCAAAATGCATTTGACACAGGTGACGCAATTCCGCAAATTTTTCGAGCCTGAATGGAGATCAACAAATGAATATGCCGGTGAAGCCGCAAGCCCTGCAGGGCATCCATGTCATCGATGCCGACACCCACATCACCGAGGTTCACGACCTGTGGACCTCGCGTGCCAGCGCGAGCTACCGTGACCGGGTCCCGCAGGTGAAGGAAGTGAACGGGGAACTGGCCTGGTACATCGATGGTGACCAGCGCATGGGGCCGGCGCAAACATCCTGCTGCATCCGCAAGGACGGAACCAAGTCGTTCGGGTTCGAGCTTACGAAGATGAAGATCGACGATATCTTCGAAGGGGCCTTCAGTGTGCCTTCGCGGCTGGCGTTCATGGACGATGCGGGTATTTCCGCGCAGGTCGCCTATCCCAATCTGCTTGGCTTCGGAAACCAAAAGTCGATGGGCGTCGATCCCGACCTGCGGCTCGTCACGACCCAGATATTCAACGATGCCAGCGCGGAAATCCAGTCAGATTCGGGCGACCGGATATTTCCGATGGCCTTGCTGCCGTGGTGGGACATCAAGGCGAGCGTCGCCGAGGCCGAGCGGTGCCGGGCGATGGGTCTGCGCGGCATCAACCTCAATTCGATGCCCGAGGCGCAAGGCTATCCCGTACTCGGCGACGATCATTGGACGCCGTTGTGGGAGCTGTGCTCCGACTACGATCTGCCAGTGAATTTCCACATCGGCGGCGGCATGGAAAATACCGACTGGTACGGCAAGGGCAGCTGGCCGACCGACGACCTGCGGTTGAAAATGGCGTTCGGCTCCTCCCAGATGCCGCTGACCAATTTCCAGATATTGTCCAACATCCTGCTGTCGCGGTTTCTCGAAAAGTTTCCCAAGCTCAAGATCGTTTCGGTCGAGAGCGGGGTCACATGGATCCCTTTCATGCTCGAATCGCTCGAATATCAGATGCAGGATCAGGGGATCGACTATCAGGTTCCGCTGTTCGAATTGTTTCAGCGCCAGATCTATGCCTGCACGTGGTTCGACAAGCGTATGCTGCCCGAAGCGTCGAGGCTCCTTGGCATTGACAACATTCTTTATGAAACCGACTTTCCGCATCCGACTTGCGTCTATCCCGACCCGCTCGAATTCATTGCTGATGCAGCGACCGGATTCACTCCGGAGGAGCGCAAGAAGGTCTTCGGACTGAACGCTGCGAAGCTCTATAATATCCCCCTAGATGGCATGACTGCCTGAGCCACGGCGCGAGGGGGATGGGGCACGTGAGTGAACTGGTAAGGCCGGAGCCGCCGCTGACGAGGCGCACGGGTGACTATTGGCGATCAGGAGCGGATGGCAAGGTGCGGATTGCGACCTGCCAAGGCTGCGGCTGGCGCTTGCATCCACCGCGGCCAGTTTGCCCGAAGTGTCGGGGACAGGAGATCGCCTTTGAGGCGGTGTCCGGGCGCGGGTTTGTCCATGCCTTCACCATCAACCGCTACACATGGTTCCCGAGCATGCCGCCGCCATATGTCATAGCCGAAGTCGAGCTGGAGGAGCAGGAGGGCCTGCGCATCACCACCAATATTGTCGGCTGCGCGCCGGAGGAAGTCTGGATCGGCATGTCGGTATCGGCCGAGTTCGATCATGTAGGTGAGACCTGGCTCCCGGTGTTCCGGCCATGATGGAGGATGAGGTTCTGATCAGCGGCATCGGTGCGTCTAACGTGGGCCGCCGTCTCGGCCGCGATCCATGGTCGCTGACGGCTGACGCCTGCCTTGCTGCCATTGCCGACGCTGGCCTGACGCCGGACCAGATCGACGGGATCGCGACCTATCCGGGTGCCACAGGATCGACACCGGGCATCAGCGGGGCAGGGGTCGAGGATGTGCGCTCGATGCTGGGTCTGATGACCCGCTGGCATACGGGTGGATCGGAGCTGCCGGGACAACTGGGTTCCGTGATCAACGCCATGCTGGCGGTTGCTGGTGGATTGGCCAACCACGTCTTGTGCTTCCGCACAGTTTGGGAATCTACCGCGCAAGCAGAACTCGGAGGCCGCTCCGCCACGATGCGCAGCGGGGTCGTGCGCGAGATGAGCCAGTGGATCGATCCCTACGGTGGCGGCTATTCCACCTATGGCGCGATGCAGATGCAACGCTACATGCACGAGAGCGGAGCCACGCGCGTGCAGATCGGCCAGATCGCGGTGGTCGCGCGCGCGCATGCAGCTTTAAGCCCGCGTGCGGCTTACCGCACCACAATGACCCTCGACGACTATCTGGAGGCCCGGATGATCTCCGATCCGTTGTGCCTCTATGATTGCGATGTGCCTGTCGACGGCTCGATCGCATTCATCGTCTCGCGAGCCGACAGCCCGGACATTGACCGGACCCGCGCGATCAAGGTCGAAGCAATCGGCTCGGCAGCGGGCTTTCAGGCCTGTGCGGACATGATGTGGTCGCGCACAAGGCTCGGTGCCAGCGATGTCGGATTGGCGGAACTGTACGACGGCTTCTCGATCTTGGCCGTTATCTGGCTCGAAGTGCTTGGGCTTTGTCCTAAGCTGAAGGCTGGCGAATTCCTGGAAGGCGGCGAGCGGATAGGCCTGACCGGCGAATTGCCGATGAACACCGGTGGCGGGCAGCTATCTGGCGGGCGGCTGCATGGCTTCGGCCAGTTGCACCAGGCTTGCTTGCAACTGCGCGGTGAGGCGAATGCCTGTCAGGTTCCAACGCGCCCCAAAGTGGCAGTCGTAAGTAGCGGCGCGGCGACGTTTACGTCGTGCATGCTATTGTCGGGAAATAGATAAGCAAAAAATCGTTTGGGAGCGACAAGTTGCCTTATAACTTGCTCAGTGGCGTGAAAGTCGTTGAACTGTCCATGTATGCCTTTGCGCCCGCCTGTGCGGCGGTGCTCGCGGACTGGGGCGCGGACGTGATCAAGATCGTCCCGCCCGACAAGGCCGATCCGATGATGGGCAAGAAGGTGATCGGCGGCCTGCCTGACAAGGACGTGCCGGTCGCGATGATGTGGGAGCAGCTCAATCGCGGCAAGCGATGCATCGGGCTGGATGTCGCGTCGGATGCGAGCAAGGCGGTGATGAAGCGCCTGCTCGAGGAAGCCGACGTATTTGTCGTCAACCTGCTGCCCGGCGCGCGCAAGCGGTTCGGGATCGACGTCGACGAGGTCCGCGCGATCAATCCGCGCCTGATCTATGCCCGCGCCAGCGGGCATGGCCCCGAAGGCCCGGAAAAGGACGCAGGCGGCTTCGATCATACCGACTTCTGGGCGCGTTCGGGGATTGCCCACGCCGCCAGTTCGGTATCGGGTGAATTCGTCCCGCAGCCCGGCCCGGCAATGGGAGACGTGGCATCGGGCGCCAATCTGGCGGGAGCGATCTGCGCTGCACTGTATCGCCGGTCAAACACGGGTGAGGGCGGAGTGATCGACGTTTCGCTGCTGTCCACAGGTGTCTGGATGTTCGGCCCGGCCATTGTCGCCAGCCAGCTTTATGATGTCGATACGATCCCGCGCTATAATCACGCCAATCAGCCCAACCCGCTGGTTACCGCGTTCAAGACCCGCGACGGGCGTGAGATTTACCTGTCGGGTATCCAGACGGAAAAGAACTTCGGCGAACTGTGCGCTATACTGGGAGTGCCGGGCCTACCGGAAGACCCGCGCTTCATCACCGGCGAACTGCGCCTCAAGAACGTTCGTGAATGCATTGTCGCGCTCGACCAGGCTTTCGCCGCGCGCGATCTGGCAGAGTGGCTGCCGCTGTTCCAGAAATGCCCGGTCCCATGGGCGGTGGTCCAGAACGCGCGCGAGGCGTTCCACGATCCGCAGGTTCAGGCCAACGGCTTCGTCACGCAGGTCGAGAGTGAGGTCGCCAGTTACCATCTGACCGCCAGCCCGGCGCAGGTCGATGGCGAGCACCTGACGGTAAGTCGTGCGCCGCAGCATGGCGAGCATACCGAGACGGTGCTGATGGAACTGGGGTTCGAGTGGGATGCAATCGAGGCGCTGAAGCTGTCTGGGACCGTCAACTGACGCAGGCGCGGGCATGACGCGTTTTGCAGGCAAGGTGGCGCTGGTGACCGGCGGCGTCGGGACCATCGGAATGGAATGCTGCCGGCAATTCCTCGCCGACGGCGGATCGGTTGTCGTCAATAGCCGCGATCAGTCCCGGTGTGAGGCCGCCGTCAGGCAACTGGCCTCAGGTGTTGGCGATGGAGTGCATGCCCGGATCATCGCCGCTGCCGGCGACGTCAGCAGCTTGGCCGAGTGCGAGCGCCTCGTCGCGCAATCCGAGGAAAGCTTCGGCAGGCTCGATCATGTTATCCATTGTGCGCTCAGCCCCATGGCCGGTTTGCAGGGTGCGTTCGAGCGAACCGATCCGGCCCTCTATGAAATGCTGATGAAACAGGCGGTGTGCGCGCCGATGTATCTTGCGCATGCCGCTATTCCGGCTCTCAGACGATCTGGCGGCGGCTCTATCGTGGCGTTTCCGTCGGATGCGGGCAAGGTGGCGGCCCCCAACCAGTCGATGGTCGGCACGACCCGCGCCGCCGTCATGATGTTCATGCGCTCGATCGCGCTGGAAGTTTCGGCAGACAATATCCGCTGCAATTGTATCGCGCCGACCTATGTCGATACGCCGGAGCTGCGCGACGCGATGTCGACCGGCCCGCACGCGGCACGCATCGCCAAGGCGACATCGCGCGCCAGGCTGGGACTGCCTGCGCCAAGTGAAATCGCGGCGATGGCCATGTTCTTGTGCAGCGACGATGCCGCCCACCTGACCGGACAGATCATCAGCATCAATGGCGGATTGAACGCAGCCTGATTGGAATGACAAGCATTCCGGGATGCCGCTTCAATCGGCGGAATCAGGCATTGTAGAGACGGGCAGCCACTGGCGCAGGCTTGAGCGTCCTGAGCAGCAGCAGAACCAGACTTCCGGCCAGGATCGAGCAAGTGCCGATGAAAAGGTACAGGGTGAAGTTCCCCGTCCTTTCGAGCGTCACGCTCAGGATTGTTGCACCAACCGCCATGGCTATCACCGTGTTCGAGACGACCATGCTGAACACCGTTCCATAGATTTTCACATCGAAGTACTTGATCGTCAGATAGGCGCCGATATCGCCTTCCGCCCCTTGCGATAGTCCGACGAGCAACATCGAGCAGACGACGACAGGCGCAATCTGCATATCCAGTGCCAGCAGAAGCAGCCCCAAGGCTGGCAAGGACATGGAAAATGCGGCGACCAGCTCGGGCGCAAGATGGTCGAGCGCAATCCCGGAAATAAAGCGGCCAACGATTACGCCGATCGCGAAAACCGAAACGGCCAAGGCCGCGGTTTCGGGGCCGAGCCCCCGGTCGAGCAGCATCAGCGACATCTGCGAGGTGTGGATCGCGGTCGGAATATTGCAAAGCGCCAGACCGCCGAACAGGATCCAGAACGCGGGATGGGAAAAGACCTGCCTGTAGTCAGCCAGAGTTCTCTTCATGCGCACTCGCTCATCGCGGAATTGCAGCTTGGATTTTGGAAGCAGCAGAAAGCCAGCGAGACCCAGCAAGGCAATGAATACCGAAACGGCGACATAGCCCGATCGCCAGCCTGCCTGTTCGACATAGCGGGTCAGCACCGGGGAAAGAACCGCGCCAACTATGGCTGGTCCCGACATCATGATCGAGAGCGCAAGACCCCGTGATCGCGCGAAGGTTTCGGCAACGATCTTGCTGTAGATCACCGAGGTGGTGAGTGCGCCGATAAAGAGCTGCAGAACGATCAGCCCAAGGTACATGCGCACGCTGCCATCCATCCAGGCGAAGCACAGCCAGGTGAGCGGATAGGCGATGATCCCTGGCAGGATAATGCGGCGGGTGCCGAAGACATCGATCAGCCGTCCTGCGATCGGGAAGAACAGCAGCCCCAGCAGCGACATCGTGCCGAACATGGCGAACTGTGCTTTGGTCCAGCCAAACTCCGCCAGCATATATGGTGCCAGGATGCTTTGCGGATAGATGGCTACGCCAACGCCCGCGCTAAGGCCAAGCATTGCGGCAAGCAGCGGCCGCCAATGCAGGCGGATCTCTTCGAGATACCCATTTGTTGCCGCCAAAAAAATCACTCCCTTGTCGGTGCCAGTTTCCCGATCGGTTTCGGAACTAGGCACCTGGCGGCTGGCGGGTCAATCCGGTCGCTTGGCCGGATCGAGGGCAATCATCGATAATAGTCGCTCCACTCAACGACTTTCCCATTTTTCAGAGCGAAAACGCCCACCGCCGGAACCGGCTTGTCAGGCTTGCCCTCTTCCTTGCGTGTGTCGGTGCGGCATACGACCACGACCGGCCCGCAGGTGTAGACGCTATGGACCTCGATCTCATAGGTGAACCCGACGTTCTTCAGATCGGCGGTATTTTTCCTGAGCGCATCGAGGCCGACGGCCGTAATTTCTCCGATCGGATAGTCTTCGCGAGAATCGAGAAAAATTCGCACGTCAGGCGCAAAAAGGTCGTCGTACTTTGTGTTGCCCTCTCCGCCGTGATGACCCGAGATATGGTCGGTCACCAGACGCGCGTTTTCTCGTTGTTCTGCTGCACTGACCATTTGTTGTTCGGTTGGCGTATTGGCAGGCATGGCTCGGCCCCCTTCCGGTTGCGGCTTCTGATGATCGACGGCCATATTTGACGCATGGGTCGTGAGGTGGAGCGACCCTTGCAGCCGCTCCACCTCTCGCTGGATCAGTATTCGGCCTTCAGGCTGACACCGAACGAGCGTCCCTGACCATAGGAACGGCCTCTGAAAACCGTGGCATCGATGGCCTGAATGACCGGGTGTTTGTTGCTCAGATTGTCACCATAGATGGCCAACTTGAGTTTCGCCGGGGATATGTCGATGTCGGACAGGATGATCTGCGCCGAAAAGTTGGTGTAGCCCGGATCCTTCATCGATTCGGCCTCGTTGGTGGCCGTGATCCGGCTCGTGAAGTAGCGCTCGGAATGATAATTCACCGAGCCGCGCAGCGTCAGGTTCGCGAACGAAAGCGGGATGGTGTATTTGGCGGCACCCGATGCAGTCCATTTCGCGAGAGATCCAAAGACAACGCCGGGTTCACGAGAGATGTCGCTGGTTTCGCTAGGGTTTGCCAACAGGCGCTTCCACACCGGATCGACGTAACCGACCGAACCGCTGATTTCGAGGTTGGGAACTGGCACGGCGATCACTTCGGCTTCGAAGCCACGGTATCGCGCCTTGCCGTCGGCGACTGTCGTGCTGCACACGGCGGAGGACTGACATCCCTGTGCAGCACTGAATGTCTGGACGATCTGGATATTATCGAAATCGCTCTGATAGACGTTGGCATTGACGCGCAGCTTCCGGTCCAGCAGGTCAGCCTTGATGCCCAGTTCGTATGAAATCACTTTTTCAGGGGCATAACCGTTTGGCGAGAAGGTTGTATCCCGCGGGCTGATGCCGCCGGCCTTGTAGGCCTGGGCGACACGGAAATAGGTCATCAGGTCGGACGTCCATTTGACCTTGATCGTGCCTTCCGCGCTCAGGTTGTTGTCCGAGCGGCGGACATCGCGAGGTATTGGCACCAGTGCAGTTCCGGGTGCCGGTCTGGTCTGGATCAGGTGCTTCTTGTCGTCGGTATAGCGCAGTCCCGCTGTCAGTTCCATCCTGTCGTCCAACAGCGCCGGCGTATAGGTTACCTGGCCGAATGCGGCCTTTGAAACGGAGACATTGTTGAATTCCAGGAAGGTGGCGCGGGCTGCTCCGAACAGGCCTTGCGTGGCGCTCAGCGGTGCCAGGGTGACCGAGCCGGTGGTGCCATAATCCTGCTTGGCGCGTTCCCGGAAATAATAGAGGCCCACGACATACGAGAGGCGATCCAGCTTGCCCAGCAGCTGGATTTCCTGGCTGAACTGCTTTTGCCGGATATTGATTTGCTCGATGTCGCTTAACCGTACCGGCTGGATCGAGAATGGTCCGGCCGCGCTGATCGCGACATTGCCCACCGTACCTACCGGCACTGGCGCGAGGATGCTCTGGTAGCGGGTCTTGATGGTCCGTTTGCCAGTGATCGACTTCAGCGTCACGCTCGGGCTGATCTCCAGAACCGCGTTCAGGCTGTGCCCCTGCGAGATGTCCTTGCTGGGATGAAGTTGCGTAAAATTACGCACTCCTTTGTACTTGGGCTCGACAAACTGGACACCTGGATTGTAGGTCTCGAGAAAGGCTGCATAATTCGCTGCAAGCGTATGAAGCTGATATGCCGGGCCTAGACCGGACTTCTTGTCGTAGTCGTATTTGTAATCGACGGTGAAGCTGCCCCACTGGCCGCGCAAGGCAGCAAAATAAGCGTCTTCCTTCAAAGCACCAGGCCATCTGCTCTTGTCAGTTGTCGCAAGGTTGTGAACGTAGCCGTTCCGGTCATTGTGATAAATCGAAGCGCGAGCGGAGAGACCGCTGTTGCCCAGATTGCCGAGATTAACTGTCGTCGCGCTCGTGAAATCCTGGAATGAGCCATAGGCCAGCTTCTGGGAAATTCCGAAATCCGGTTCGGGGTTCCTGGTGTAGAGGGAGATTGAACCGGCGGTCGCGTTCCTGCCGTTCAGGGTGCCCTGCGGGCCGCGCAGCACCTCGACCCGCGCCAGGTCCTCAAGCCCGAACATAGCGCCCTGCTGGCGCGCCACATAGACCCCATCGACATACAGCGCGACCGGGTTTTCGTTGGTGGGGATGAAGTCTGTTGTCGAGACACCGCGCAACGCGAAGATCGGCGTGCCGATCAAGCCGCCCGACTGGTAGGTTACGAGACTCGGTACGGCCTTTTCCAGATCGCTGACCGACGTCAACTGCGCTTCTTCGAGCGTCTCGGAACTGAGGGCGGAAATCGCGATCGGCGTGTCCTGGATATTCTCCGCGCGCTTGCGGGCGGTTACGACAATGTCCTTGATTCCCGCCGAGGTGCTCGATGCCGCTTCGTCGTCACTGCCGGCGGCCTGCGCAAAGGCGGGTTGCGCCAGGCAGGTTGACGCCATGATGGATGACAGGATCCCAATCCTGACAATATTCTTTTCATTTAAAAATGACATGCTCTCTCTCCTTCACATTATTGTATAATTATGTAAAATTCAATATAATATTGAATATAATTTATTAAAAAAACCTCTGCGCCCACGTTCTGTATTGCGCAAATGGCCCATCATTCATCACGATCAGGGGGTTTTTACGAAACAAT
>CAMDQY010000042.1 GCA_945906005.1 Novosphingobium sp. Chol11 | reverse complement strand
CCTTGGTGTCGTCCTGTTCGGAACGCTTTATCCGCTGGTGACGGAGGCCTTCGACACGCGGGTCTCGGTCGGCCCGCCCTATTTCAACCCGGTGAGCGCGGTGTTTTTCGTGCCCATGGCGCTGGTGATGATGGCAGGGCCGTTGCTGCGCTGGAGGCAGGACAATGTGGGCCGACTCGACAGACCGCTCATCCTGGCGGCGCTGGGCATGGCAGCCGCGTTGCTGGCCTTTGTCCTGCTGGGTGGCGGTGGAGGGCTGGCGCTGATCGGCTTCGTGCTGGCAGGCGGACTTGCCGTTGCCAGCGTAATGCCGTTGCGGGGCCGCGAGCTTCGCCGCACGCCGCTTGCGGTCTGGGGCATGGTGCTCGCCCATTTCGGCGTCGCGGTGGCGCTTGCCGGTATGGCCTGCGAGAGCGCGTTTTCGGTCGAGAAGCTGGTGGCGGCACGGGCAGGCGACATGGTCGAAGTCGGGCCTTGGCGCGTCGTCCTTCGCAGAGTCGAACCGGTCGCCGGGCCGAACTGGACCGCGCTGGAGGCCGACATGACGGCTGTTTACGGTGACAATGCGCCCGTTTCGGTCCGCCCGCAGGCGCGCAGCTTCTGGTCGCCGCCACAGCAAACATCTGAGGCCGCACTGGTCACGCATCGCTTCGGGCAGCTTTACGCGGTGCTGGGCGAGGCGGCGGAAGGTGGGCGCTGGCAATTACGGCTTTGGTGGAAGCCGTTCGTTACCCTGATCTGGCTTGGCGGCGTGCTGATCGCACTTGGCGGCTTGCTGGCGCTCATGGGCCGCGTGGCCTTCGACTTGCGGCGCGCCTTGGCCCGGCGTCGCATCGTCATGCGGCGCGAGGACATGGGCAGATGAGCGTGCTGCCACCAGCAGAGCCGCGGCGCGTATCGCCATGGGCCTTGTGGATGCCGCTGATCGCGTTCGCAGGCTTCCTCGCGCTGGTGATCCATGGCCTTACCCGGCCCGGTTCGACCGAGGTTGAAAGCGCGATGGTGGGCAAGCGGCTGCCGGTCTTTGCGCTGGAACCTGCCGTCGCTGATCGGCCTGGCCTTGCATCTTCCGACTTCGTTGGCGACAAGCCACGCTTGCTCAACATTTTCGCGAGCTGGTGCGTTCCCTGCGCGATCGAGGCACCACAGCTGAAGACCCTTAGCGACGAAGACATCGCGATCGATGGCATCGCCATTCGCGATCGCCGAGAGGAGCTAACCGATTTCCTCGTTCGCAACGGCAATCCCTTCGCTCGCATCGGCAAGGACGATGTCAGCGCGGTGCAGCTTGCAATTGGCTCTTCGGGCGTGCCCGAGAGTTTCGTGATCGATGGCAGGGGCGTGATCCGCTACCAGCATATCGGCGTGATCCGCGCAGAAGACCTGTCGCTGATCCGCGAGAAGCTGAGGGAGGCGGCGCAATGAAATGGCTGGCCTGTCTGCTGGCATTTTGGCTTGCCGCGCCGGCAATGGCGCAGGATTCCATGCCGCCTGCGCCTTTCGCCTATCGCCAGCTCGACGATCCCGAGCAGGAGGCGCGCGCCCAGGCGCTGATGGAGACGCTGCGTTGCCTCAAGTGCCAGAGCCAGTCGATCGCCGATTCGGACGCGCCGATGGCCGGAGACATGCGCAGCCAGGTGCGCCTGCGCATTGCCGCAGGTGAAGATCCCGAAGCGGTCCGGGCGTGGCTGGTAGAGCGTTACGGCGACTATGTAAGCTATTCCCCGCGCCTGACGGGCATGACCTGGCCACTGTTCGCGCTGCCGCTGGTCCTGATCGCTTTCGTCGTGCTGCTGCTGCGCCGCCGCTTGCGCAAGGGAGACGCGCCATGACCTGGGGTGCCGTCTGCCTGCTGGCGCTGGCGGCGTTCGTCGCGCTAGCCTTTTGGCTCAAGGTCCCGCGAAGCAGGTGGACGATGCTGGGCGCGGCATTGCTACTGGGGCTTGCTGGTTATGCCACGCAGGCAAGGCCCGGCCAGCCCGGCGCGCCCAGGCAGGTTGCACAACAACTTGACCTTGATCCCGGCTCCTCGATATTGATGCGCGGCCTGCTCGACAAGAGCGACATTCCGCCCACCAATCAGTGGATCGTCATCGCCGACGCCATGACCCGCAATGGCCAGCATGCCGACGCCGCCAAAGTGCTGCTCGGTGCGCTCGACGACAATCCCAACAATGCGCAGGCTTGGCTGGCGCTCGGCAATGCACTGGTAGCTCATGGCGAAGGACTGCTGACGCCAGCCTCGCTCCACGCCTACCAGCGCGCCGCGCAGGCTGCGCCAGACAGTCCCGGCCCGCCCTATTTCCTTAGCCTGGCGCTTGCACAATCGGGTCGTTTCGGTGAAGCGCGCTCGATCTGGGCGGACCTGCTCGAACGCAGTCCCGGCGAAGCCCCGTGGCGCTCCGTGCTCGCCAAGCAGCTGGCGCGACTCGATCTCGTGATCGCCGCTCAGGACAGAGAAGCGACAGGCCGATGACTCCCGTTGCCGCCTCTGCCCAAACGGTCTATGCGGCTCGCCTTTGTCGGCTCACGGGTGGGGCCAGTGATAGGGCACATCAATGAGTGATTCTGTTCCGGCGGACGAGCCTGCTGCCCAACATTCCATGCAGGATCACTCCCCAACCGGCAGCATTGCGAAGCTGGCGGTTGGGGCCATCGGCATCGTGTTCGGCGATATAGGCACCAGCCCGATCTATGCGTTTCGCGAAACCTTTGCCTCACACCACGGCGCGCCCGGCATCCAGGTCGATCCCGTCCATATCCATGGCGTGCTGAGCCTGGTGTTCTGGTCGATGATGATCGTGGTGACGTTCAAGTACGTGCTCACGATCATGAAGGCCGACAACAAGGGCGAGGGCGGCAGCCTGGCCCTGCTGGCGCTCATCAACCGCAAGTCCGAAGGCGCATTGTGGACCGCCCCGTTCGTGTTGCTGGGCGTATTCGCCACCGCGCTGTTCTATGGCGATTCGATGATAACGCCGGCGATGTCGGTGCTTTCGGCGACAGAGGGCCTGCAATACGTCCATCCGGGTTTCAAGGACTGGATCGTGCCGATTGCCGTAGCGATCCTGTTCGGCCTGTTCGCGATTCAGGCGCGCGGCACGGCGAAGGTCGGCAACCTGTTCGGGCCGATCATGCTGGTCTATTTCCTCGCAATTGCGGTGATGGGGGTGATGCATCTGGTGGCCATGCCGCATGTCATCCTGGAAACGATCAACCCGCTCAATGCGGTCAACTTCTTCATTACCGATGGATTTCGAGCCTTCATTGCCATGGGTAGCGTGGTTCTGGCGGTGACCGGGGCTGAGGCGCTCTATGCCGACATGGGCCACTTCGGGCGCAAGCCGATCGGGGTGAGCTGGCTGGCCTTCGTGCTGCCCGCCCTCATGCTCAACTACATGGGGCAGGGCGCGATGGTGCTCTCTCTCGATCCTGCCGGGGCGGCAGAAGTCATCAAGGACCCGTTCTTCCTGATGATCCCGGAGATCGTACGAATACCGGTGATCTTCCTGGCGCTCGCCGCCACCATCATCGCCAGCCAGGCGGTGATTTCGGGCGCTTTCTCGCTCACCCAGCAGGCCGTCCAGCTCGGCTTCCTGCCGCGCATGCAGATCAAGCACACCAGCGCTTCGGCCGCCGGGCAGATTTATATCCCGGTGATCAACTGGGGCCTGATGATCATGGTCATTGTCCTGGTGCTGTTCTTCGGCTCGTCGAGCAAGCTGGCGGCCGCCTATGGCATCGCGGTTACCGGAGCGATGTTCATCGACACGATCCTGCTTGCCGCCGTCCTTGTCAGCCTGTGGCACTGGCCGCTCTGGAAGGCATTGCCGCTGGTTGCGATATTCATCATCGTAGACTTGGCCTATCTGGGCGCAAACCTCATCAAGGTGCCCGATGGCGGTTGGGTCCCGCTGGTGATGGGGCTGGCGATCTTCACGCTGCTCACCACCTGGGGCAAGGGCCGCCAACTGATGCGCGCACGCATGACCGAGAGCGCGCTGCCGCTCGATGTCTTCGCCAAGAGCGCGCATGGCAGCGCCGCCCGCGTGCCGGGAACCGCGATCTTCATGGCATCGAGCAATGTCGGCGTGCCTTCGGCGCTGCTTCACAACATCAAGCACAACAAGGTGCTGCACGAGCGCGTGGTGGTGCTCACCATCGACGTGCAGGACGTGCCCTATGTCGAGGGGCCGGATCGGATCGAGGTCGCCGCGTTGGGCGAGGGCTTCTATCGAATGACGATGCGTTACGGTTTCATGGAAGAGACCGACATTCCCGGTGCTCTGGCAGGAACCGAACTGTGCGGCGCGCCGTTCGAGATGATGAAGACCAGCTTCTTCCTCTCGCGCCAGACGCTGCTCGCGTCGGACAAGCCGGGGATGGCGATATGGCGCGAAAAGCTGTTCAGCTGGATGATGCGCAACGCGGAAAGCGCGATGGAGTTCTTCGGCTTGCCCACCAACCGTGTCGTCGAACTGGGCAGTCAGGTAGAGATCTGATGGGTGGGGAGCTTCCGCCGGAAACTCCCCCTGCAATAATTCGAAATCAGCCCAGGTTGGCGCTGACCATGCAGTAAAGCATCGGCAGCGAGAGCAGCAGGTTGGTGCGGCTTGCGGCAAGAGCGCGCGGGCGCAGCTTGGCCTTCTCCTCGTCGGTGGCGCCCGGAACGATGTTCAGGATTTTGCGCTGTGCGGGCCAGATGATGAACCACACGTTGAACGCCATGATCAGCGCCAGCCACATGCCAAGGCCAATCATGTTGATTCCGTCGTAACCTTCGCCGCCAAAGGTCAGGGCCTTTGCGCCGTAGCCGTTATGGAACGCGATCAGCAGGCCGAGGATTACGGTGATCAGCGCCGCCCAGCGGAAGTAGAAGAACACCTTGGGCGCGATGTGGTTGTTGATCGCGCCCGTCTGTTCTGCCGGGATCGAAGGCATGGTCGGCACCTGGACGAAGTTGAGATAGTAAAGCAGGCCGATCCACAGGATGCCGAAGAACGCGTGGAGCCAGCGGAAAACGTCGTCCGTTACCGATTTCGCACCTTCGCCCGTCCAGCCGGTGAAGCAGGCGATCACTACAATCGCGGCGATCAGCCCGACCACCAGCACCAGATGCAGGTTGCCAAAGAATTTTGCCATTTCATCCCCCTCTATCGCGTGCGCGAAACACGCACGGCCATTTGTCCGCTGCGAGAAATGCAGGGATGGCGGACAATGACAGAAAATTCGGGTTCGTGTCACCGCCAAACTGCGGTTTTGCACTTTTACCGCAGGTTTACTTGGGAGGAATTTCGCTCAGCGCCTCTTCCGCCTCGTCTTCCGTCATGCCGTTACGCATCAGCATCGGGATCTGCGCGAAAGTGAACAGGAAGGTCAGCGGCAGGAATACCCACAGCTTTGCCGTGATCCAGGTGCCGAACTGGCCGTTCGCCTCGTTGTACATCGAGCGAAGCACTTCGTTCATCACCGCGAGCAGCAGGAAGAAGAACGCCCAGTTGCGCGAAAGCAGCATCCAGCCGCGCTCGGTCAGGCCTTCGAAGGCAGTGCCAAACACCAGCTTGACCAGCGAGACGCCACGCAGCCAGCCGATCAGCAGCGACAGGCCGAAAACCAGGTATATCACGGTCGGCTTGATCTGGATCCAGAACGATTCCTGGAAGATCACCGTCAGCGATCCGAAGAAAACGATAAGCCCCGTGGAGAGCCACAGCATCGGCGACACGTGCCCCAGCTTCCATTTCGAAACGGCGATGGCGACGAGCGAGGCCAGCACGAAGGCGGCAGTGCTGCGCACCACGGCCATGACTTCGCCGACCGCGTCTGTTGCGTCGCTCGGCGAGAAATAGCGATAGACCCCGAAAAACACGATGATCGGGCCGTAGTCGACCGCGAGGTTGATCCACCCGGACCGGGGTTTGCTGTCCTCGGCCATCAGGCCACTCCTGCTATGACCCGCGCGACGAGGTCGGGGTCGAAGGGGCGCAGGTCGTCGATTGTTTCGCCGACGCCGATGGCGTGGATCGGCAGGCCATATTTTTCTGCCGCTGCCACCAGCACGCCGCCGCGCGCGGTGCCGTCGAGCTTGGTCATGATGAGGCCTGTCACACCTGCCACTTCCTTGAACACTTCGATTTGCGCGAGCGCGTTCTGTCCGTTGGTCGCATCGAGCACCAGAACCACGTCGTGCGGGGCCTCGGGATTTAGGCGCCCGAGCACTCGGCGGATCTTGGACAGTTCGTCCATCAGCTCGCGCTTGTTCTGAAGCCGTCCAGCCGTGTCCACGATCAACGCATCGATGCCCTGGTCGGTTGCGGCCTTGAGCGCATCGAACACCACGCTCGCCGGATCGCCCTGCTCAGCCCCCCGGACAAGCGGCACGCCGAGCCGGTCTGTCCAGACTGCAAGCTGTTCGATGGCGGCGGCGCGGAACGTGTCTCCCGCAGCGAGCATCACCGAATAGTCCTGCTCCTGCAAAAGGTGGGCGAGCTTGGCGATGGTGGTGGTCTTGCCCGAACCGTTGACGCCGATCACGAGGATCACTTGCGGGCGCGGAAAGGCAACGACTTCGAGTGGCTTGGCGACAGGCCGCAGGATATCGGCGATCTCGCGGGCAACCACTTCCATGATTGCGCGGTGGTCGGCATCGCGCCCGAACCGCTCGTCCGCGAGCCGCTCGCGGATCCGCGATGCAGCACGGGGGCCGAGGTCCGAGACAATCAGGGCGTCTTCGATGTCGTCCAGTTGGTCATTGCTAAGGCGCGTCTTGGCGACGATCCCGGCGAGATTGTCGGTCAGTCGTTCGGAGGTCTTGCGAAAGCCGCCGAACAGACGGTCTGACCAGTTTGTTTCTCTCATGCCAGCCTGCCGTCGATGATCCGGCGCGGGGTCACGGTCACCATTTCGCCGGCGCTGCAATTTTCTGGCAGGATCACGGGTGCAAAGTTTTCAGCATGGCCGGTGCCATCCCGCTCGCCGAGCACGGCAAGCGGCTTGCCCAGCATCGAGCCCAGCCATAGCGTCCGCTCACGCGCCACGGCCTCGCGAAGCTGCGCCGCGCGCGCCTTAACGCGAAACGGTTCGACTTGGGGCATCTTCCCGGCTGGCGTGCCCGGACGCGCCGAGAAGGCAAAGACGTGGCCGTGAACAATTCCGAGTTCGGCGATGATCGCAAGGCTGTTCGAGTGCATCGTCTCGTCCTCGGTCGGGAACCCGGCGATCAGGTCTGCTCCGATGGCGAGATCGGGCCGATGCGTGCGCAGACGCTCGACCAGTCGCAAGGCCTGCGCACGCGTGTGGCGACGCTTCATGCGTTTCAGGATCATGTCGTCGCCCGATTGCAGCGAGAGGTGGACATGCGGCATCATTCGCGGCTCGTGCGCGATCAGGCCGAATAACGAATCGTCGATCTCGGCGCCATCGATCGATGACAAGCGCAGTCGGGGAAGCGCGGGGAACGCCGTCAGGATTGCCTCGCACAGCCCGCCGAGCCTTGGCGAACCGTGAAGGTCCGTGCCCCAACTGGTCAGGTCGACGCCGGTCAGCACCACTTCCTTCACGCCGAGCGCCACATGGCGTTCCACCTCGCGCAACACCTCGGGCGCGGCGAGTGAACGACTTGCACCCCTGCCCTGGGGGATCACGCAGAAGGTGCAGCCATGGTCGCAGCCATTCTGCACCTGCACGAAAGCGCGCGAATAGCGGGCTCTGGGGCGTTCGAAGGTGCGCGAGACATTCCAGCTTCGCGGATCGAGCTTGGCATCGTTGGCGACCACGCCATCGACTTCGGGCATGGCCGCGATCGCGCTGCGTTCGACTTCGGCCGCGCAGCCGGTAACGAGCAGTCGCGCCGTTGGATGGGCGCGGCGGGCGCGGCGGATCGTCTGGCGGGTCTGGCGCACGGCCTCCGATGTCACAGCGCAGGAGTTGACCACCACCAGATCATCCGCGGCAGACAGCATCGCGCGCATTTCCTCGGCCTCGGACAGGTTGAGCCTGCATCCCAGCGAAAGCACCTGTGCGCTCACTGGCTGATCCCATAGTTGGCGGGATCGAAGCTGCCGCGAAAACTCTCGGTTGCAGGGCCGGTCATGACGATCCGGTCGTCTTCGCCCCAGTCGACGACCAGCGAACCGCCCGGCAGGTGAACCGTAACCGGGCTGTCGGCAAGACCGCGCCGGATTGCAGAGACAGCCGTGGCGCAAGCCCCGGTACCGCAGGCGAGCGTCAGGCCCGCGCCGCGCTCCCACACGCGCAGGCGAATGCGCGAACGGTCCTCCACCGTTGCCACGTTGACATTGATGCGATCGGGAAAGATCGGATCCATTTCCACTACCGGGCCGAGACGCGCCAGATCGATTGCATCGCTATCGGGCACGAAAAACACCGCATGCGGATTGCCGACATTGACCGCGATCGGCCTGACCAGTTCTTCCCAGGCGAGCGGCATTTCGTGCGTATCCATTGCATAGGCGAGCGGAATTTCATCCCACCCGAAACGAGGCACGCCCATGTCGACCGAGACGCTGCTGTCTGCTGGGCTCGTGGCAATCAATCCACCCGACGTCTCGATCCGCGCAGGCTGGCCGTGCAGCAGGCCGACCGCGCGCGCGGCATTGCCGCAGGCCTCCACCTCGCCTCCGTCAGAGTTGAAGATGCGCATGCGGAAATCGGCAGTCTGCGAAGGTTCAAGCACGATCAGCTGATCGCAGCCGATGCCGGTGTGGCGATCGGCGATAGCAGCCGCGGTGGCGCTGTCGAACGCGGGCAACACCTCAGCGCGCCCGTCGAGCACGACGAAATCGTTGCCCAGGCCATGCATCTTGGTGAACGCTATCCGCATGGGCCGCGATCTAGAGCACTTCCCGAAAAAGTGGAAACCGGTTTTTCGATGAGGAAGTGCTCAAGATATTGGTCGAAAGCCTTTCTTGTCCGGCAAGGCGACCCAGCCTCGCCGGGAAAGGCTCTGGGCGCTCATACCTCACCCGTCCAGTGCGGTTGTGTCAGGCTTGCGCTGCGCGTTGGTCTTCAACGTCCTGTGCGGGATCGACAACCTGCTGCTGGTCTTTGCCGAGGTCTGCTTCGGATGACGGGCCGAGCAAGCCCAGTTCGGCCAGCCAGGTATTGGTATCGCTTGCCGAACTGGGTTTGCCTTAGAGATAGCCCTGTCCGCGCAATTCGCCGTAGCCGCGAAGGTGCTCGAGCACGGCGTTCGTCTCGATGCCCTCGACGGTTATCGGCAGACCAAGACCCTTGCCCAGCATGGCAATCGAATGGGCGATGGCCGCGTTGTCCTCGCTCCGGTCGAGATCGGTCACGAAACTGCGGTCGATCTTTATCCGATCGAAATTCAACTGGCTCAGCTGGCCGAGCGAATTGTAGCCGGTGCCGAAGTCGTCGAGGCTGACGCGGATGCCCTGGTTCTTCAGGCTGGCGATCAGCGTGCGGACCTGGACAATGTCTTCGTGGACGCAGCTTTCGGTAATCTCGACTTCAAGGCGGCTCGGCGGGAAATTCCCGGCAACCAGCAGTTTGAGCAGACGCTGCGAGAACCACGGATCGCGAAGCTGCACCGGCGAGATGTTGACCGCGAGGGTCAGGTGCGGCGCCCATTGTCGAGCATTATCGAGAGCTGCGGTAATGAGTTGCTCGGAAAGTTCCGAGATCAGGCCGACTTCCTCGGCAATGGGAATGAAAATGTCGGGCAGGACCAGCCCGAACTCGGGCGAATTCCAGCGCGCGAGCATTTCGAAGCCGATCAACTATCCGGTCGCGACGTCGATCTGCCGCTCGTAGAAGGGCACGAATTCGCCGCGTTCTAGACCACTGCGCATCCCCGATTCGATGCGTTCGCGAAAGCGCATGTCGTCGGCCATGAACTCCTCGAACCAGAAGAAGCTGTTCCGCCCCTGCCGCTTGGCGTGATACATCGCGAGGTCTGCCATATCGAGCATGTGCTGCGCATCGATTAGCCCGACCTCGCCATGCCGGAGCACGTCCGCGCGAGTAACGCCGATCGAAGCGGTTATCTCGATGTTGAGCCCCTGCACTTCGATCGGGGCGCCGATTGCCTCGATCAGCCTGGCAGCGACAAGATCGATTTCCTCGGTTCTGCCAGAATCAACGCTCATGGCGCAGGCAAATTCGTCTCCACCGATGCGCGAAAGCAGCGCGCCGGGAGGGAGCGCAGCAGCGATGCGCTGGGCGCATATCACCAGGATAAGATCGCCGATGCCGTGACCCCTGCGGTCGTTGACCTGCTTAAAGTTGTCGAGATCGATCATCATGATCGCGGCATTGCGCGAAGTCTTGTCTGACTGCGCAACGAGCGCGCTCAGCGCGAGCCCGAAACTGCGACGGTTGAGCGTCCCGGTCAGCGGGTCGGTTTCAGAGAGTGCGCGCGCCTGTTCCTCGGCACGCCGACGCTCCGCCACTTCCGTGCACAATTCCTTGTATCGCCGCCACCCGAAGATGATGAGCGCGACATTAAGCAGCAGTGCGTTCACCAGCGCAGTGTCCGGACCGATGCCGTATCCGGCGAAGGCGCGTACCACCCCGGGAACCACGGCGCTGCCCGTTCCCACGAACATGATGATTGCGGACGCGGCGATGCCGAGAGCGACGACGTCGCGATCCGCCGCCCGGATACGTCCCGGGGAGTGCGAGGAATGCGCGGTTGGTGCTGGCGCTGTCATCGGCGATCAGACCCCCTTTGTCTGCCGCCCTTTTTCGTCTGGTGCGGTGAATATTGAGTTAAACCACCAAGTGAATCGTTACTGCGGGTTAACCGCGATGTGTGCTCACAATACGAGCCCGATCTCGCGCAGCCGCTCCTGAAGAAATTCGTCAGCAGTGATCGGCTCGGGGTAGCGGTCGGGATGTTGTGCGTCGATGCAGCCCTCCAGCGTGCGGATCTCGAAGTCGCTGCGCAGGTGGACGAAGAACGGCATCGAGTAACGACTGAAGCGTGCGCGGTTGCCTTGCGGATTTCGTACCCGGTGCTTGGTGGAAGGCAGCATGTGGTTGGTCAGGCGCTGCAGCATGTCGCCGATGTTGACCACCAGCGCACCTTCGGGCGGATTGACCCCGAACCACTCACCGTCCTTGCCCAGCAGTTCAAGGCCTGCCTCCTCGGCGCCTAGGAGCAGCGTGATGAGGTTGATGTCCTCGTGCGGCCCGGCGCGCAGCGCGCCGCCGGGATCCTCTGCAAGCGGCGGATAGTGCGCCAGTCGCAGCACAGAATTGCCATCGCGCGCCGCGAGGTCGAACCAGCGCTCGGGCAATCCGAGATCGACTGCGATACGCTGCAGCAGAAGTGCGCCAACCCGGTCGAATTCGCCATAAAGGCTCGCGAATACTTCGCGGAAGCCTGGTGGACGAGAGGGCCAGGCGTTCGGCGGCATCGATTGTTCGAGGTGATGGCCGGGGGGCAGGTCGCAGCCGACGTGCCAGAATTCCTTGAGATCGTGGACCAACGCATCCTTTGCGATCTCGGTTCCGAACGGCGTGTAACCGCGCGCTCCACCGCCGCCGGGAAGGAAATAGCCACGCTTCTCTTCCTCGGGCAGTGCGAAGAAACCCTTAGCAAATTGCCAGCCGCGCTCGATCAGTCCCGGATCGATGCCGTGGTCGCGCACCAGGGCGAACCCGTGCTGCCGGAAGCTTGATCCAAGATCGTTGGCAAGGCGTTCGGGCTCGTCGGCAAGGCTGAGAACGGGGATAGCGGCTTGGGTCACGGTGGCGGCCTCTGGGCAAGGTCGTTATGGGGGCGAGACGAGCAATAATCGGGCAAAGGCGGCAGATGAGCAAGAACTACTGGCTGATGAAGTCCGAACCGGATGCCTACGGCTGGGACGACCTTGTTGCAGAGGGGGAAGGCACCTGGGACGGGGTGCGCAACTACCGCGCCCGAAACAACCTTGCCGCGATGAAACGTGGCGACGAGGCGTTTTTCTACCATTCCAATGTGGGCAAGGAAATCGTCGGGGTAGTACGGATCAGCAAGGCAGGCATGGCCGACCCGAGTGATACGACCGGCAACTGGGCAGCGGTCAAGGTCAAGCCGGTGCGCAAGCTCAAGCGTCCTGTTACGCTCAAGGAAATCAAGGCCGATCCGGCACTCGCCGCGACCGAACTGCTTACGCTCTCCAGGCTTTCCGTGGCGGCGGTCACCCCCGACGAATGGCAATACATCCTCGATCTTTCGAAGAGGAAGCCCGCCTGACATATACCTTGCGGCAAGGTTTGGGCCACGTGCTGTCCCGCATCGGGAAGCTGCGGTCTTACCCGTGGCGCGAGGGTAAACGCTCGCTTAACGCTCTGCCCATGAACAGAAAGCGCCGAACGCTCGTCCTTACTAACGAGGCTGCCCACCATCCCTTCCGCGCCAGCCTTCCGCCCGCGATGGCGAAACGGCGCAAGGCGTCGAGATGGCAGCGTCTCACTCGCAGCGACGCCCGCGATTTTGCCACGGCCTTCTTCGCGACCTTCGTCGTAGTCTCGGTGTTTATCGGTTAGAGCCTTCAGGCGGGCGCGGTCGCCGCCTGCTCTGCCTGCCACAGGAGCCGCCCGAGCCATGCCGCCCCAAGGCACATCAGCGCCACCAGCAGCAGTTGCTCGATAAGCGGGATGCCCATCGCCGACAGCCCGACGGCGATCAGCGAGCCGATCACCATCGCGCCCGAATTGACGATATTATTGGCCGCAATCGTGCGCGCGGTCTGCGACCTGTCGACGAAAGTGGTCAGGAAGGCATAAAGCGGCACCACGAACATGCCACCCGCAACCGCGATCAGCAGAAGCACCAGTAGCAGCAAGTCCGCGAGCGGATGGCTGATAAAGGTGGCGACATCCATCAGTTCCGGGCCGGTCTGCTGGCTCCACACCCGGCACAGGATCTGGAACATCACTATGAACACGGCCATTGCTATCACCGCCGCCGGCGAATAGCGGGCCGAGACAGTGCCTTTCAATAGCGCGTTGATGGCAATCGAGCCCACGGCGACGCCAACCGAGAACATCACCAGAAACAGGCTCGCCACTTCCTTGCTCGCCGACAGGACATTCTTGGCGAGCGGCGGGAACTGGATGAACAGGATCGCTCCGATCGTCCAGAAAAAGCTGATGGCGAGGATCGCGAGGAACACGCGATTGTCGGCCATCGTGCGCCGCACCAGTGTCCACGAGGCGCGCACTACGTGAAAATCGAGAGGTTCGGGCGTATCCTGCGGCGGCGCGGGTGGGACCTGGCGGCTCGACACATAGCCGATCACCGCCAGTGCGATGACGCACACGGCCGATTGCTCGACTGAGATCCAGCCTGCCAGGACCGTTCCGGCCAGAATCGCGATATAGGTTCCTGCCTCGACCAGGCCGGTGCCTGAAAGGACCTGCTCGCGCTCGAGGTGCTGTGGCAGGATCGCGTACTTGATCGGCCCGAAGAACGTGGAATGCACACCCATCGCAAACAGCGCGATAAGCATCAGCGGGATCGCCAGCGTCTCGATCGCGTTGCCCTGCCAAGCCAGGAACAGGCCCGCGCCGCCGACCAGCATGATGCCGATTTCGCACAACTTGATCACGCGGATGATCGCGGCCTTGTCGCGCATGTCGGCAAGTTGCCCGGCGAGCGCAGACAACAGGAAGAACGGCAGCACGAACACGGCCGAAGCAATCGCGCTGAAGCGGGCTTCTTCTGCCTCGGAATTGTAGACCGAATAGACGACAAACAGCACCATGGTGTTCTTGAACAGATTGTCGTTGAACGCGCCGAGCAGCTGGGTGACGAACAGGGGCAGGAAGCGCCGCGATTTGAGCAGTGCTGTCGATGTCGTCATTCGCGGGCATCCTCTCTCGCACGGAGCCTTAGCTGTTATGGATGAAGGGTAAAAGACGCAGGTATCTTTTTCCTGACCTTGTTCGCGGTTAAGAGAGTTGCGCCATGCTGACCCTGCCCAACCTCCTCACCCTTTCGCGGATCGTGACCGTGCCCCTGCTCGCCTTGTTCCTGTGGCGGCCCGGATGGGAACTGGGTTACGCGATCGCCTTCGTGATCTACTGCCTGATGGGCTTGACCGACTATTTCGATGGTTATGTTGCGCGCTCGCGCGGCGCCGTTTCGAGGCTCGGCATATTTCTCGATCCGATTGCGGACAAGATCATGGTCGCTGCCGTGATCCTCGTGCTGACCGCGCAGGGTGTGCTGCACGGCCCCTATGTGGGCGATGCGCACGTCATCGCCGGACTGATCATCCTGGTGCGCGAGATCGCGGTTTCGGGCCTGCGCGAGTTCCTCGCCCCACTTCGGGTCTCGGTGCCGGTCTCGCAGCTCGCCAAGTGGAAGACAGCGTTCCAGATGATTTCGCTGGGCGCGCTGATCCTTGGCAAGGCCACGCCGTGGTGGAATGTCGCGGTGGGCGGCTTCACGGTCAACCTGCCGCACACCGTGGGCCTGACGACGCTGTGGGCTGCCGCGTTCCTGACGCTCATCACCGGATGGGATTATTTGCGGGTCGGCTTGAAGCACATGGATTGATTGCCAAAAGTAGGGAATGCCAATGGCCGACAAGACTGCATTCGTGACCGGCGCAAGCCGGGGGATCGGCAAGGCGATTGCCCTGCGCCTGGCGCGCAGCGGCTACGATGTCGCGGTCACCGCCCGCTCGCTTGAAGAAGGCGAGGAGCGCGAACATTCCTCCGGCATGAACCGGTCGGACACTTCGCCGCTCCCCGGCAGCCTGACCACCACGGCGCGCGAGATCGAGGCCTTGGGAAGGCGTGCGCTGATCCTGCAGGCCGACCTGCTCGACTTCGCATCGCTGGAGGCGGCGGCGCGGCGTGCGCTCGGCGAGTGGGGCAGGATCGACCTTGTCGTCCACAATGGCCGCTATGTCGGGACGGGCCTCAAGGACTTCACGCTCGATACGCCGGTCGAGATTCTGGAGCGGCACGTCCGGGCAAATGGCATTGCGCCTTTCGTCCTCAATCAGGTGTTCCTGCCCGCCATGCTCGAACAGGGCGGCGGGACGATGATCTATATCACCAGCAACGCCGCCTATCGCCGGCCGTTCGCCAATGTCGAGAAGGGCGGCTGGGGCATTTCCTATGCCATGTCGAAGGCGGCCGGTCATTCTATCGCCGGCGTGCTGTCGAAGGAATATGCCGACCGGGGGTTGCGCGCCTTCAACCTCGAGCCGGGCGCGACCCTGACCGAGCGCATCGCCAAGGAAATGGCGCGCCCCGGCTACGATGCGCTTGTCTGGGAATCGCCCGAGCTTACCGCGGAGGCAGCCTACTGGCTCGCCACGGCACCCGAGGCCGACGCGCTCAACGGCAAAAGCATGCAGGCCAAGGAGCTATGCCGCGAACATGGCCTGATGCAGGTCGATTAGCGCTGACGGTAATATCCGAATGGTTCGTCGGCGTAGGACAGCATCTTGATTAGGCGCTCGTCGCGTTGGGGTGCCTCAGTGAACTCCGGACCCCAATGCTTGCCATATTCGTAGGTGTGGACGACTTCGCCCGTGAATCCGCCCGGCATGCGCTGCGCGGCAAGGTGAACCATTGGCGAGCCCCAGTAGTCGATGTCGGGCTGGCGGCCGTCACGCATGTAGTATTCGGCATGGCCCGGACTGATCGCATTGACGCATACGCCCTGCTCGGCGAACTCGACGCCGCAGTAGGTGGTGAGCCGTTCCAGCGCCGCCTTGGTGACGGCATAGGTTGGAAAGCCATGCGCCTTAGCGCCTGCCTTGGATGGCCGCGCGCCTAGCGTGGTGAGGTTGACGATCGCGCCGCCTCCATCCTTTTCCAGATGGGGCATGGCAGCTTCCATGAAGTGGTAATTGCCCAGAACGTTGACGCGGAAAGAGTTTCCCCACTCCTCATCGCTGATGCCCAGCGCGGCGAACTTGCTGGTCACGCCCCAGACGGCGTTGTTGACCAGGGCATCCAGCCTGCCATAGCGTTCGACGCAGGTCGCCACCGCCGCCTCGATGCTGGTCTTGTCCAACATGTCAACCTTGCAGGCGGAAATCTCGATCCCTTCTGCCTTGGCTGTCGCGACCAGTTCCGCGAGCGATCCGATAACCTCGGGGTCACCCTCGACGGTGCGCGCGGTCGCCAGCACTTTCGCGCCCGCCCTTGCCAGCGCCAGCGCATAGGTCCGCCCTATGCCGCGGCTAGCGCCCGAAACGATGGCGGCTGATCCGGTAAGGTCGTTGGGTGGCTGGTAGGTCATACGTTTTCTCTCCCTTGAACGTAGGCAGCTTAACCTGTGCGCAATTCCTCGGCCAGCAGGCGGAATTCGTCGCAGCGCGGGCTGTTCTTGCGCCAGACCAGGGTGATCTCGCGGTTGGCATTATCCGACTTGAGCGGGCGCGCGACAACGTTGGTGCCGTTGAGTATCCCGGCATCGAGCGCCATTTCCGGCAGCATCGTCAGGCCAAGGCCATTGTCGACCATCTGCACCAGCGTATGCAGGCTGGTGCCGATCATCGTGGCGCTGGCGCGCAGTTCGGGCCGGTTGCACGCGGCGAGCGCTTGATCCTTGAGGCAATGCCCGTCCTCGAGCAGCAGCAGCCGGTTTTCGTCGATGAGCGAGGGAAGGATTTCAGCAGGTGGGTCGCGCGGGTCATCCTTTGGAAACGCGACGAAGAAGGCATCGAGCTCGA
>CAMDQY010000041.1 GCA_945906005.1 Novosphingobium sp. Chol11 | reverse complement strand
CTCGCCCACCAGAAACGCACCAGCGCCACATCCCGCCAGCCGCACGAGATCGGCGTGCGAGCCGATGCCGCTTTCGCTGACCAGCAGGGTGCCTGCGGGCGCCAGCGGTGCGAGCCGCTCGGTAGTGCCAATATCGGTGACAAAGCGCTTGAGATCGCGGTTGTTGACACCGATCAGCCGAGACTTGAGCCGCGTCGCGCGTTCCATCTCGGCCTCATCGTGAACCTCGACCAGCACGTCCATGCCGCGTTCGAGCGCCGCTGCCTCGATCTCGGCCATCACGCCGTCGTCAAGCGCGGCGACGATGATCAGGATCGCGTCGGCACCGATGGACCGCGCTTCGGCGACCTGCCAGGGATCGACCATGAAATCCTTGCGCAGCACCGGCAGCGAGCAGGCCGCGCGAGCCTCGACCAGATAGTCCTCATGGCCCTGGAAATAGGGCGCGTCGGTCAGCACCGAAAGACACGCAGCGCCGCCAGCGGCATAGGCGCGGGCATGGTCAGCCGGGTTGAAATCGGCTCGGATAAGCCCCTTGGAGGGCGATGCCTTCTTGATCTCGGCGATAAGCGCGAAGCCGCCTTCCGCCTTTGACTCAAGCGCAGCGCGAAATCCGCGCGATTCGCTGCGCATGGCAGCACCCGCATCGAGACTGGAGAGCGATGCGTGGTGCTTGCGAGCAGCGACTTCCTCGCGCTTGGTGGCGCAGATTTCGGTGAGTTTGTCGGTCATCGGCAGGCCTCAATCCAGCGATCGAGCAGCGCGCCGGCCTTGCCGCTGTCGATCGCCTCTGCGGCCTTTTCAGCGCCCTCGCGCCAGTCCGCCGCTTCGCCCGCCACGATCAGCGCGCCCGCGCTGTTGAGCAGCACGGCATTGCGATAGGCGCCTTGTTCGCCTGCCAGCAAGCGCCCGAGCGCCGCCGCGTTGAAATCTGCCTCGCCGCCGCGCAATTCCTCAAGCGGACAGGCAAGCAGTCCAGCGTCCCGCGGCGTCACCCGCTCGGTGCCGCGCGAAAAGCCGATAGTCGCGATCCGGCTCGGCCCCGAGATCGAAAGTTCGTCGAGACCCTCTTCGCCCGAGACGATCATCGCGCGTTCCATGCCGAGCAGGCCCACCGCCTTGGCATAGACCGGCACTATGTCCGGCGCTGCCACGCCAACCAGTTGGCGCGTCACGCTAGCCGGATTGGCCAGCGGACCGATCAGATTGAAAATCGTGCGCCGAGCGATCTTGCGGCGGATCGGCATGACGTGGCGCATCGCCGGGTGATGCGCCTGCGCGAACAGGAAGGCTATGCCGAGTTCGGCCAGCGTTTGCTCGGCGCGCGCGCTTGCTGTGTCGAGATCGAGCCCTAGCGCCTCGAAGGTATCCGCGCCGCCCGCCTTGCTCGATGCCGCGCGGTTGCCGTGCTTGGCGACCGGCACACCGCAGGCAGCGACAACCAATGCCGTCGCGGTCGAGACATTGAGGCTGTGCTGACCGTCACCGCCGGTACCGCAAACGTCTATCGCGCCGGCAGGTGCCTCGATGCGGCTCATCCGCTCGCGCATCGCAAGCGCGGCTCCGGCGATGTCCTGTGCGCTCTCGCCCCGGTCGGCGAGGTCAATCAGCGTCGATTCGATCTCATCGCCCGCCATCTCGCCGTCGAGCATCCGCCCGAACAGTGCGCGCGACGCCTCCACCGCCGTATTCACGGCGCGCGCTCTTTCAGGGGCTGCGGTTCAAGCCCGCAGGCGCGCATGAAATTGGCGAGCAGGTCGTGTCCGTGCTCGGTGGCGATCGACTCGGGATGGAACTGCACCCCGTGGATCGGCAGACTCTCGTGCCGGAAGCCCATGACGTGGGTATCGTCCGCGGTGGCGTTGACCTTGAGCGCGTCGGGAATGTCGTCGACGATCAGCGAGTGGTATCGCGTTGCGATGAACGGAGAGGGGAGGCCCGCGAAGACGCCGGTCCCGTCATGGGTCACCGACGAAGTCTTGCCGTGCATCAGCCCGCCACGCTTGACCACGCCGCCGAAGTGCTGCCCGATCGCCTGATGGCCGAGGCACACGCCTAGCAGCGGCGCGCCTGCATCGGCGCAGGCAGCAACCAGATCGAGGCTGATCCCCGCTTCGTTGGGCGTGCAGGGACCCGGCGAGATCAGGAAACCGCACGCACCGCTCGACAGTGCCTGTCCCGCCGAGATCGCATCGTTGCGCACGACCTCGACCCTGGCGCCCAGCTCCATCAGGTAATGGACCAGGTTCCAGGTGAAGCTGTCGTAATTGTCGATGACCAATATGTGCTCTTCGGGGTTCATGACTTTTCCCAGGGGTCCGGGCCTACTGCCCGAAGCCCGGCTCGCCCGCAACGCGAACTGCCTCGCGCGCGGCGGCGAACAGCGCGTTGGACTTGGCCTGACATTCGGCGTGCTCGTAGTCTGGATTGGAATCCGCAACGATTCCCGCCCCAGCCTGAACGTGCAGCACTCCGTCCTTGAGCACACCGGTACGCAGGACGATGCACGAATCAACCGATCCATCGGGCGCGAAATAGCCGACCCCGCCCGCGTATGCGCCGCGCGTTTCCGGCTCCAGTTCTGCAATGATCTCGCAGGCGCGGACTTTGGGCGCGCCGCTGACCGTGCCTGCCGGAAACCCCGCGAAAACCGCATCGATAGCGTCGTGGCGTTCGGTATCGAGCCGCCCCTCGACGTTCGAAACGATGTGCATGACGTGGCTGTAGCGCTCGATCGTATAGCTTTCGGTGACGCGCACCGAATCCGCCGTGGCGACCCTGCCGACATCGTTGCGGCCCAGATCCAGCAGCATCAGGTGCTCGGCACGTTCCTTGGGATCGGCAAGCAAGCTGGCTTCGTTCGCGCGATCTTCTTCGGGCGTGGCACCACGCGGACGCGTGCCAGCGATAGGACGGATCGTCACTTCTCCATCGCGCACGCGAACCAGGATTTCAGGGCTTGAGCCGATCATCGCGAAGCCAGGAAGATCCAGGAAATAAAGGAACGGCGAGGGGTTCACCCGCCTCAGCGCGCGATAGAGCGACAGCGGCGGCAGCGTAAACGGACAGGTAAAGCGTTGCGCGAGCACAACCTGAAACACGTCACCCGCCTCGATATAGTCCTTCGCGCGCAGGACCATCGCCTTGTAGTCCAGCTCGGCCATGACCGGATGGCGTTCCGGTTCGGGCAACTGGACCGGCGCGGGCGAGGGCGGAACGGGCGCGGCAAGCCGGCGCAAAGTATCGTCGATGCGGTCTCCCGCCTCTGCGACAGCGATTGCCGGCTCGCGGGACGACGGCCAGACCGGGGCGACGCAGAACAGCTCGTCGGACAGGCCATCGAACACGAGGATCACGGTAGGCCGCACGAACAGCATGTCGGGCAGGGCGAGCGCGCTGTCGGGCGCACGCGGGAGCTTCTCGACAAGGCCGATGGTCTCATATCCGAAATAGCCGACCAGGCAGGCGAGCGCGCGCGGCAGCTGTGAGGGAACGTCGATCCGGCATGAGGCGACCAGTGCGCGAAGTTCGGCAAGACTATCGCCTTCGAGCGGCGCGAACCCCGTCCGATCTGCGCGCCATTGGCGATTGATTTCGCAGGCCGCACCGGTTGCGCGGAACACCAGGTCGGGATCGAGCCCGACCAGGCTGTAGCGTCCGCGAACCTCGCCGCCCTCGACCGATTCGAGCAGGAAATCGCCGCGCCCCGGCTCGAAAAGCTTGAGCGCCGCGCCAACCGGCGTTTCGGTGTCGGCGATCAGCCGACTCCAGATGAGCGCTGGCTTGCCCTGCGCGAGCAAAGCTGCGGCCGCCTCGCGACATTGCTGGGCAAACTGCGTCATCCCGGCCCGCTTCAGAACTCGCCGGCAAGCTGGTCGCGCACAGCCTTGACACCCGCCGGATTGCGCTCGACGCCGACCTCGTTGCGGATCGCCCGGCCGAGCGCATCGGAATATTCGCCGCCAAGCGCGGTGCCAAGCTGCCTGCGCGCAACCTCGACAATTGGGTTGTCCGCAGAGACCTTGCCCGGCACGATGTCCTTCAGCGAAACCACGAACCATGCCTGTTTATTGCCCGCGGGCTGCACCTTGACCGTGCCCTTGGCCATGTTGAACATCAGCGCGATGGGCGGCGGGACCTGGCGCTGCTGCTGTTGCATGCTGGCCAGTTCGGGCCTTGTCATCCTGACCTTCTGAACCGGGGGCAGGGGCCGACCCACCGCGCGAAGCGCATCCGCCATTGACTGGCCCTTGGCCATGGCGGCCTGAACCTGCCGCGCGGTTTCCCTCGCCTTGACCGAAGCCTTGCTGACGATCAGTGCACTCTTCGCCTGCGGCGTAATCTCCTTGAGCGGCGCAGGAGCGGATTCGGTGATTTCGGTTACGTCGAAGACCATGAAGGTCTTGCCCGGCTCAACCTCGGCAAGCTGAGGTTCTTCGGTTTCCATCGCAAAAGCAGTCTGCAAAGCGGATTTCAGCACTGCCGGAGCACCTTCGGCGGGCCTGAGATAGACCCTGCCGTCGGCTGTAACCGGCGGCGTGGTGCTGACTGTCGCGCCGAGCCTCTTCGCAACCTCGACGAGGCTACCGCCGCCATCGATCTCGCTTTCAAGCTCCTCGAGCGCATCGGCCACCGCCGTGCGGCTCTTTTCCGCCGTGAGCGCCGCGACGATCTCACCCGTGACTTGCTCGAGCGTTCGCGTCGGACGGTTGTCGATCGCCTGCACGCGCGCGACATGCCAGCCCAGATCGCTCTTTGCAGGGACCGCGAGCTGACCCTTTCCAGCTGCGAATACGGCCGAGGCCAGGGCAGGCGAAAACTCGCTCGCCATGTCAGCTTTCGACAGCGCATCGAGGGTGCTTGCCGCCAGGCCCTTGGCTTGCGCGGCGGCTTCGAGCGACTTGCCACCGGCGACTTCCGCCATGACCGCCTTGGCAGCAGCTTCGGTCGGAACGATCAGCTGGGTTACGCTGCGTTTCTCGCTCGCGGCATATTGGGCGGCATTGGCCTTATATCGGGCGGCCACTTCGGCATCCGTCGGCGCGATTGCCTTGGCAAAGACTTCGGCCCCGAACGTGGCATAGCGGATCGTGCGTCGCTCGGGCCGGATGAAATCGTTTCGATTCGCGGCGTAGTAGGCCGCAACTTCCTTGTCGCTTGGCTCGGTGACCGAGCGAAACAGCACCGAAGGCAGGATCGCGATCTCGCCCTCGCGGGTTTCGCCCAGCAGTGCTGCATAGCGGGTGGCGAGCTTGCGGGGCATGATCGTTCCGGTAGCAGCCGGAACCATGATCTGGCGCGCGATCAAGGACTGGGCGAGATCGTCGCGAAGCAGCGCCTCGGTGATTCCGCGCTGCTGGATCGCCTGGCGAAACAGTGTCTCGCTGAATTTGCCGTCGGCTCCGTTGAATGCCGGGATCTTCGCGATTTCGCTATCGATCAGCCGGTCGCTCGCGACGATGCCGTTGTCTCGCCCGAAAGTGGCGATGGCGAGCCGGTCGATCAGGTCGTCGAGCACGTTGTCCATGCCCTTGTTGGCGATGAACGCCTCCATCGACATGGTCGGGTCCTGCCGCTTGACCCGTTCGAGCGCCGAGGTGGTCGCCTGGCTTAAGGTGGACGTATCGACTCGCTCATCGCCTACGGTCGCGACCCGGTCGCCGCCGGCAACGCCGCCGAAATTACCGACATTTGATATGTCGCCGCCCGCAAAGGACAGCGCGATAAGCAAAAGCACGCCGATCGCGAGTGCCGCGCCCAGCTTTGATGTAACGAACGAGCGGATGGAGTTGAACATGTCTGCGCCATGGCCTGAATGGTAGGAATGGCGCGAAGCCCTTCGTGCCTGTTGGCCGCACGCTCTAGTGGCCAAAGAGCCACACCGCAATGGCTCCAAGAGTCGCGCGGCGCAAATCCATGCCACTGCGACTTTGACAAGCCGGGTCGCTCTGGCCTAGCAGCCGCTGTCTGCGGGAGAGGGTGTTTGTTCGAGTTCACCTGCTTTTGAGGAATGTATATGAGTTTGCCTTACATCGTCGGTAACTGGAAGATGAACGGTCTCCGCGCATCTCTGGCTGAAGCCCGCGCGATCGACCGCGCTGCGGCGCGCTATCCGAAGGTCGAGCTGGCACTTGCCCCTCCTGCAACACTGATCAGCCGGATGCGCGACGTGGTGCAGACGATCGACCTGGGCGGGCAGGATTGCCATGTCGAGGAAAGCGGCGCCTTCACTGGCGATATCTCCGCCGCGATACTCAAGGACGCAGGCGCCGAATTCGTCATCGTCGGCCATTCCGAACGCCGCTCGACCTATCGCGAGAGCGACGAGACAGTATGCGCCAAGGCGCAAGCCGCGCTCGATGCCGGCCTTTCGGTGATCGTTTGCGTCGGTGAAACCGAGGCGCAGCGTGACGCTGGCGACGCGGAAGCCGTCGTTACCGCGCAGGTTGCCGGTTCGGTTCCGCAGGGTGACGATGTCGCTCCACGCCTGACACTCGCATACGAGCCGGTCTGGGCGATCGGGACCGGCAGGGTGCCTTCGCTCGACGATGTCGAGGCGATGCACCGCGCGATTCGCGAAACTCTGTTGAAGGTTTGCGGCGACGCTGGCAGCAACGTGCGTATCCTGTACGGAGGTTCGGTCAAGCCCGAGAACGCTGCCGAATTGCTCGGTGCGGACGAAGTCGGCGGCGCACTGGTCGGAGGCGCGAGCCTGACGGCCGAAAGCGTCATCGGCATTGTCGAAGCGATATCGCCCGCAGGGTCGGAATAAGCGCCAACTTGCGCAAGCGCCGCGCAGAGCTTATCTGCCCGCGATAGCCAAGCCACAGCGAGCAAGAATTATCCAATGTCGCTTTTCCTGTTCCTCACCGTTGTTCAGGCGCTGGTTGCCGCCGCGCTCGTCTTCGTGATCCTGATCCAGCGCTCAGAAGGCGGCGGACTTGGCGTCGGCGGAAGCCCGTCGGGTCTGATGTCGGCGCGAGGCGCAGCCGACTTCCTTACGCGCTCGACCGCGATTTTGGCTGGCCTGTTCGTGCTCTTGAGCATCGTTCTTGCCGCACTCGCCGTCGATGTAACGAGCGATCGCGAGATCGATACTACGCTCCAGCGCGGGGGAACCACTCCCCTCGCGCAGCCCGCGCCATTCGACCCGCTCGCGGGAGCCGCTGGTCGGCAAGCTCTTCCAGCTGCAAGTCCCGAATCGGCAGCGCCCGCCGCACCGGCTCTTGCCGGCGACCCGCTTGCAGGCAACGCAGCGGAATAATCAACTGACAGCAGCGCAGCCATCTGTGGATTGAGTGAGCAGCCCGGACATTGGGCGCTTGCTCTTGCCGAGCGAATCCCTCTAAGCCTTTACTCCCATGGCGCGGTTCATTTTCATCACCGGCGGCGTGGTTTCCTCGCTTGGTAAAGGTCTGATGGCGGCGAGCCTCGCGGCTCTCCTGCAGGCGCGCGGCTATCGCGTGCGGATCCGCAAGTTCGACCCCTACCTCAACGTCGATCCGGGGACGATGAGCCCTTATCAGCACGGCGAGGTCTACGTCACCGACGACGGTGCCGAGACAGATCTCGACCTTGGCCACTATGAACGCTTCACGGGCGTTTCGGCTCGGCAATCGGACAACATCACCTCGGGACGAATCTACCAGGATATCATCACCCGCGAACGACGGGGTGACTATCTCGGCGCTACCGTCCAGGTCATCCCGCACGTCACCGATGCGATCAAGGAATTCGCCCGAGCCGATACAGACGATCTCGATTTCGTGCTGTGCGAGATCGGCGGCACGGTCGGCGACATCGAGAGCCTGCCGTTCATCGAGGCGATCCGCCAATTGCGCAACGAGCTGGGCCGCGACCAGACCTGCTCAGTCCATGTCACTCTGGTCCCGTATATTGCAGCGGCGGGCGAGCTTAAAACCAAGCCGACGCAGCATTCGGTCCGCGAGTTGACCGGGCTGGGCGTCCAGCCTGACGTGCTGCTATGTCGCTGCGAACAGCCGCTCCCCGATGGCGAACGCAGCAAGATCGCGCAGTTCTGCAACGTGCGCAAGGAAGCGGTGATCCCCGCGCTCGATGCGCCCAGCATCTATTCGGTGCCCCTCCAGTATCACGCGGAAGGCCTCGACGACGAAGTGCTGCGCCATTTCGGCCTTGATGCACCTGCGCCGAACCTCGCGCGCTGGCATGACATCGTCGACCGCTACCACAACCCCGAAGGCGAGGTGACCATCGCGGTCGTCGGCAAATATGTCGGGCTGCCAGATGCCTACAAGTCGTTGAACGAGGCGCTTGTCCATGGCGGCATGGCCAACAGGGTCAAGGTCAACATCAGCTGGATCGACGCCGAGATCTTCGAGAAGGAAGATTCCGAGATCGCTGCGCTGCTCGAGCCGATGCATGGCATCCTTGTTCCCGGCGGCTTCGGTGAGCGCGGCACTGAAGGCAAGATCCTTTCAGTACGGTTCGCGCGAGAACGCAACGTACCTTTCTTCGGCATCTGCCTTGGCATGCAGATGGCCTGCATCGAGGGCGTGCGCAGCGCGGGGCTGAGCGCAGCCTCGTCGACCGAATTCGGCGCGACGAGCGAGCCGGTGGTCGGCATAATCACTGAATGGATGAGCAAGGAAGGATTGCAGACCCGCGGCACCGAAGGCGATCTTGGCGGCACAATGCGGCTTGGCGCCTACGACGCGAAGCTTAGCGCCAACAGCCATATCTCGCGAATCTATGACGGCGAAACTTTGATCAGCGAACGCCACCGCCATCGCTATGAAGTCAACGTCGCTTATCGCGAAACCCTGGAGAAGGGCGGGCTGATCTTTTCCGGCATGTCACCCGACGGGCTGCTGCCCGAGATCGTCGAGCGGCCAGATCACCCGTGGTTCATCGGCGTGCAGTTCCATCCCGAGCTCAAGAGCAAGCCGTTCGATCCGCACCCACTGTTCGCAGGCTTTATTGCCGCGGCATTGAACCAGGCACGACTAGTCTGACGCAAAGCAAATCCATGTTAAAAAATAACGCTAAAATCGCCCGATTCAGGTAGTTTTGACCATTTCCGGTAATTGTCATGACTGGCACATACAGTTACATCTATGCGCAGATTCGGTGTGGAGAGGGATCGACGCGTAAGGGCTGAGGAAAGCCTGATTCGACGAAGGTCGCCTTCGTGCTGCCACGAGCTGTTACGTACTGATTGCCCAAAGCGACCCGGGCAACCAGTCGGACCGGGCGACGCCAAACGTCGCGGGGGTGAGCCGTCCCAGGCCCACCCCCGCATTTTTCAGAAGTATTCCAGAGCGCGATCAGGCCGCAGCGCTGGTGTCTTCGTCGCCGGTATCGACTACTTCGAGACGATTGCCGCCAATGGCGATCTTCTTGGGCTTCACCGCATCGGGCACTTCACGCACCAGATCGATGGTCAGCATGCCATCGGCAAGGTCAGCGCCGTCGACGCGGACATAGTCAGCCAACTCGAATCGACGCTCGAAGCCGCGCTGGGCGATGCCGACGTGCAGGAATTCGCCGCCTGTCGTATCGTCAGCCTTGCGGCCCTGCACAACCAGCAGGTTCTGGTGCGCGGTAATATCGAGATCAGCGGGCTTGAAGCCGGCCACGGCCAGCGTGATGCGATAAGCATCGTCGCCGCGCCGCTCGATATTGAAGGGCGGATACTTGTCGCCGGTCTGCGCACGATTCTGGTTTTCGATCATGTCGAACAGGCGGTCGAAGCCGACCATCGATCGGCGATAAGGGGTAAGATCAAAACGGTTCATGTCAAAAATCCTCCATTGAGCAATTTTCAAACTACGGGAACCCGGATCGCCCGGCTTTCCTTATGCTAGTGGTCATGCCCTTGGTGGCGCATGACACGAGAAGCCAGATATGATAGCGGCGCGCGTTTTCAAGAGCCGTCGCAAGCCCAAAACGGAGACCGGCAGAATGGCCCAGCCCACAGTCGACCAGCCCAAAGTCGAGATGTATACCAAGTGGGGCTGCCCCTATTGCGTCGCCGCCAAGCGGTTGTTCGATGCAAAAGGCGTGGCGATCGAAGAATACGACATCACCATGGGCGGGCCGAAACGCGCCGAAATGCTCGCGCGCGTGCCCGGTGCATATACCGTCCCGCAAATCCTGATCGACGACAAGGCCTATGGCGGGTTCGACGATGTCGCCGCGCTCGACCGTCAGGGCAAGCTCGACCCGCTGCTCGGCCTCTGACCGCGCAATGAATTCCACCCGCATCGCTATCTTGCAGATGACCACGGGCATCGATCCCGAAGTCAATGCCGCTACGATTGCCAATGCTGTTGCCGATGCGGCGGCGGACGGGGCCAAGATGCTGTTCACCCCGGAAATGAGCGGCCTGCTCGACCGTGATCGCAAGCGCGCGGCCGGCAGGATCGTGACGGAAGCCCATGATCCGGTGCTAGCACGCGTGCGCGAAGCGGCGGCACGGTCCGGGATCATGGTCGCGATCGGCTCGCTGGCGGTGGTGCGCGAAGACGGCCGCTGGGCGAACCGCTCGTTCGTGATCGACGCGAGCGGGGAAATCGTCGCCCGCTACGACAAGATCCACATGTTCGACGTTTCGCTCGACACTGGCGAGCGCTGGAACGAATCTGCTGCCTATGCCGCCGGCGAGGAAGTCGTAACCGCGCAGACGCCGCTCGGTCTGCTCGGTCTTTCGATCTGCTACGATGTACGTTTCCCTGCGCTCTACGAAGCGCTGGGTCGCAAGCAGTGCGACGCAATTGCCATTCCCGCCGCGTTCACCGTGCCGACCGGCAAGGCGCACTGGGAACTCATGTTGCGCGCCCGCGCGGTGGAAGCGAGCGCCTGGGTAATCGCCGCCGCACAAGTCGGCACTCACGAGGACGGGCGCAGCACCTGGGGGCACTCGCTGGTGGTCGATCCGTGGGGCGACGTGGTGCTCGACATGGGCGGCGAAATGGCCGGGCTTGGCTTTGCCGAGATCGATCCGGTACGGACCGCATCTGTGCGCGGGCAACTGCCCAGCCTTGCCAACCGCCGCAATATCGCCATTTAGGTCAATATGATCGTATTCGACCTTGAATGCCGCGAGGGCGGGCACCGTTTCGAGGGCTGGTTCGGCTCGTCCGAACAGTTCGCGGACCAGCAGCTTCACGGCCTACTGTGCTGCCCCGAATGCGGCAGCGCCGATGTCGGCAAGGCGGTGATGGCACCCAGCCTCGCTCGCAAGGGCAACCAGATAGTCGAGGCGAGGCCGCGCGCAATGTCAAAGGGCGCGGAATCGTTGAGCAATGCGCCGATGTCGCCCGAAGCCGCTCAGATGATGCGCAAGCTCGCGACGATGCAGGCAGAAGCGCTCAAGCAGTCACGCTGGGTCGGCAACTCCTTCGCCGAGGATGCCAAGGCAATGCACTATGGCGAGAGAGCGCACGAGTCGATCCATGGCGAGGCGACACTCGCACAGGCCAAGGACCTGCTGGAGGAAGGCATTGCCGTCGCTCCGCTGCCGTTTCCGGTGGTTCCGCCCGACAAGGCCAACTAGCGGCCTCAGGGCCAAGACGTCAGACCGCCAACAGTTCGCGGAAGATCGCTTCGTCACGCATCGATTCGATGAAATCCACCTCAGGCATGCCGAAATGCCGGCGGGCATCGGCCGGCGTCATCGCGAACACTTCTTCCCAGCGGAATTCCCAGAACGGCGGTGAACTGCGCCCGACGTTGATGCCTTGTTCCATACATTTCAACGCAGTGGCGAAGGCCTCCGGATAGTGCAGCAGGGCGCGCGTGAACATGCGCAGCCCGGAAAACGTCTGATAGGCGTTGACCGCCGATGCCAGCTTCGGGCTGAGATGCTCGGTCATGTTGGCCACGCGGGCCATGGTGACGACGATCTCACCGATCGAGGTGAACTGGCCGCCGGTCACGATATGCTCGAAATCGTGGACGAAGCGCGCGCGCCGCCGGAAATACTGGAACGGCGTGAGGTCATCGGGCACCGGCCCCATGCCCAGCGTAAGGTCAAAGCCGTGCTCGCGAATCTGGTGGCCCATGATCCCGCCAACCGTGCCCTCAAGATATTCGAGGAATTGCTCGTTGCTCCAGGTCGGGGCGGGGCCTTCCTCCATATGGCGTGCCAGCGCCGGATTGATCTTCAGCTCTTCCATGAACAGCGCCGAGGCTTCCGCTTCGGGCAGGACCTGCTCGAAGGCTGCAGCAAGGCCGAGCGTGTGGTCGGCCTCGACCGGGAAATCAGGACCGTTCTTGCGTAGCAGCCAGATCGGCAGAACCTCGCGGACCATGGCGTTGTTGAGCCATCTTGAGCTGCTTTGCGGAATGGAGCTGGCGCACTCGGTTTCGCGAATGTTCTTGCCGAGGTAGGCTTCGTAGCCCTGGGTTGGCGGAGTGTTCATCGCTTCCTCACAAAACGGAGCGCCTGGTAATTTGGTGCGCCCGACAGGATTCGAACCTGTGACCCCCAGATTAGGAATCTGGTGCTCTATCCTGCTGAGCTACGGGCGCACGCGCGGTTCTATTAGCGGCAGGTCCGAACATTGGCAATCGGGCCGCCCCTGTTCAATCGGCGGCAACTGCACGATCACGAGCACGTTTATGGAACAGGAACATAACTACAAAAGCGAGCCAAATCGTCGCTGCAACGGCACAGATCAACGCCCACTAGTGCGGACTACTATGCCGCCATAGCCTTTAGGTTGGGATGCCGAATGAGGTTAACTGCCCGGTCAGGATCTCGTTTCGTCGATTACCCGAACCATCCGGTGTAAGTGCTGGCGGAGATACGCGGTGCCTTCGGTGAGCCAGAAGTAGACCTCCTGCAGGCCGTTGCGGTCATAGTCTCCCGCATCCAGCACGCTCTTGATGATCCCAATGGTGAGGTCCCCGTTTAGTCAGCTTTGCGAACACGCCCGCTTGTGGCACTGCCTCCCAAAGACTGGAGAGGCACGATGTTCACACCCCTGACGGCCGACGATCTCATGCTCAGGCCGGGCCTGCTGGCGGGCGAGCGCATTCTGGTTACCGGTGGTGGCAGCGGCATCGGGCGGATGATCGCCAGCGGCTGCGCCGCGCTTGGCGCGCATGTCATTATCTGCGGCAGACGCGAGCATGTGCTCGCCGAAGCGGCGGAAGCAATCAACGATGCCGTCACGGCAAGTTCTTCGCCGGGCGGCATGGTGAGCACCATTGCCTGCGATATCCGCTCCGAAGATTCGATCAATGCCATGCTCGATGCGATCTGGACCCACGGAGCGCTCTCCGGCCTGGTCAACAACGCGGCGGGCAACTTCATCAGCCGCACCGAGGACCTTTCGCTCAAGGGCTTCGAGGCGATCACCAATATCGTGTTCAAGGGCACCTTCATGGTCACTCTTGGCTGCGGCAAGCGCTGGCTGGCGCAAGGGGCCAGCGCCTCGGTCGTCTCGATCACGGCGAGGAACGCGCAGAACGGCGGACCGTTCACCGCGCCAAGCTCGATGGCAAAGGCGGGAATTGAGAACATGTCGCAGACGCTCGCGGTCGAATGGGGCAATCGCGGCATCCGGTTCAACACCGTCAGTCCCGGGCCTTTTCCCACCGAAGGTGCCCACGCGCGGCTGCTGCCGGGGCGCTCGGCGAGTTCGGAGGCAGAGGCGGGCAAGAGCAAGGTCAATCCGATGGGCCGCGTCGGCCAGCCAGCCGAAATGGCCAATCTCGTCGCCTTCCTGCTCGCGCCGGGAAGCGGTTTCGTCTCGGGCCAGTCGATCGCCATCGACGGGGCAGGGCACCAGGCGGTCGCCGCGCCGCTATGGGATCAGAGCAAGGACTGGGACGACGATCAGTGGCGCGCCGTGCGCGAAGGTATCCGCGCTACCGACAGCAAGGACAAAACTGCGCGCTGAGATTGGAGTCAGGATCGATCCCGGCTCCAGATCACTTCGATCTGGTTGCCGTTCATTGCCGCCGACAGGATCAGCGTGTCGCCCTCGATCCGGTAGCCGCGCTCCTGAACCGTGCCGAGCATGAACTCGCTGGTCGAATTGCGCACGTGATGTTCGACCACTTTGTCGGCAGGACGCATCACCACCGGACCGTAATAGCCACTGCGATCGACCATTGTGCCACCCGGATCTGGCTCGCCTCCGCCGGCCATGAAACAGCTCATCCAGCCGTCGGGGGTATACATGATGACGCCGCTGGGAGCCGAGCCATATATGTGTTTCTGCGATCCGGCGGGCAGGGTGGAGGTGCACGAACGCAGCTCCCACGCGCCGACCAGCGCCTCCAAGCCCTCAAGCGATCCGGTCACTTCGCGCCCTCCCGGACCTGCCAGTTTTCGACCTGTACCGGCGAGACGTAACTTGCCGGGATCTGCGAAGACTGTTCGTGTGTGGCGATGGTCACGCGCTGGAGCTTACGGCGGGTTATGCCTTCGATCGATGGGCGCGCGTGCTGGAGCGCGAGGTTATCCCAGATGACAAGATCGCCATTGCGCCACCAATGCTTGAGCATGTGCGCCTCGTCATAGATCGTGTCGTAGAGCCGGTGAAGCAGGTCCGAGCTTTCTTTGCGGTCGAGCCCGACGATCCGCGAGGTGCTGCACCGCGCGACATAGACGATCGGCTCGCCGGTTTCGGGATGGATCATCACGACGTCACGCTCCATCGAATGCATGCCCTCGGGCAAGTCATAGGGAAGCTCATCCTCGTAGACGCCTGGCGTTGCCGCGCGCACGCTGCGCTTGCCTTCAACCGCGTGCTTCTCATCGTCGGGCAGGCGATTGTAGGCAGCCGCAGCGTTGACGAAGGCGGTGTAGCTGGGCTGCTCCTCGACATCGAGCGCCAGCAACGAGACGCCTTCGGCAGGGAAGGGAGCAAAATGCATGTCCGAATGGAAAGCGAGGTGCCGCGTCCCGAGCACGGGATCGTCGGGCATCACATAGTCGAGCGGGCTTGAGCGATCGACCGGGCCGATATGTTCGAGCACGCCGAACTGCTGCTCGCGATCCAGCGTCTGCCCACGAAACAGCAGCAGCTTGTGGCGCAGGAACAGCGCCTTGAGCGCAGCGCCGTCTTCCGGCGAAAGTCCCTTGGAAAGATCGAATTGCACTTCGAGCCCGAACGGTTCAATCGGTCGGGTATCGCCACCAAGCCGCTGGTTCATGACCTTCTCTCCTCTCGCCTCAATGAGCTTTGTACAAAGAATGAACTCTATCGACTGCATGGTCAATCAACGGCTCAGCGCAAAAGGCCCGGAATTCTCGCGATATCGCTTGAATCGCCGAACCAACTGTGATTCTATCAAGTCATGATGTCGTTCCGCCCCCGTCACAAATTGCCTCGCGAAAGCATGACACAGGGCCTTGCCCTGCTCGCGCTGTTGCTGATGGGCGGATTTGCGATTGCCGGGCCGAGCGGAATTCTTGCCTGGAGCGAGAACCAGCGCATGCTTGAACTGCGCAAGCAGCAAGTCGTCGTGCTTGAGCGCGAATCCCACAGCCTGCGCAACCGGGTGGATCTGCTCGATCCGCGCAATGTCGATCCCGACCTTGCCGGCCAGCTTCTGCGCGACCGGCTCAACGTCGTGCACCCCGACGAGATGGTGATCCTGCTAGATTGAGCCGGCTTCGTGTTGCGCGCTCGAATTATAACTGATCCTGCGCCGTTGCGTCTTCTTGCGACGGCCATATGCCCTATATACCCATGACGCATCGAGCCATGGAGCCGCACATTGCCACGAGCCGCCGCATCGAAGTCCGCAAAACCGAAACCGGCAAAGGCCACACCGGCAGGGGCTGAAGTTGCGGAAGCTGCAAAAGATCCCGATTTCGAACTGCGCAGCCTGCAAGTCGCACACACCAAGCAGCCGCGCTACAAGGCGAGCAAGGACGAACTGACCGGCTTTTACGAGCAGATGCTGCTGATCCGACGCTTCGAGGAAAAGGCGGGGCAGCTTTATGGGCTCGGGCTGATCGGCGGCTTCTGCCATCTTTACATCGGCCAGGAAGCTGTCGCGGTTGGGCTGCAATCGGCGCTCGACCCCGAGCGCGACAGTGTCATCACCGGTTATCGCGATCACGGCCACATGCTTGCCTATGGCCTTGATCCCAAGGTCATCATGGCGGAGTTGACCGGACGGCAGGCAGGCATCTCCAAGGGCAAAGGCGGCTCGATGCACATGTTCAGCAACGAGAAGCGGTTCTATGGCGGCCACGGCATTGTCGGCGCACAGGTGCCGCTTGGCGCGGGCCTCGCTTTCGCGCACAAGTATCGCGGCGATGATGGCGTGTGCGTGGCCTATTTCGGCGACGGTGCCGCCAACCAGGGCCAGGTCTACGAGACCTTCAACATGGCGAGCCTTTGGAAGCTGCCGATCATCTTCGTGGTGGAAGACAATCAGTATGCGATGGGCACCGCTTCGAAGCGCTCTTCCGCCGAGACCCACTTCCATCGCCGCGGCACGGCGTTTCGCATTCCCGGCATGGACGTGAACGGGATGGACGTGCTCGAGGTGCGCCAGGCCGCCGAAGTCGCGCTGAAATATGTCCGCGCGGGAGGAGGCCCGGTGCTGATGGAGCTCAACACCTATCGCTATCGCGGCCACTCGATGTCGGACCCCGCCAAATACCGCACCCGAGCGGAAGTCGACGACGTGCGTGAGCACAACGACCCGATCGAACGGGCGAAGAAGGAACTGCTGGAACTGGGCGAAAGCGAGGAGAGCCTCAAGGCGCTCGACAAGCGCATCCGCGCCACGGTTGGCGAGGCTGCCGACTTTGCCGAGGGCTCGCCCGAGCCGGAACTGGCCGAGCTCTACACCGACGTGCTGGTGGAGCCTCGAGCCTGATGACGCTACATAGACCCGCCGCGACGGAGCCGA
>CAMDQY010000040.1 GCA_945906005.1 Novosphingobium sp. Chol11 | reverse complement strand
ACTCAAGCGTATAGCGCGCCTTCACTCCGTCCTTCATCCTGATACCCCTTCGCTGATCTGTTCCTATCAGCCAAGGGAGACGTCAGGCAGGGGCAAGCTCACCAACGCCCAGCGCGCCGATCATGCCGCCCACCACCATAGCGGTTGCGGTCCACAGGCCGAAAGGCCGTCCGGTCGTTTCCATTTGTGTTGTCGTCCCCATGCCCGTGGCGTCTCATACGAGGCGCAATCGGCAAAGTGCAACCTTGCCTCAGGGCAAGGGAATCTACTCAGGCGCACCAATCCTAGTTGCAGGGTAGCGCGCGCATATGTAACCGGACACGGATATGACCGAACAGACCAACATCAAGACCGGCGAGCGCGATTCCACCGTGATGGCAGCGCCCGACACCGAAATCGACGTGCGCGAGGCCTTCGGCATCGACATCGACATGAAGGTGCCCGCCTTTTCGCAGGCCGACGAGCGCGTGCCCGATCTCGATGCGAGCTATGTGTTCGATCCCGACACAACACTGGCGATCCTGGCCGGATTTGCCTTCAACCGCCGCGTCATGGTGCAGGGCTACCACGGCACCGGCAAGTCCACGCACATCGAGCAGGTGGCCGCGCGGCTCAAGTGGCCGTGTATCCGCATCAACCTTGATGCGCACATAAGCCGCATCGACCTTATCGGTCGCGATGCCATCGTGCTGCGCGACGGCTTGCAGGTGACCGAGTTCCGCGAAGGCCTGCTGCCCTGGGCGCTCCAGCACCCGGTCGCGCTGGTATTCGACGAATACGACGCCGGTCGCCCCGACGTGATGTTCGTGATCCAGCGCGTGCTGGAAACCGAAGGCAAGCTCACCTTGCTCGACCAGAACCGGATCATCCGGCCCAATCCCTGGTTCCGCCTGTTCGCCACCGCCAACACGGTGGGGCTTGGCGATACCTCTGGCCTCTATCACGGCACCCAGGCGATCAACCAGGGCCAGATGGACCGCTGGAATATCGTCGTTGGCCTCAACTACCTGTCGCAGGAAACCGAAAACCAGATTGTCAGCGCGAAAGCGCCCGACATGGATGCCAAGCTGATCTCCGATATGGTCAAGGTCGCCGACCTGACCCGCCAGGGCTTCATCAACGGCGACATCTCCACGGTGATGAGCCCGCGCACGGTCATTACCTGGGCGCAGAACACGGCAATCTTCAAGGATCCGGGCTTTGCGTTCCGCCTCTCGTTCCTCAACAAGTGCGACGAGACCGAGCGGATGCTGGTCGCCGAATACTACCAGCGGGTGTTCGGCACCGAACTGCCCGAAAGCGTGGTGGCGAAGGTCTGAGGCCGGCTGTCGACTCATTGCCGGTTCATGCACATCGGTGCTAGGTTGACGCGATGGACATACCCGCCGGTTCCGGGGAGACGTTAGAGCCTCGCTCGCCATTGACGCATTCGGGCGAAGTCGCGCCCGCGCAGGGCGTGCCAGGCGCCATTCCCGTTCCCGGCACCATTCCGCCTTCCGAAGGTGAAATTCCGCCGCCGCAGAAGCGTACGCGCTGGTGGTGGGCTTCGCGGGCGATCGCCAGTGTCCTCATGCTGTTTTTCCTGACGGTGCTGTGGCTCCTGTTCACAGCGCCTCTGTCGAAATCGCTGGAACCAATCGCTCCGCCCGAGCTTACCCTGCTCGCTTCCGACGGCACGCCGATTGCCCGCAACGGCGCGGTGGTCGATCAACCGGTCGAAGCGAAAAAGTTGCCCGCGCACGTCAGACAAGCCTTCATCGCCATCGAGGACCGGCGGTTCTATTCGCACTGGGGCATCGACCCGCGCGGAATGGCACGCGCCGCTATCGCCAACATGTTCACCTACAAGCGGCAGGGCGGCTCGACCATCACCCAGCAGCTCGCCAAGTTCACTTTCCTCACCCCCGAGCAGAGCCTGACGCGCAAGGCGCGCGAGGCAGTCATCGCGTTCTGGCTCGAAGCCTGGCTGGCCAAGGACGAGATCCTCGAACGCTACCTGTCGAACGCCTATTTCGGTGATAACGTTTATGGCCTTCGCGCCGCCTCGCTCCACTATTTCTACAGGAAGCCCGAAAACCTGACCAAGCCGCAGGCCGCCATGCTGGCAGGCATGCTCAAGGGTCCGAGCCGTTATGCGCCGACGAGGAACTATGAGCGGGCCGAGACACGGATGCGCGTGGTGCTCGCTGCGATGGTCAAGGAAGGATACCTGACGTCGGGCGAAGTGCGGCGCATGACCGCCCCCTCGGTCGACGTCCGCAGCAAGAACACGCTGCCCACCGGCACCTATTTTGCAGACTGGGCGCTGCCGGAGGCTCGCGCACTGAGCGGTGTCGGCTATGCCCGCCAGACGATCAGGACAACACTCGATTCCCGGCTGCAACGCGCCGCCCAGGCCGCGATTGCCCACGCGCCGATCGGCAATGCGCAAATCGCAATCGTTGCGATGCGTCCCAATGGTGAGGTGGTGGCTATGGTCGGTGGCCGGAATTACGCTGCATCGCCGTTCAACCGGGTGACGCAGGCGCGACGTCAGCCCGGATCGACCTTCAAGCTGTTCGTCTACCTCGCTGCCCTTCGCGACGGCTGGGACCCGGACGACACCTTGCCCAACACCGAGATCACGCAAGGCAGCTATCGTCCGAAGAACGCGGGCGAGCACTATTCTAAAACGATCACCCTGGAAGATGCGTTCGCCAGGTCGAGCAATGTTGCCGCTGTGCGGCTGTGGCAGGAGGTTGGCGATGTCGCAGTGATCCGCACCGCACGCGAACTTGGCGTGCGCTCTCCGCTTGCCAAGGGCGATCCCAGCGTGGCGCTGGGCACTTCGACGATGACGCTGATGGAACTGACCGCCGCCTATGCGGGCGTTGCCGGCAATGATTTTCCTGTCCGGCCGAGTGCCTTTCCCGCGAGAGAGCCGGGCTGGTGGGAATGGCTGACAAGCCGGCAGACGAGCCTCTCGGGCAGCGAAAAGGCAGCGATGGAGCAGATGCTTCGCGCCGCGATTAATCGCGGCACCGGCAGGGCCGCGATGCTGCGGCAGGCCAATTTCGGCAAGACCGGCACCACGCAGGACCACCGCGACGCACTGTTCGTCGGTTATGCGGGCGGGCTGGTGACCGGCGTGTGGATCGGCAACGATGACAACAGCCCATTGGCGGGCGTATCAGGCGGCGGACTACCCGCGCGCGCGTGGCGCGATTTCATGCGCGTGGCGCTGGGCGAAGCGGCCGCGCCTGCACGACCAAAGCCTCGCAAGTCGCCCGATCCACAAGGTCCGGTAGTGCCGCTCGACATTCCCGACCTTGGCGACCTGCCGCTGGGCAATTCGCAACTCGGCTTAGACGGCGATGGCGCGAACCTGAGCACCGACATCGGCGGAGTTCCGGTCAATGTGCGGATCGGCCCCGACGGGGTGCGAGTTGGTTCAGGCGCGATAGACGATGTCGTGAGCCGCACCGAAAGCGCGGCTCGCGATCTTGAGCGCCGCGCCCGCGAGGCCAAGGCGCGCGCGCGCTAAAGCGTCCGGCGGATCGAGCAAGCAGCCAGGGAAGGCGCGGCGCGTTAGCCTGCCGGCAGGATAAGCGCCTTTTCGCCCGTCCGCCTTGCACTGATGACAAGCGCGGCTTCCTTTTCCAGCACTTGCTCCATACTCAGCCGCTGGCTGAAATGGCTGGCGAAGGTGGTGTCGATCCCGGCAATCACCCGCTCGCTCATCGCGCGGCTGGCCTGCGGGCCGATCTCCTGGAGATAGGGAAACAGCAGCCAGGCGCTGATGTCCCATGAAAAGCCGATGCTTGGCGGCAGCATCGTCGGCGACAGGTCGAGCCGGCCATAGACATAGAGGTGTTTGCGCTGCGCAGATCCGTAGCGGCTGAACTCGGCATTGCGGGTGGCGGCGCGCTCCATCGCAGCGAGGATCCGCCCGCCCATATCGCCGCCGCCGATGGCATCGAATGCACACCAGGTGCGGGTTTCGGCAATGGCGTCGATCAGTGCGGCGTCGAAACCGGCCTCGCTCGAATCGAGCGCATAGTGCGCGCCCATGGCCTTGAGCAGCGCCGCCTGCTCGGGTTTGCGGACAATGTTGACCAGGGGGATGCCGTCTTCCTGGCAGATGCGGCCCAGCATCTGGCCAAGGTTCGAGGCAGACGCGGTGTGGACCAGCGCTTCGTATCCCTGCCGCTGCATGGTGCCGGTAAAGCCTAGCGCGGTCATCGGATTGACGAAGCTGGCGCTGGCGTTGGCGATGTCTGCGCTGTCGGGGATGGCGATGCACGCGCCCAGCGGCACCACGGCATGGCTGGCGAAGCTCGCCGCGCCGGGCCAGCAGGCGCCGCGCTTGCCCATCAGCGCCCTGGCTTCGGGATCATCGCCGGTGGCGATCACCGTGCCCGCGCCCTCGATGCCGATCAACGTCGGCTGCCCGATCCGCCCGGCCTGCGCTTTCATCGCGGCTTCGGGCACCGGCGCAACGATGCAACCCGGCGTGTATTCCGCATTGGCAAGATCTGCGGGGCCAAAAAGCCCGGCAATGTCGCTGGGGTTGATCGGCGCGGCTTCGAGCGCGACCACGACCTGCTTCGGACCGGGATCGGGCAATTCGGTCTCGCGCACCTCGATGGTGATCGTCGCATCGGCATTGAGCGTGGAAACGATCTGGCGGGCAGGGGTGGGCATCTTGTCTCTCCTTGGAAAATCAGTAGGTCGCGGCGACGAAATATAGGCCCTCGGGCGGCGCATTGAGGCCGAGCGCCTGCCGGTCGCGCGCGGTGAGCACCTGTGCGATGCGTTCCTCGCTCCAGCGGCCCATGCCGACCAGCGCGAGACAGCCGACCATCGAGCGTACCTGATGGTGGAGAAACGAGCGCGCAGCCGTCTCGATCAGGACATGTTCGCCTTCGCGCCGCACGTCGAGCCGGTCGAGCGTCTTGACCGCAGACTGCGCCTGGCACTGGACGGATCGGAAGGTGGTGAAATCGTGGGTGCCTAGCAGCGCCTGCGCAGCGCGGTGCATCGCCTCGGCATCGAGCGGCTGCACCACCTGCCAGGCCCGTCCGCGCTCCAGCGTCAGCGGCGCGCGGCGGTTGGCGATCCGGTAGCGATAGCTGCGCCCTGTGCAGGAAAACCGCGCGTGCCAGTCATCGGGAACGATCCGGCAATCGGTCACCGCAATGGGGAGTGGCCTCAAATGGGCGTTAAGCGCGCCCAACAGACGGAACGGGGCGATTTCGCGGGTGATATCGACATGGCTCGACATGGCGAGCGCATGGACGCCGGCATCGGTGCGCCCGGCCGAGAGTATCGCAACCGTCTCACCAGTGGCAGCGAGCACTGCCTGCTCGACCGATTGCTGGACCGATGGCCCGTGCGCCTGGCGCTGGAGGCCCATGAAAGGGCCGCCATCGAATTCCAGAATGAGCCCGAAACGGGTCATACCCCGGTATTCAGACGGGTTCCCACAGCGATCGGCTTGCCGCGCAGCAGGTCGGCTGTGGCCATCACGGGCTTGCCCGCGCGCTGGACAAGCGTGGGACGGATCGCGCCGGAGCCGCAGGCCACGGTCAAGCTATCGTCGAGCACCTCGCCTGGAGCGCCGGCATCACCTGTGATTTCGGCAGCCAGCACCTTGAAGCGCTCGCCGTCGAGTATGAAGAAAGCACCGGGGGCAGGGGCCATAGCGCGCAGCTGCCGTTCGACCTTCGCGGCGTCCGCAGTGAAATCGAGCAATGCCTCGGCCTTGTCGATCTTCTTGGCATAAGTCACGCCATCGTCGGTCTGCGAAACAGGCGGATAGGCAGAAAGATCGGCCAGAACTTCAACGATCAGCCTCGCGCCGATCTGCGCCAATTCCTGGGTCAGATGGCCCGCCGTCTTGCCGTCGATCGGCGTTGCCTCGGCCACCAGCATCGCCCCGGTATCCAGCCCCGCATCCATTTGCATCACCGTGATGCCGGTTTCGTCATCGCCTGCGAGCACCGCGCGCTGGATGGGCGCCGCACCGCGCCAGCGGGGCAGCAGCGAAGCGTGAAGATTGATGCAGCCGTGCCGGGGCGCGTCGAGGACAGCTTGCGGCAGGATCAAACCATAGGCAGCGCTTACCGCCACGTCGGCGCCCAATGCCGCGAAAGAGGACTGTTCCTCGCCACCTTTCAGCGATGAGGGGTGCCGCACCTCAAGCCCCAGAGCCTGCGCGGCATGTTGGGCCGGGCTCGGTGTAAGCTCCTTGCCGCGCCGTCCGCCCGGACGCGGCGGCTGCGTGTAAACTGCGACCACTTCATGCCCCGCACCGTGCAGCGCTCTCAAAGCCGGCACCGCGAAGTCAGGCGTTCCCATGAAGATGATGCGCATAAGCGGTCAGGCAGTCTTTCGTGTGCAGGCCACCGGCCCTATCTGGGGAACCATGGCATCGCAAGAGATCGAGACGCTTACCGCTGCGTTGTCCCGCCTGCCGGGGCTCGGGCCGCGTTCGGCCCGGCGTGCGGTGCTGTGGCTTATCAAGCGGCGCGACGCGGCGCTTCCCCAGCTGCTCGATGCGCTTGGCGCGGTCCACGAACGGCTGCTCGAATGCAACACCTGCGGCAATGTCGACACGACCGATCCCTGCGGCATCTGCACCGATCCGCGCCGCGACCAACGCGCATTGTGCGTCGTCGAAGACGTGGCGGACCTGTGGGCGCTTGACCGCGCCCGCCTCTTCACCGGGCGCTATCACGTGCTGGGCGGGCGGCTGTCCGCGCTCGACGGGGTTCGGCCGGAGGACCTTGCGATCGGGAGTCTGCTGGCCCGCGTGGAGCAGGGAGACATCGACGAAGTGGTGCTGGCGATGAATGCCACGCTCGAAGGACAGACCACCGCGCATTACATCGCCGAGCGGCTGGAGGGCATGCCGCTGCGCGTCACCCAGCTTGCTCATGGCCTGCCGGTTGGCGGTGAGCTCGACTATCTCGACGAAGGCACGCTGGCCCAGGCATTGCGGGCGCGGCGGCCGGTGGGTTGAGCGGCTTGCGCCTGGCCGCGCCCCACACTATCTGGCCTCCATGGCTATCCGCGAAATCCTAGAAGTCCCCGATCCGCGCCTCAAGCAGGTTTCGCTCCGCGTGGAAACGTTCGACGATGAGCTCAAAACACTCGTCGCCGACATGTTCGAGACCATGTACCACGCGCCGGGCATCGGTCTTGCAGCGATTCAGGTTGGCGTGCCGTTGCGCGTGCTGGTGATCGATCTGCAACCCGACGATCCCGACGCCGAGCCGGAACTGTGCCACGCCCACGGCGACCACGCGCACTATCATACGCCGAGTATGCGCGAGCCGCGCGTTTTCATAAATCCCGAATTGCTCCAACCTTCGGATGATCTGAACATCTATTCCGAAGGCTGCCTGTCAGTCCCCGAAATCTATGCCGAGGTCGAGCGGCCCACGCGCATCCGCGCTCGCTGGCAGGATCTGGACGGCACGCCCCACGAGGAAGAGATCGAGGGCTTGTTGGCGACTTGCTTGCAGCACGAGATGGACCACCTCGAAGGCATATTGTTCATCGATCACCTGAGCCGCCTCAAGCGCCAGATGGCGCTCAAGAAGCTGGAAAAAATGCGTAAGGCTGCGTGATGTTCGAGCTGGGGAAAACCGCCAAATAGCACTAGCGTTCCCCATCCGTTCCCGATAACTTAGGAGGATGGACCAATCCATTCTTGCCGTGGTGCTTCTAGTCGCCGGGATTGCGCTCGCCGGCGTACTGGGCTGGTTTGTCGGCTCGCGTCCGGCAGCGGAATTGCGCCAGCGCTGGCTGGTGCGCGACGGCGAGGCGCGCGAGCTGGACGAAAGGTTCAGGGCCGCGATCCGCGATCTTGCCGGGGCGAGCGAGAAGGCGAGCCGCGCCGATGCGCTGACGGACGAACTGTCGCTAACCCGCCAGGCGGGAGAGGCCGCGCGCGCCGAACTCGCAACGCTCAAGGCCAATGCCGCCCATTTCGAGGAGCAGAAGCGCCTGCTGGTCGAAGCGCGCGAGGCCTTGCTCAAGGAGTTCCAGAACGCCGGAAACGCGGTGTTGGGCAAGGCGCAGGAGGAATTCCTCAAGGCCGCGAGCGAGCGGTTCGGCCATGCCGAAAAGGCTTCCGAGGCGAAGCTCAAGGCGCTGCTCGAACCGGTCGGCAAGACGCTCGAAAATTACGAGAAACAGGTCAAGGAGCTCGAATCGAAGCGGGTCGACGCCTTCGGCCAGCTTGGCGGGCTGATCCAGTCGATGCGCGAGGGGCAGGAACAGGTGCGGCGCGAGGCGCAGCGGCTCGGCAATTCGCTCACCAATGCGCCCAAGGCGCGCGGCCGCTGGGGCGAGCGGGCGCTGCAGAACGTGCTCGAACAGTGCGGCCTGTCGCAGCATACCGATTTCCACCTCGAGCATTCGATGGACACCGACGAGGGACGCCAGCGTCCCGACGCGATCGTGCGGATTCCGGGCGGCAAGATTCTGGTGATCGACGCCAAGGTCTCGCTCAACGCCTATCAGGCCGCGTTCGAGGCGGAAGACGATCAGGTGCGCGCGCTCGCCATGGCCGATCACGTCCGCTCGATGCGCAATCACGTCCAGACACTGGGCGCGAAAAGTTACCAGAGCCAGTTCGACGAGGCGCCCGACTATGTGGTGATGTTCGTTCCGGGCGAACATTTCGTCGCCGCCGCGCTCGAACACGATCCGCAACTCTGGGATTTCGCTTTCGAAAAGCGCGTGCTGCTGGCGACGCCGACCAACCTTGTCGCTATCGCGCGCACAGTGGCGCAGGTCTGGCGGCAGGACCAGATCGCGCGCGAGGCGGTGGAGATCGGCAGGGCCGGGGCGGAACTCTACGACCGGCTTGCAAAGGCAGCGGAACATCTCAAGCGCGTAGGTGGCGGGTTGGAGACTGCCGTCAAGAACTACAACGGTTTCGTCGGCAGCTTCGAGCGCAACGTGCTGTCCGCCGGGCGCAGGCTCAAGGACAAGGGCATCGAGATCGGCAAGCGCGAGATCGAGGACGTGCCGTTGATCGAGGCCGCGCCGCGCTACAATGCCGGCGATATTGCGGAGGAACAGGGGGAGGAAGTCTGATGCGCCATCTTGCTCGTAGTGTGCTCGCGGCGCTGGCGCTCGGGGCAAGTCCCGCCGCGGCCTCTTTCGCGGTTACGCCCAATGCGCCGGGCCAATATGCGCCGCGCGACGAGTGTTCGGCGCAGCCAGGCGGGGCGGAGTTTCTCGCCGCGCTCAAGGCAGCGGTTGCCGCGCGCGATAACAAGGCCTTCGCCGATCTGACCTCGGCCGAGATCGTGCTAGATTTCGGTGGCTGAGGCGGGCACGAGGCGGTGCTCGAAATGTTCAGACCGGGAAGTGAAAAGTGGAAGGAACTCGACAAGATCATGGCGCTTGGCTGCGCCTGGGACGAGGATAATTCCGCGCTGGTGATGCCTTGGTTTTTCAATCAGGATCTGGGCGACGCCGATCCCTATTCGACCATGGTCACGCTGGACAGCGAGGTGCCGCTGATGACCCGGCCATCGCGCCGGGGGAGGGTAAGCAAGATACTCAACTGGTAGCTGGTTCACGTTTACGAGGTCGAAGTGGATGACCCGGGCTACCGCACGGTGGCGGTCATCGACAGCAATTACGAAGGTTACGTGCGTATCGCCAAGCTGCGATCGCAGCTCGATTATCGCCTCCGCGCCGAGAAGTCGGGCGGCAAGTGGCTGATCACGTCGTTTATCGCGGGCGAGTGAGAGCATCGCGCGAAAAAGTGGGAACCGGTTTTTCGCTACTAGCGATGCGACCAAAAGAGACTGCGTCATTTATTGGCGCAGAACAGCGAGCGCCTCATAGGCAAGCACAGCGCCCGCCACGGCGGCATTGAGGCTGTCGGCTCGGCCCAGCATCGGAATCGTAACCCGCAGATCGCAGGCAAGCTCGCATTCCTCGGGCAGGCCCTGCGATTCGTTGCCAACCATTAGAAAGCACGGCGCTCGATAAGCTGCCTTTCGGTAATCGACAGCCTCGCGCAGCGATGCTGCGACCAATTGGCCTTCGTCCGCGCGTAACCATTCAATGAACTCGGCCCAAGTCGCGCGGCCAATCCGCTGAGTGAATATGGCGCCCATGCTGGCGCGAACCGCTTCGACCGAAAACGGATCCGCGCAATCGTCAATCAGGATCAAACCACCAGCGCCGACCGCGTCGCCAGTGCGCAACATCGTGCCCAGGTTGCCCGGATCGCGCAGCGCCTGCGCGACCAGCCAGATCGGCGCTGAGGTGCGGTCAATCGACGAAAGCGAAGTTTCGAATTCGGCGAAGACGCCAGCGACAGCCTGCGGATTGTCTTTTCCGGTGACTTTGGAAAGTACCGCCTCGTCCATCTCTACAATCTCGCCGCCAGCTGCCGCCACCGCCGATTCCAGTTCGGCCAGCAGCGGATGGTCATCGCGGCCGGTCGCCATCACCAGCATTTCGGGCAGCACGCCAGCCAACCGCGCATCGGTCAGCAGGCGAAGCCCCTCGGCAAGGAATTTGCCCTCGCGCTTGCGATGCTTCTTGTCGCGCAGCGAGCGCAGGAACTTGACGGTCGGGTTTGAAAATCCCGTGATCGTGCGACGTTCGGGCAAAACGGTAGGTCCTTGTTGTCGCATCGCCTTTTTGCGGAAAACCGGTTCCCACTTTTCCGCGCTATGCTCTAAGGCTCGCCGAAGCCGCCGCGTACCAAGCCGGCAAGCTCTCCGAGTGCCGCTTCCGCGCCGTCGCCATCGACGCAAATCTCTATTTCGTCGCCGCGCGCCGCGCCAAGCATCATCAGACCCAGGATCGAACCGCCCGCAGCTTCGGCATTGTCCTTTGCGACAGTGATCGTAAGGTGTTCATATTGTACCGCGACGAGGTTGACGAACTGGGCGCTGGCACGCGCGTGGAGCCCGCGCTCATTAACAATGCGGACGCGTTCGCAATGCGTTGTCACGCGTCCTGTCCCAGGTATTCGGAGGCGATGGTGATGTAGTTTCGCCCGGCATCGCGGGCAGCCCTGGCTGCCTCGACGACGCCCATGCAATTGCGCGCCTTGGCCAAGCGGATCAGCATGGGAAGATTGATACCGGCGATGACCTCGACCTTGCCGGCACGCATCAGCGAAATCGCGAGGTTGGAAGGAGTTCCGCCGAACAGGTCGGTCAGCACGATCGCGCCTGCGCCGGAATCGACGGCCACGATCGCCTTGGCAATCTCCTTGCGCCGCCGATCCATGTCGTCGCTGGGGCCGATGCACACTGTCGCCACCGCTTCCTGGTGGCCGACCACGTGCTCCATGGCGTTGACGAATTCATCGGCAAGCTTGCCGTGGGTAACCAGCACCATTCCGATCATGCGGAAATTACGCTCCGAAAATCCTGCGAAATCGCCCCGAGAATATTGTTCGTCTTCACGGAGCGTGCCCACCTTCCAGAAGGTCAGCAGCCCGCGAGCCCAGGTTGCGGTGCACCAATGTGGGGGAAAAACCTTGCTCGCGCAAGGCCGAAGCCACCTGTTCCGCCATAAACACCGAACGATGCCGTCCACCGGTGCAGCCAAATGCAACGTGGACATAGGCCTTTCCCTGGGCACGGTATCGCGGCAGCAGGAACCCAATCAGCCCGCTAATTCGCTCGAACGCCTCGTTGTAGGCCGGGTCGCGTCGGATATATTCACCCACTGCCGGCTCAAGGCCAGTCTGTTCGCGCAGGTCGTCTACCCAGTGCGGGTTCTCCAGAAATCGCATGTCGAACACGAGGTCAGCAACTGGTGGCATGCCACGCGCAAAGCCAAAGCTCGATAGCGTCAACGTCAGGTCCTGGCCTTCGTCATGCGCAAAACGCTCGCGGACAACCTGCTGCAGGGCATTGGCCGAATAGTCCGAGGTGTCGATCAACAGGTCAGCCCAGCGCCGCAGCGGTTCAAGCAACTCGCGCTCGGCGCCTATTCCGGCCGAGGCTGGGATGTCGGCGGCCAGCGGGTGACGGCGGCGCGTCTCGTTGTAGCGACGTTCAAGCTCGCTGCCCCGGCAATCGAGAAACAGCGTCGTCAGTTCGAGGTCGGGACGTTGGCTCAGGTTCTTGACTCGGGCGATGATCGTGCGCGGATCGAAGCCGCGCGTCCGGCAATCGAATCCGATGGCGAGCGGCGCAGGCTGCGTTTCACTATCTGGAACGTCAATCAGGCGGTCGAGCAGGCGGATCGGGAAATTGTCGATCGTCTCCCAGCCCAAATCCTCGAGAACCTTGAGCGCGGTGGTCTTGCCCGCGCCCAGCAGCCCGGTAACAAGCAACAGCCTTCGCCTGCCTGTGCCTTCGGCGGCCGTGTCCGACTCGTCGCTCATCGGGCCAGACATGCGCTCGCATCTGCGCAAAGGGAAGGGAGGTCTAGCGCTTGTCCCCGTGCGGGTCAGTGGGCTGCAAGGCCGTATGACGCCAGCGCCAGTTCCGCTCGGATGGCCAGTACCGGGCTGTCGGGCCACAGTGCGACCAAAGGCAGGACAAGGCCGAGTCGCTCGGTCTGCTCCCCGGTCTCGATAAAGCGGGGGGCTTGCTTGTCGAGCCTGATGACTAGGGCGACCCACGCCTCCTTCCGAACCGGCATGGTGACAATCCCCAGATTACGTACTTCGATGAGACCGCGCGTATTGGGATGCGGCAAGGCATAAAGGCGTCCAGCCCGCGCCTCTAGCATCACGCCATCGTCGCCGACGAGCTGCGCGCCGCGGTCGATCAGGGCCAGCGCAAGGCTGGATTTTCCTGTGCCCGGTTCACCCTCGATCAGAATCGCGCGCCCCGCGACGTCGACGCATGTGGCCTGAATTGGCTGCATTACTCATCGCTCCATATTGGAAGCGAGACGACGAGCCGCGCCCCCAACTCTCGGTCACGACGCATCGATGCAGCAAGCGTGCCGAAGTGAGCCTCGACAATGGTGCGCGCAATGGCAAGGCCAAGACCGCTGTGCTGGCCGAATTCCTCTCCGGCAGGGCGGACCGAATGGAACCGTTCGAACACTTGCTCGCGCGCCGTGGCGGGGATGCCCGGCCCGTGATCGGACACCGCGACCTCAACCGTTTCGTCATTGCCCGTGATCGCGATCTCGATTGGCGCGCCGGTCGGAGAGAATGACACGGCATTGTCGATCAGGTTGTGGAAGACCCGCTCGAGCCGCGAAGCGTCGCCCGCAACGCCCAGCTTGACCCCGGTGCATTCGAGGATCACGCCACCCGAGCCATTGACGCCTCGGCTGTCCCGTTCGGCGACAATCGCGCGAAGCAGGCGCGGGATGTCTACCCGTTCGAAATCCGTGCGGCTCAATTCGGCATCGATACGGCTCGCCTCGGCAATCTCGGTCACCAATCGATCGACCCGTCGAACGTCTTGCCGCGCGATGTCTAGAAGCTGCGCACGCAATTCGGGGTCGTCGACTCGGGGCAAGGTCTCGATCGCAGAGCGCAACGAGGTCAGCGGGTTTTTCAGCTCGTGCGATACATCGGCGGCGAATGTTTCGACCGCGTCGATCCGCTGGCGCAGGGCAGCAGTCATGTCCGAGATGGCGCGCGCCAGCATGCCGATCTCGTCCGGCCGATCGGGCAGGCGCGGAACCTCAACCTGTCTGTCGCGGCCCGAACGCACGCGCACCGCAGCGCGAACCAGAGTGCGCAGCGGTTGGGTGATAGTACGGGCGAGAAACAGCGATAGCAGGACCGAAATGATCAGTGCGGTGCAAACAATGATGGCGAGCGTCTGTCGCGCATCGCGCACATTTTGAGTGATGTCTCTGGCATTGCGGGTGGTCATCAGCACCGCGCCCTTGTCTCCGATCGGAGTCGCCGCGTTGATGACCGGCGTGCCGTCGGGTGCGCGCCGCTGGACGATGACGGTAGCGTCACTTGCCGCCGCTTCGGCGATTTCGGGCCAGTATTCCGCATCGGTATCGACCGGATCGGCGTAGGCGGGGATCGGTGCGGTACCGAGAATGATGTCCATCCCCCGATCGAGAATCCGCGCCGCGTCCTGAAGCCAGGTCTCGCCTTCGGGATCTACGAAACGGAAGCTCGGCTCGCCCAGTTCGAACGTGTCGGCTACCATTTTTTCCTCGGCGTCGTATAGCCGCATCCGCAGATCCTGCCCCGCACCAATCCGCACAAGCTGCTCGCTCACATCTTGCGGACGGCTGCCCGCCAGACCTTCCGCCGCGATCTGCGCTTCGGCGGTTGCGAGGATGAAGCGTTCGGACAGCAATTCCTTGCGGTAGCTGTCGATGTAGAAAAGGCTGCCGGCCAGCAGGGCCAATGCGATGATGTTGACCGCAAGAATGCGCGCGGTCAGCGATGTGCGCAAAGGCCATTTGCTCCCTGAAACTACCGACTTGGCGCGCCGTTCAGTCATCGCCCGATCAGTCATCCGTGAAGGAGTAGCCCGCGCCGTAGAGCGTATCGATAGCAGCGAAACCGGGATCGACGGCTCGGAACTTGCGGCGCAGGCGCTTGATATGGCTATCGATCGTGCGGTCATCGACGAAAACATCTTCGCTGTAGGCCGCGTCCATGAGCTGGTTGCGGCTCTTGACCAGGCCGGGCCGGGTAGCAAGCGCCTCGAGGATCATTAACTCGGTCACGGTCAGCGAGACTGGCTTGTCGTCCCATGTGACTTCATGGCGTGCCAGGTCCATGCGTAGCCTGCCACGCACGATTGGCTCGGGCAGGTTTTCATGCCCGGTGGTGGACGCAGAGGTCTGAACCAGTTCGCTGCGCCGCAAGATTGCCTTGATCCGAGCCACCAGCAGCCGCTGGCTAAACGGTTTGGTGATATAGTCGTCGGCGCCGAGCGCCAATCCGAGCGCCTCATCCGGCTCTTCATCGCGAGAAGTGAGGAAAATGACGGGAAGGCTTGAACGGTCGCGCAGCTTTTCAAGCAGTTCAAGCCCGCTCATGCGCGGCATTTTGATGTCAAATATTGCAAGATCGGGCGGATTTTCCAGCAGCGCGCCAAGCGCGGCGTGCCCATCGGAATAGACGCGCGTGGCAAAACCTTCGGATTGCAGCAGGATCGACAGAGTCGTGAGGATATTGCGGTCATTGTCGACTAGCGCGATCGTGCGCCGACGATCCGTCACCGCATCGCTATTTTCGACCATCCCTTGAGAAACGCCCGTCATGTCGCGCCCTGCCTAGCCGCTTCAGGCCATACTGACAACGCAGGCGGCACCGTCAAGGCGGCATTGCGAATTGACGATAGACCATCAAATTGACGATCCGGCATGGCTAGACTATGCGCGGCACGTTTCTGAAAGCACTTGTGGGATAGAGGTGTTGGCTGCCGTTTCACGGCACCTCACACAATGGAGAGCAACTTGACCAGCGCCACCCTGAGCTACCCGCTCGATCGCCAGGGCATCGGGACGAACGCAACGATTTTTGCGAACCTGGGCACAGCCCCGCTCGTCGAACATGCCGTTCGCAACGGCGAGGGTCTGCTTGCCAAGGACGGGCCACTGGTGGTCAGGACAGGCAAGCACACGGGAAGGTCGGCCAAGGACAAGTTCATTGTCCGCGATGCGACGACCGAAGACAGCGTCTGGTGGGGCAAGACCAACGCGGAGATGAGCCCCGAGCATTTTGCCTCACTCAAGGCCGATTTCTACGCCGCGCTGGCAGGCAAGGAGGAGCTCTACGTTGCGGATCTGTTCGGGGGCTCACAGCCTGAGCATCGCGTCCAGGTGCGCGTCATCAACGAGCTGGCATGGCACAACCTGTTCATACGCACACTGCTGATGCGACCGACTGCTGCGGACCTGAGCGGCTTTGCCCCCGAGTACACGATCATCGACCTTCCCAGCTTCAAGGCCGATCCGGCACGTCACGGTTGCCGCGGTGAAACGGTGATCGCGGTCAACTTCACCGAGAAGCTTATCCTGATCGGCGGCACCGCCTATGCAGGCGAGATGAAAAAGAGCGTGTTCGGTATCCTCAATTTCCTCCTGCCCGAGCGCGGTGTCATGCCGATGCATTGTTCGGCCAACGTCGGCTCCGACGGCAGGACCGCAGTGTTCTTCGGTCTGTCAGGAACCGGCAAGACCACGCTTTCAGCAGATGCCAGCCGCACCCTGATCGGTGACGACGAGCATGGCTGGTCCGATACCGCCGTGTTCAATTTCGAAGGTGGCTGCTACGCCAAGATGATCCGGCTTTCTGAAGAGGCCGAGCCGGAAATCTTCGCGACCACGCGGCGTTTCGGCACTGTGCTGGAAAACGTCGTGATCGATCCTGACACCCGCGCGCTCGATTTCGACGATGCCAGCCTCGCCGAGAATTCGCGCGGTTCCTATCCGATCGACTTCATCCCCAATGCCTCGGCGCAGAACATGGGCCCAGTTCCGGCCAATATCATTATGTTGACCGCCGATGCCTATGGCGTGTTGCCCCCGATCGCGCGATTGACCCCCGATCAGGCGATGTATCACTTCCTTTCGGGCTATACCGCGCGCGTGGCCGGAACCGAAATCGGCGTGACTGAGCCGGAGGCAACCTTCTCGACTTGTTTCGGCGCGCCATTCATGCCCCGCCACCCCAGCGTCTACGGCAACCTTCTCAAGGAGCGGATCGCCAAGGGGCAGGTGAAGTGCTGGCTGGTGAACACCGGCTGGTTTGGCGGCAAGGCGACGCAGGACGGCATCAAACGCATGCCGATCAAGGCGACCCGCGCGCTGCTCAATGCCGCGCTCGACGGCAGCCTCAACGACGTGCAGTTCCGCGATGATCCAAACTTCGGCTTCGAGGTTCCGGTCGCGGTGCCCGGCGTTGACAGCGCCCTGCTCGATCAGCGCGCCGCCTGGGCCGATCCGGCTGACTATGATCGCACCGCGCAGAGCCTGGTGCGCCAGTTCATCGAGAACTTCGCGCAATTCGAGGATCATGTCGATGAAGGCGTGCGCAAGGCGGCACCTGCGGTCGCTGCCTGAAATGCCTTGTCCTGTCACAATGCGTGTGCATGAGCGG
>CAMDQY010000039.1 GCA_945906005.1 Novosphingobium sp. Chol11 | reverse complement strand
CGGCGGCGACCTTGATGATCGCGCCCTCGTTCTTCGAACGCCACGGGGCGATGCGGGCCGAATTCCCTGTGCTGGTGCTGTTCGCCGCGCTCGGCATGGGCATGATGGTCTCGGCCACCGATCTCATCACGCTTTATATCGGCCTCGAGCTCAACTCGCTCGCCGCCTATGTGCTGGCATCGTTCCTGCGCACCGACGAACGCTCGGCCGAGGCAGGGCTCAGGTATTTCGTGCTGGGCGCGCTCGCCTCGGGGATTCTGCTGTTCGGCATGAGCCTGGTTTATGGCTTCACCGGGACCACCAGTTTTGCAGGCATCCATGCTGCGCTCGACGGCCCGATGGGCATGGGCGCGCTGTTCGGCGTGGTGTTCGTGCTCGCCGGTCTTGCCTTCAAGATCAGCGCGGTACCGTTCCACATGTGGACGCCAGACGTTTATGAGGGCGCACCGACACCGGTCACGACGCTGTTTGCCACCGCGCCCAAGATCGCCGCCCTGGCGCTGACCATGCGGGTCGCGCTCGATGCGTTCGGATCGCAGGTCGACGCTTGGCGGCAGATCGTGATTTTCGCCGCGCTTGCCTCGATCGTGGTCGGCGCGCTGGGTGCGATCGGCCAGACCAACATCAAGCGGCTGATGGCCTATTCCTCGATCAACAATGTCGGCTTCATGCTCATCGGCCTTGCCGCTGCGACACCCGCAGGCGCATCGGCCATGCTGGTCTACCTCACGATCTATGCAGCAATGTCGCTGGGCGGCTTTGTCGCGGTGCTGATGCTGAAGGATGCCGAAGGTAACCAGGTCGAGAACATCGCCGATCTTGCCGGGTTGTCGCAGCATCGCAAGGTGCTGTCGGCCTGCATTGCCATGATCATGTTCAGCCTGGCGGGCATTCCACCACTGTTCGGCTTCTGGGGCAAGTTCGTGGTGTTCCAGGCCGCGGTTCAGGCCGATCTGATCGCACTGGCTGCAATCGGCATCGCCGCCTCGGTGATAGGCGCTTTCTACTACATCAAGATCGTCAAGATCATGTACTTTGACGAGCCGGTGGGCAAGGTTACCGGCAAGAGCGACTGGGCGCATCACGCAATCCTTGCGCTCTGCGCGCTGTTCATCTCGCCGGCTGGCTATTTGCTCACCGTGTGGCTGGGCGGCCTTGCGGGCAAGGCGGCAGCGGCGCTATTTATCGGCGCGTGATCGAATATCTTACCGAAACCGGTTCTACCAACAGCGACTTTCTGCGGCGCCTTACGGGTGGAGATCGGCTGCCCGAGGGGAATTGGCTCGTCGCAGATCGCCAAAGCGAGGGTCGCGGTCGGCAGGGCCGCGACTGGTTCGACGGTGTGGGTAATTTCATGGGCTCGACCGCGGTGCATCGGCGCGCGAGCGATCCTTCCGCCGAAACGCTTGCTCTGGTCGCTGGCCTCGCGCTTCACGAGGCGGTGGCATGGCATGGTCCGGGCAAGACTGAATTGCTGCTCAAGTGGCCCAACGACCTGATGGCGGGCACGGCAAAGGTCGCAGGGATCCTGCTCGAAGCGCAAGGCCAAGCGGTTGTGGTCGGAATCGGTGTGAACCTCGTGTTCGCGCCCGACGTGCCGGGACGGGAAACTGCCGCCCTTGCCTATCTCGGCACCGCGCCCGACCGCAACCTGTTTGCCGAGGATCTTGCCCGCGGCTTCGCGACCGAGCTTGAGCGCTGGCGCAATGCAGGACTCGCCCCGTTGCTGCGGCGATGGAGCGCTCTTGCCCATCCCGAAGGCACGCAGTTGACCGTGCATGAGCCGGGCGGAGGCCCTCTGAACGGCGAATACGCGGGACTTGCACCCGATGGTTCGCTACGCTTGCGACTGGCTGACGGAACCCTGCGCGAAATTCACGCGGGCGAAGTGCTGTTGGCCGGGCACAATCAAGATGGAACGGTGAAAAACTGATGCTGCTGGCGATCGATGCAGGCAATACCAACGTGGTTTTTGCGGTCTACGATATGGGCGCCGAAGGCGGCCGCGCCATCAAGGCGCGCTGGCGCATCGCCACCGATCCGCGCCGCACCGGCGACGAATATGCCGTCTGGCTGATGCAATTGCTGGAGATACGCGGAATTGACCGCAAGCGGATCGACCAGATCATCGTCTCGACGGTGGTGCCCCGCGCGCTGCACAACATCGAGGTGCTGGCGCGCAGCTATTTTGGGCTTGAGCCCCTGATTGCCGGTGAGGGCAAGGCCGACTATGCCATCGACATCGATGTGCCCAATCCCAAGTCGCTGGGCGCGGATCGGGCGGTCAATGCAATTGCAGCCCATGCCCAGCATGCGGGCGACCTCATCATCATCGATTTCGGCACGGCAACCACCTTCGATGTGATCGATTTCAACGGGGCCTACAAGGGCGGGATCATTGCACCGGGCATCAACTTGTCGCTCGATGCACTGGTCGGCAACACTGCCAAGCTGCCGCGCATCGCCATCGAAGTCCCCGAAAGCGAGAGCGTGATCGGCACGACCACGGAAACCCAGATGCTGATCGGCGTGTTCTGGGGCTATGTCGCGATGATGGAGGGCCTGATTTCCCGGATGCGCGAGGAAATCGGGCGTCCAGCAAAAGTGATCGCCACCGGCGGCCTCGCCGTGCTGTTCGATGAGGCGACCGATATATTCGATGTCGTCGATCCCGACCTGACGCTCGATGGCCTTGCCCTGCTCGCGGAAAGAGCGGCCACCAAGTGAAACCTGGAAACGAACTGCTGTTCTGCGCGCTCGGCGGATCGGGCGAGATTGGCATGAACGTCAATCTCTATGGCTCCCAGGGCAAGTGGCTGATGGTCGATCTTGGCATGACCTTCTCCGATCCGGACTATCCGGGCGTCGAGCTTGTATTTGCCGATCTCGATTTCATCGAGGAGCGCCGAAAAGACCTGCTGGGCGTGGTGCTGACCCACGCACACGAGGACCATATCGGCGCGGTCCCCTATTTCGCCGAGGACCTGGGCGTTCCGCTTTATGCCACGCCGTTCACCGCGCGGCTGGTGCGCGGCAAGTTGGAAGAGGCGGGGTTGCTCGACCGGGTCGAACTCAACGTGATCGATCATCTCGACCCGTTTACGCTCGGTCCCTTCACTATGCGCTATCTGCCGCTGGCCCACTCGATCGCCGAGGGCAACGCGCTGCTGATCGACACGCCCCATGGCCGTATTTTCCACACCGGTGACTGGAAGCTCGACGACGAGCCGCAGATCGGCGTGCCGACCACCGCCGAGGAATTGAGCGCCATCGGCGACGATCCCGTGCTGGCGCTGGTCTGCGATTCGACCAACGTGTTCAATCCCGAGGCATCGGGCTCGGAAGGCGCGGTCTATCGCGGGCTGCTGGATGAAGTTAAGCGGCACAAGGGCCGCCGCGTGCTCGTCACCACCTTTGCCTCCAACGTCGCTCGCCTGCAGACGCTGGGCCGGGTTGCGCGGGAGACCAACCGGCAGTTGTGCGTTGCCGGCCGCTCGCTCGACCGGATCATCGGCGCAGCTAAAGCAAGCGGCTACCTCAAGGACCTGCCCGAAACAATCAGCTTCGAGGCGGCGATGGACCTGCCGCGCGGTGAAGTGATGATCCTTGCCACCGGCGGGCAGGGCGAACCGCGAGCCGCGCTCGCCCGCATCACTTCCGGCTCGCACCAGATCAAGCTGGAGGCTGGCGATGTCGTGCTGTTCTCCAGCCGCCAGATCCCCGGCAATGAGCTTGCCATCGGCCGCATCCAGAACGAGCTTGCAGGCAAAAATATCACGATCGTCACCGACCGGCAGGGCATGATTCATGTTTCCGGCCACCCCGGCAGGCCCGAACTCGAAGCGCTGTATGGCTGGATCCGGCCCGAAATCCTCATGCCGGTCCACGGCGAGATGCGGCACATGCGCGAGCAGGCGCGGCTTGGCCTTGCCAGCGGCATTCCCAAGGCGATTGTCCAGAAGAACGGCGATCTGGTGCGGCTCGCTCCCGATGGTCCGGTCAAAATCGACGAGGTGCGGGCAGGGCGGCTGGTGCTCGATGGCGAGATCATCGCGCCCGCCGATGGCGAAGGCATGGTGATGCGCCGCAGGCTTGCGCACAACGGCGTCGTCACGGTGGCGGTCGCCGGAAATGACGCTGTTCGCGTCTCGGCGCTGGGATTGCCGCTCGAGGAAGACTTCGCGCAATTCATCGAAGAGGCGCAGACCGACGTGGCAAAGGCGCTCAAGGCCTCGCGCAGCAGCGATCCGGCAGCCCGCAGCGAGGCTGCACGGCTTGCCGCGCGTCGCGCCGCCACCCGCTGGTCGGGCAAGAAGCCGCAGGTTATCGTGACCTTGTTCGAGGACTAAAAGCATCGCGCAGAAAAGTGGGAATCGGTTTTCCGCAAAAGGCGATGCGACAACAAAGGGAATCGATATGGAATGGACCTCGATCATTGCCATATTCTCGCTGTTCTGGGTTCTGAGCGCCTTCCTGGTAATGCCCTTTGGCATGCGCACTGTGGAGGAGGAAGGCCACCAAAGGGTGCCCGGACAGGTCGACAGTGCCCCGGCGCAATTCCGGCCTGGCCGCATCGCGGTGCGCGCCACGATCCTCGCGGTGGTGATGTTTGACCTGTTCTACGCCAACTATGTGTTCGGCTGGATCGGTGTCGAAAATCTCAACTTATTCGGCAGGCCACCTACGACATAACCCCAAGTATCGTGCGAAAAAGTGGGAACCGGCTTTTCGCGAATAACGATACGGCAACAGGAATTTGGCGTTTACTTTCGCAACCGCTCGATCGCCTGGGCCAGCGCGACATAAAGCTTACCCATGTCCGATGACAGCAGCGTCACGCCAAGCGCATTGCCGTCGCGGGTGGAAAGCACCTGTCGCAGCATCGCCTCGAAATCGTGAATATATCGACTGACCTGCTCGCGGAATTCGTCGTCGCGCTCGAATATCTGAAGGATCGTCCGCGTCTCGGCGGCGTCGATTAGCGCGAAAGCGCGACGGGTGAAGATGCCGCGATCGCCGCGAAGATAGCCTTCCCATGCGGTATTCGAGACATCCGCCGAGAACGCCTTGGCGATGTCGATCGCATTGGAATTGAGCGCTTCGGTTATGAGAGCGGCACGCCGCGCGAAATCGTTGTCGACCTGCTCCTCGGCGCGTTCACGCGCACGATCAACCCGATTTTCGAGATTTGCGACCAGTTCGAGAACCTTTGTAAGCTGGTCGCGCAGCTGGAACGTGGCTTCGCGACTCACTCCTGCAGCATGCGAGGCCGCTTGTTCCAGTTGGCCGGAAGCCTCTGCAACCGCGTTATGGATCGCCTGCCCCACCACCCCGGCGCTGCGCGCCTGGATCTCGGCGGAAACCCGCTCGATCCCGGCGGTGCCCTGCGTTTCGATCAGTGTCAGCGTTTCCCGCACGGTTCGCTCCATTTCGGAAATGGCACCGGCAAGATGTCCTCGCGCTTTTTCGGCAATCGTATTCTGGCTCTCATCGATTTCCGACAGCGACCGCGACAGACCTTCGAGCAATCCGAGATGTTCGCTCGCGCGCACGTGCAGCCGGTCCTGCTTGCCTTCGAGCAGCTCCGAAAGTTCGGCAAGGCTCGAGCGCGACTGATCGAGACGCGAGGCAAACATGCTGCCCCGTGTGTCGATAGCCTCCATTGATTCGGTCAGTTCGGCAGCGCGTACCTCGATCTGCGCGAGCACAGCATCGGCCTCGCCAAATGTGCGCGGCAGCGCTTCTCCTGCCTGCTCGGCACCTGAATGGACAAGTTCGAACAGCCTCAGACCCGCTTCGGTAAGGCTGGCAAGCTGCTTCTCGGTCTGGTTGAGGCGTGTCCCGGCCTCGACCATGCGTTCGTCGAAGTGAGCCAGTGTTGCCTTGATCCTGTCTTCAGATGCACTTGAATCGGCAGAAATTTGCTCGATGGAGCTTTGCGCGCCGGCAAGGCTCTGGGTGAGCCGTTCGGCGCGGTTTGCCGCCTCCTCTGAGCTGAGCGCATGGGCCTGCGCGTGCTCGGCCACTTCTGCCTGGAGCGCCTCCATCGCCTGTTTCCAGCGCTCTTGGGCTTGATCCTCACCTTCGCGCAGCACGCGCGAGACTTCGCCGCCTTCGTCGCGCAGCGCGGACATGCGCAATGCCAGCAGGGAAAGTGCCTCACCTTCCGCACCGTCGCACTGGCTGCGAAGTTGTTCGAGCTCATCCGCCAGCGCCTGCGTCCGCGTGCGGATCGCGGCGAGAGCGTCGATCTCATGCCGGTCAAGCTGCGTGCGCAATTGCTCGCCCTGCGCGGTCAGTTCGGTAAAGCGCGCCGCTGCCATGGCTTCGAGATGCTTGGCCTGTTCTGCCAGTCCGATCAGCGTTTCGTTGACATGGTCTCGCAGGCTCTGGACCTGAGTTTCACTGGCCTGTCCGAATTCGTTGAGGCGCTTGAACCCGCGGATCATTTCTTCGATCTGGCCATGCGCCGTGCGCCCGGCATTGGCTATGTTGTTGGTGACGTCCTTGGCAGAGCTGGCGATCACCGGAAGCTGGCCGCGCAGCTTCTCCATGTTCTCGAGAGCGGCCACGCTGACCTGTCCGATCGATTCAACGCGCGCGCCGTTTTCGGAAACCAGCGCTTGAAGCCGGTCGGCATTCGCGCTCAGACGCTCGCTCGCGATCCGTCCGAGCGATTCCAGGTCGCGTGATTGTGACGCGATGAACTCCCGCGCCAGAGAGAGCTCGCGATTGACAGTAAGCAGTCGCGTTTCGAGCAGCGCCGATTCACGCGAAAGCAGACTTGCAGCATCTCCGAAGCGAGTGGCCTCACGGGTGCTGTTTCGCATCGCAAGCAGCCAGACCACGCAAATGAGCAAAACGGGCAGGGACCATCCGGTAACCAGCGCGGACCAGTCACCAAGCTGGGTTGCGCTCGTCGCCACTGCTCGATTGGCCCAAACATAGAAACCGGTCCATCCGGCGATCGCCAACATTGCAAGGAAGGCGAGCAATCGGGCGACCATGCCAGGACGAGTGAGCTCGGTCTGCTCGCTGGTGTCTTCGTCAGCCCAGGCTCCAAGATCCAGCGGAGCCGTTTCGACTTCAGTTGGCTCTTGCGGCGAAACGCCCGCTTCGCCGTCCAGATGTTCGGCATGTCCGTCTGCGGACGAGCCGAACGCGATGATGCGCGATCCCCCATTCATGCGCCTGATTGTAACACGACACGGGTAGTATCGGCAATAGACCGTTGGTTAACCCCAATTCGCGCAGAAATCCGGGCGATGACCTATGAATCAGGAAGCCTTGACGCCACGCTTTCCGCCGCAGCCGGGAATGATCCGGCATTGCTGCGCGAGCTTCGTGACGCCTTCATCCAGAGCGTCGCGCGGCAAGTCGACCTGCTCGAACGCAGTCGTCGCGACGGTAACTGGCGGATCGCGGCAATGCGCCTAAAGGGCCTCGCGGCAAGCTTCCATGCGAGCGAATTGCTCGGGCTTGCCGAGGCTGCACTCGTTGCCGCTCCGGGCGAGCCGACCGTGGTGCGTGCGCTCCAGCGCTTCGTGAGCGGCTTCTCGACCGACTGAGAGTTTAATTCGGACGATCGGAAAACCGCATTCGTCGGAATTTCGAATCAGATATCACTTCCCAGTCGATGCTTGGCAGCAACCCGGCGAAGCCCTAGAGACTCGTGCTAGTGGGGTGGATTTGAAATTCGCCACATTTTTCGGCCAGGAACGGAGCGAATTTCAAATCTCCGAACCACACTAGAATCATATAGTGGCTAGTGACCCATTTGAATCTGAAGTTCGTTCCGAGCTTTCGGAGCAATGTGACGAACTTCAGATTCGGGTTACTAGTCTGCCAAGGAGGCGAGCGCTGCGCATAGTCCTTCTGGACATGACCGAACCGGTGGATGCGACGCTGCCTCTGCGTCGCAGTTTCGTTCGCCTTGGCGGCAGGACCCTTGTCCAGCATCAGCTCGATATTGCGCTTGCGGTCGGCTGCGAGCGCCTGATCTGTATTGTCCGATCGCTCGAACCCGAAGTCATTGCGCTCCAGCAGCGCGCGGAACGGGCAGGCGTGCTGTTCAATACGGTGATGGCCCCACGCGACCTTTCCGCGCTGGTCACCGCGCAGGACGATGTGGTGGTGATCTTTGAAGGCCTGCTGGCCGATCCGGAGCGAGCGCAGGTCCTGATCGAGCTTGGTGCGGGGGTGTTCGTGCAGCCGATCGAGACTGGGCTTGCCGCCGGGTTCGAGAGGATCGACATCAACCACGCCTCTGCGGGCCTGCTGCGCATTCCGGGCCGCCTGATCGAGGCCCTGGTCCAGTTGCCTCCCGATTGCGACGTTCCTTCCTCTCTCACGCGCATCGCACTGCAAGCCGGTTTGGCCAAACGTGAAGTGCCCGCCGCGGCGCGCAGCGGCATGGGCTGGCAGATGATAACCAGCGAGCAGGAAGCCATCGCGATCGAGCATGAATGGATCGCACACAAGCTGGGCAATGCGAGGCTGGTCTCGCCAGGGCGGCGCCTGGTGCGGATCGCCATTCTCGGCTTCGCCTCATCGCTGCTGCACGCAGGCAATGCGTCACGGATCATGGGCGCAGCAACGCTGGGCGTTCTCGGCCTGGCGCTGGGCGTCGCATGGTTCGGATGGGGCGCAGCGGGCTTTGTATTCGCTGCGTTCTCCTGGCTTTGCCTGTGCAGTGCCACGATGCTCAAGCGCCTCGAAACTCCGCTGGCGGCGGGCGAGGTAAAGCACGAGGCCGGGCTTGCCGCGCTCGATTGGGGCTTCGATGCGGTGCTGGTGCTGCTTATCCACTGGGCCGCGCCGCCGATCGCCGGGGCCAATCCGCTGCTGTCGCTGGCCCTTCCGATCACGCTATTGCTGCTGTTGCGTCTGAGCGGCAAGGTTCCTGCGCTGCCGGGTGCCGCAATCATCGCCGACCGCGCGCTGTTGTGCCTGCTGTTCGCCGCGTGCGCGGCAACCGGGCTGCTGGAATGGACCGTGGCTTTGGGAACTGTGGCGCTGGTGAGCACGATTCTCGCAACTATCAGCGCGCGCAGCGGATAACGCAGGTTTAACCATGCTGCGCTATGGCGGTGATATGAGCGACGCAACTTCACCTTCATTTAGCCCGGATTCGATGGAGCAAGAGCTTGGCGAGGCGCTGGAAAGCGCCGATTCCACCGGCGGAACCGTCGTTCCGATCCTGCGCCACGTGCTTTCGAACGAAGATAACTCGTTGTTCGCAGACGAAATCGTCGCGCGCATCAGGGGCATGATGCGGCATCTCGCCGTGCAGCTGCTCGACCAGCTGGAAGCCGGACCCGAAGGCGGCTTTTCAGCCGAGCATGGCAATGAGCGCGTTTCGCGGCTCTGCGACCTGTTGCTCGAAAGTGATGCGCTGATCCGCCATGTGCATGCGCTTGCGCTCGAAACCCAGCTTTCCGACCGGCTTCATGCACGGTTCGGCACCGATCCCGCCCTTACTCCGCTGCTGCAATCGCAGATCGCGGGCGCCGATCCCGATCTTTCCGCTCTCGCGATGCGGTTCCTCGCAGCGCAGGCGCGCCACGGCCAGTCGCAACGGCGCATGAAACTGCCGTTGCTTGAACTGCCTGGCGATCATCTGCACCACGCCCTGCTGGCGATGCAGTCGTTCGATCCCGATGCATCGCTCGAAGCGTCAGCAGCCGCTGCACAGGCACTGCGCCGCGATTACAACGAAGCTGCAACCCGGCTGGGCCTTGCCTCGCTCTTGCTTGCCCGGATGGGTGCAGGGGCAATCGAGGCGCTATCGATCAATCATGCAGGGGTGGCGCTGTTCGCATCGGCGCTTGCGCTCGGCTCCGGACTCGATCACGATTCGTCCACGCTCGCCACGCATGTGACGCAGGCTGCCCGACTTGCATTGGCGCTGCGCTCGGCTGGAATCAGGCCCGAAGCCGTGCGCGAGCAATGTCTCGCGCTGCATCCCGATCTCGATTTTCCCGAGCAGTTCGATACGATCGGGCCAGACCGAGCCGCTGCGCTGGTTGCGGCAGGCGACAGCTTCGAAGGATTCTAACCGTGACTGGCGCGATGCCAGGACGTGCAATGGCGCTCACCGATGGCGGCGATTGCCTGCTGAGCGCCGACGAGCCGCTGGCCTCGTTGCAACGCCAGTGCGGCGGCGAGCTGCCGGGCATGATCGCCATTCCGGCGCTGCTCGAAACGGTGCGCAAGGCGCGGCGTTACCAGCTCAAACTCGCTCGGTCGATCTCGGCGCAGACCACCCTCGAAGCAATCAGCGCTTGGATCGAGGTCGAGCCGCGTCTCGACGGTAGTCCGGGCTGCGAGGTTCGCCTCGCGAGTTGGCAGTCGGCTCCCTTGCCTGTCGAGGATGACACCGCCAATTCGCGCCATACCGACTTCGTAGACCGGCAGGTGGCCGAGCTTACTGCAGTGCTCGATGCCGGACAGAAGGTGCTCGCGGTTTCCAGCGATGCGCACGATCTTGCCACTCTGGCAGAAGCGATGGCAAACGGACTTGGCCGACCATGGACAGAGTTCGTGACCGTGGCCGGGCTCGAACAGCGCCAGCCCGTGCACTGGCGACTACTCGATGGCGCGCGCGTTTCTGTCGAAGACTCCGAGCGAGAATGGCGCGCGGTCCTGCACCCCCGGCAGATTATGGGAAGCAATCTGGCTGACGGTTTCGAGCTGCTGCTGGTTTCCGACACGCCCGTTACACCGACGATGGCGCCCGAACCCGAAGAGGTTACGGCGGCCGCGCGGCGCAGCCATCTTATCGGCCAGGAAATCGCGCCTGCGCTGCGCCAGCCCATCGCCCGGATCATCGCCAATGCCGAGACCATCCGCGCCAAGCTCGCCGGGCCGCTTTCGGACGACTATGCGCGCTATGCCAGCGACATCGCCAGCGCGGGGCAGCTGCTGCTCGGCCTGCTCGACGACCTGTCCGATCTCGAAGTGGTCGAGGCCGAGGACTTTTCGACCGCGCCCGACCACATCGATCTTGCCGCCGTCGCCCGGCAGGCCGCCGGCATCCTTGCGGTGCGCGCACGCGAAAAGGCCATTGCCATCGACGCGCCGAGCCACGGCGAGACACTCCCCGCCGTCGCCGAATTCCGCCGCGTATTGCAGATCCTCATCAACCTCATCGGCAACGCGATCCGCTATGCCCCGGCCAATTCGCACGTCTGGATCAGGATCGAGCGGCAGGACGATCTGGCCTGCATCATCGTCGCCGATCAGGGCCCGGGGCTCAGCCAAGAGCAGGTCGCAGTGGTGTTCGACAAGTTCGAGCGGCTGGGACGCAGCGACGAGGGCGGCTCGGGGCTTGGTCTCTACATTTCGCGCAGGCTCGCGCGGGCAATGGGCGGGAACCTGAGCGTCGAGAGTGCGCCGGGGCACGGCGCACGCTTTGTCCTGGTGGTGCCGGCAGACCTGGAAGCCGACGAAGGCACGGCCCCGCCGACCGCCTGAAAACTACCGCTTATCGACAGGCACGTAATCGCGCTGCACTGGCCCGGTATAGAGCTGGCGCGGACGGCCAATCTTCTGGCCAGGGTCGGAAATCATCTCGTTCCACTGCGCAACCCAGCCAACCGTGCGCGCGAGCGCGAACAGCACCGTGAACATCGTCGTTGGGAAGCCTATCGCCGACAGGATGATCCCCGAATAGAAGTCGACGTTCGGGAACAGCTTCTTCTCGATGAAATAGGGATCGTTGAGCGCGATCTCCTCAAGCTGCATCGCGGTTTCGAACAGCGGATCGTTGACCTTGAGCGCATCGAACACCTCGCGGACAGTCGATTGCATCACAGTAGCGCGCGGATCGTAGTTCTTGTAGACGCGGTGGCCGAAGCCCATCAGCCGGAACGGATCGTCCTTGTCCTTGGCGCGCGCGATATAGTGCGGGATCCGGTCGGGAGTGCCGATTTCGCGAAGCATTTCGAGCGCCGCCTCGTTGGCGCCGCCATGCGCCGGGCCCCACAAACAAGCGATGCCCGCCGCGATGCAGGCAAACGGATTTGCGCCCGACGATCCGGCGAGCCGCACGGTAGAAGTCGACGCGTTCTGCTCGTGATCGGCGTGGAGAATGAAGATGCGATCCATCGCCTTCTCTACCGCCGGAACCACTTCGTATTCCTCGGCCGGAACGCCAAAGGTCATGCGCAAGAAGTTGCCGGTATAGGACAGCGAATTGTCGGGATAAAGGAACGGCTGGCCGATCGAATATTTGAACGCCATCGCCGCGATCGTCGGCATCTTGGCGATCAGGCGGTGACTGGCGATCCGGCGCTGCATCGGATCGGCTATATCGGTCGAATCGTGGTAGAACGCCGAGAGCGCGCCGACCACGCCGCACATGATCGACATCGGGTGCGCGTCACGACGGAACCCGCGATAGAACTGGGCAAGCTGCTCGTGCACCATGGTGTGACGGCTGATCGTATAGCTGAACTTTTCGAGCTCGGCCTTCGACGGCAGTTCGCCATTGAGCAGCAGGTAACTCACTTCCATGAAGCTGGACTGCTCGGCAAGCTGCCCGATCGGATAGCCGCGATGCAGCAGCACGCCTTCGTCACCGTCGATATAGGTCAGCGCGCTTTCGCAGCTGGCGGTCGACGTGAAGCCAGGATCGAAGGTGAACATCCCGGTCTGGGCATAGAATTTGCGGATATCGACCACGTCGGGCCCGACGCTGCCCTGCATGACCGCGCAATCAATGTCCTTGCCGCCTGCACTCAATTTTGCTTGTTCACCCACTTCGCTTTACTCCCCTGTCATTGCGGTGCTGCCGAGCAACGGGCCTGTGCGCCAATCCGCGTCAGGCTCTCGTCCCGTCCAAGCAGAACCAGAACATCGAAAATCCCCGGCGAGGTCGTCTGGCCGGTCAGTGCCGCGCGCAAAGGTTGCGCCAGCTTGCCAAGGCCAAGACCAAGCTCCTCCGCCAGTGCCTTCACCTCGGCTTCGAGCGCCTCGATTGACCAGTGGCTATGCGCGGTGAGCCGCTGATGGATGAGGGCAAGCCTATCGCAAGCCTCGTCGTCGAGAAGGGCCTGCGCTTTCTCGGACATGGCGAGCGGACAGTGAGCGAACAGGAACGCCGCGCCCTCGGCGATTTCATTGAGGTCCTTTGCGCGAACCTTTAGCACTGGCATGGCACGCGCCAGCAGCTCAATGTCGGGCGCGCCATCCATGCGCTCGGCGGCAAGCGCCGCGAGCCTCATGTCATCGGCTTCGCGCATATATATGCCGTTGAGGTTCTGGAGCTTGGCGAGGTCAAAGCGGGACGGGCTCTTGCCGATACCGGAAAGATCGAACAGCTCGATCGCGCGCTCGCGGCTGATCACGTCCTCGTCGCCAAATCCCCAGCCAAGCCGCAAAAGATAGTTGAACAGCGCCTCTGGCAGCACGCCCATCTCGTCGCGGTAGGCCTCAACCCCCAATGCGCCGTGACGCTTGGAAAGCTTGGCCCCGTCTGCGCCATGGATCAGCGGAATGTGGGCATAGACTGGATCGCCCCACCTGCCCTCGATAGCGTTCATCGCGCGGATGATCGGTAATTGGCGAAAGGCGTTGTTGAGATGGTCGTCGCCGCGGATCACGTGGGTGCAGCCCATGTCGTGATCGTCGACCACGGCAGCGAGCATATAGGTCGGCGTGCCGTCCGAGCGCAGGATGATGTAATCGTCGAGCTCGGCGTTGCTGACCCGCACCGTGCCCTGAACGGCATCTTCGATCACTGTTTCGCCCTCGTCCGGCGCCCTCAGGCGAACGACGAAAGGCGAGCCCGGCGGGGCGTGCGAAGCATCACGGTCGCGCCAGCGCCCGTCATAGCGAAGTGACTGCTTGGCGGCACGCTGGGCGGCGCGCATCTCTTCAAGCTCTTCGCTGGTTGCATAGCAGCGATAGGCATGGCCGTTCGCCAGCAAAATCTCGGCAATCTCGACATGGCGCGAGCCGCGCTCGGACTGGAATACCGCGGCCTCGTCATAGTCGATCCCGAGCCAGTCAAGCCCGCCGATGATCGCGTCTATCGCTTCCTGGGTGGACCGGGCCTTGTCGGTATCCTCGATCCGCAGCAACGCCTTGCCGCCGTGGTGGCGCGCGAACAGCCAGTTGAACAGCGCGGTGCGGGCGCCGCCGATATGCAGGAAGCCCGTGGGCGAGGGGGCAAAGCGCGTGACGACCTGGCGTCCCGTCGCTTTCATGCCGCCAGCGCTGCTTGCCATTGCACCTGTGTTCCTGTCCTATCGACCGATGGCCACAAATGCCGTCAGCCCGCAAACCTTGCAGCCCGCCGAACAGGGCGGCGCTGCATTGCAGCATAGCCAATGGCGCAGGCCGAGCGCAATGTCGAGCATTTTGGCCGCTTGCGAGCAATTTCTGGCTATGGCCGGATTCGATCGCGCACCGTGGCTGGCGGTGGCCTTCGCGGCGGGAATCGGGGCATGGTTCGCACTGCCGGGTCCGTGGCTTTGGGCCAGGCTGATTGCCCTTTGTCTTGCGCTGACGCTGGCGGCGCTGTCGATGATGCGCGACGATGGACCTTGGCCGTTTCTGCGGCAGGCGCTGATCCTGGTCCCGCTTGCGCTTGCCGCCGGTACGGGGACGGTCTGGACCAAATCGGCGCTGGTCGGCCAGCCCGCAATCGAACGGCCCGTAGTCGAGTGGATCGAGGGCAAGGTGATCAAGCGCGAGGATCAATCCGCGCAGGAGCGCGTGCGCCTGACCCTCGTGACCCGGCTCCCCGGCTTCGAGCGCGCCGTCAAAGTCAGGGTCAACGTACCGGTTGCCAACGATCGTCCTGGCATTGCCTCAGGTGCTCGCGTCCGACTGCGGGCGCGCCTGATGCCACCTGCCGCGCCGATGCTGCTGGGCGGATACGACTTTGCCCGCACCGCCTGGTTTGCAGGACTCGCAGCGACAGGAAGTGCGATTTCGCCGGTCGAGCTCAAAGAGCCTGCGCCCGAACGCTGGGGACTGGAAACGTTGCAGCAGGCGCTTTCCCGGCACGTGCGCGCACAACTCGATGGTTCGAGCGGGACCATCGCAGCCACTCTGGCCAGCGGCGATAGAGGCGCTATCGCCGAGGAGGACGCGCAGGCGATGCGCGATTCGGGCCTTGCCCACCTGCTTTCGATCAGCGGACTCCATGTCAGCGCACTGATCGCGGTCGCCTATTTCGTGGCGCTGCGCCTAGCTGGCCTTGTCGCCTTGGCTGGCTTTGCGCCTGCGGCTGCCCTTGGTCGCGGCGGGTTTCAGAGCGTTTTCCGGAATATTCTACACCCTGCTCACCGGCGCCGAGGTGCCGACCGTACGCTCGTGCCTGGGCGCGCTGCTGGTACTGGCGGCTCTGGCCTTGGGCCGCGAGGCGCTGTCGTTCCGGATGCTGGCGCTGGCCACGTTCCTGGTGATGCTACTGTGGCCCGAATCTTTGGTCGGCCCGAGCTTTCAGATGAGCTTTTCAGCCGTGATCGCCATCGTAGCCTTGAGCCAGAGCAGCTTCGTGCGCCGCTGGCTCGCGCCTCGATCCGAGGCATGGAGCGCGCGGGCGCTGCGCCATCTGGCGATGGTGCTGCTCACCGGCGTGGTCATCGAGATCGTGCTGATGCCGATCGCGATCTACCATTTCCAACGGGCAGGGGCCTATGGTGCGCTTGCAAACGTGGTCGCAATCCCCCTGACGACGCTGGTTATCATGCCGCTCATCGCGCTTGCCCTGACCATGGACCTGGTCGGTGCGGGCGCTCCCGCCTGGTGGCTGGCAGACATGGCGCTGTCGCTTCTGGTCAACCTTGCCCACCTGATCGCCGGTCAGCCCGGCGCAGTCACGCACATGCCGGCACTTGGATTGAGCAGCTTCCTGCTGTTCGCTGCGGGCGGATTGTGGCTGGCGCTATGGCACCGGCCGATCCGTTTTGCAGGTCTTGTCCCAGCGGCGATCGGCGCGTTACAACTGGCCTTGCTCAACCCGCCCGACATCATGATTTCGGGCGATGGCCGCCATCTGGGCATCATAGATACCCAGACAGGTGAGCTTCTAATTCTGCGCGACATCAAGAGCCAGTTCGTGCGCGACAATCTTGCCGAGACCGCCGGGATGAGTGGCGAGGCAAAACAGCTGGAAAAATGGCGCGATGCGCACTGCAACCACGATTTCTTCGTCGCTACGATGAGAAGAGGTGGGCGCGATTCGCACCTGTTGATTGCGCGCGGGCGGGACAGCGTGCCCGAACGCGCGCTCGCCGCTGCCTGCGAGTGCTCCGACATCGTGATCGCCGACCGCTGGTTGCCATCAAGCTGCCATCCGCGCTGGCTCAAAGCCGACCGGAACTATCTCGCGCGAAGCGGAGGCCTCACGATCGATCATGAGGGCCAAACAATCCGGTCAGTCGCGCAGGGGCAGGGCGCGCACGGCTGTTGGCGCGAACCCGAGCCGCGACACCCGAGACCGCGGCCAACCACCAAACCGGATCAATTGTAGCGGCGCAGCAGCCCCGCCAGCTTGCCCTGCACAACCACTTCGCCGGGCCTATAAAGCTGCGGCTCATAGGCAGAGTTGGCCGGATCGAGCCGGACCATGCCGTTTTCGCGACGCAGGTACTTGAGAGTCGCTTCCTCACCGCGCACCAGCGCGACGACAATCTCGCCATCGCGGGCCGTATCGGTGCGCCGCACCAGCGCATAGTCGCCGTCGAAGATGCCCGCGTCAATCATCGAATCACCCGAAACCTCGAGCGCATAGTGTTCACCCGCGCCGAGCAGCGCAGCGGGCACCGGAAGCATCGTCTGCCCCTCCAGCGCCTCGATCGGGACACCCGCGGCAATCCGGCCATGCAGCGGAATCTCAATGACGTCGTTGGCCGCAACCGGCGCAGCCACCCGTGGAGCCGGATCGGGCGCGTTGGAATTGGCCGCAGCGAGCGCGGGCTTGCGCGCTGTCTGATCCTCGGGCGCGCGGATCACTTCCAGTGCGCGTGCGCGATTGGGCAGGCGACGAATGAAGCCGCGCTCCTCAAGTGCGGAAATCAGGCGATGCACGCCGGATTTCGACTTGAGGTCGAGTGCTTCCTTCATTTCCTCGAAGCTGGGCGAGACGCCGCTTTCCTCAAGCCGCGTCTGAATGAAACGGAGCAGTTCGTGTTGCTTGCGTGTCA
>CAMDQY010000038.1 GCA_945906005.1 Novosphingobium sp. Chol11 | reverse complement strand
CTGCTTCGGCCATCGCCACGGCACTCTCGCGCCAACGTACCCGGCCCGTCACTTGCTCGACAAGCAGGCGGCGCACCTCATCGGGATCGGAGACCATCGCGGCGGTGACATTGGCGAAAAGCGCCACCCGTAGCGGTCCCGGCGGCGTGTCCTCCAACGCCCGCGCCATCGCGTCGGCGGCAGGCTGCATCAGCGAACAGTGAAACGGTGCCGAAACCGGCAACAGCATACCGCGCTTGATGCCAAACTCCTTCACAAGCGCAATTGCCCTTTCGATCGCGCCGACATGCCCCGAGATCACTACTTGCGAAGTGTCGTTGTCGTTGGCGACGGTGCAGACCTCAGTTCCTTTGCCCGGCGGGGGAACCGGCGCGGAAGCATCGGCAAGCGCCTGTGCGCTCTCGATGGTCGCTCCCAGCAAGACCGCCATTGCCCCCTCACCCACCGGCACGGCGGCCTGCATCGCCTTCCCGCGTTTCTTGAGAAGGCGCGCCGTATCAGCGAGCGAAAAGCTGCCCGCAGCACACAGCGCGGTATATTCGCCGAGGCTGTGGCCTGCGACAAAGTCGCACTTTTCGGCCAGTGTTATGTCGCCATCGCGCTCAAGCACCCGCAACACGGCAATGGAACTGGCCATGATCGCGGGCTGGGCGTTTTCTGTCAGCATCAGTTGCTCTTCCGGCCCGTCGCGCATTAGTTTCGACAGTTTCTGGCCGAGCGCGTCGTCGACTTCCTCGAATACCTCGCGCGCGGTGGCGCTCGCACCGGCGAGGTCCGCGCCCATGCCGACTTTCTGGCTACCCTGGCCCGGAAACACGAATGCCCGCATTGATCTCTCCCCAATCAGTCTTGCCGCCGCATCGCTAATTGCAGAAAACCGGTTCCCACTTTTCTGCGCGATACTTCAATAAAGTGGCGCGGGCGTTATTGCCACTTTGCGCCGCTCGCAACCCCGAAGGGCACTATCTTGTTGGCCGAATCGTGGCCGATGTCGGCGCTTCCCAGAAACGCGATCGCGTGCCGATCGCACCAGTACCGTGCGATGTGTTCGGCGTCGGAACCGAATTCGCGGTCGTTCTCGGGCACGTCGCTGACCCTGCCGAGCCGCAACCCCTCAATCCCACCAAGATGCGCGGAGACGTGGAAGAACAGCCGGTCGACCGCGTAGAGATGCTCGCTTACTTCCTCCAGCATCACCACATGGCCCGCAAGGCCCGGCATCAGCGGTGTGCCGCAGGCCATGGCAAGCGTTGTCAGGTTGAAGGCCACCGTCGGGCGCTGATCGAGCGAAGGTTCAAGTCCGGACATGTCGCCTGCGAAGTACGCAAGCGTGCGGCGTACCGCTGCGTCGCCGCCCTCGCGCGCCATGTCCATCGGCATTGGCGCGTGAACCGGCCTGCCGATCCCGGCGCGATAGAGACCCGCAAGCAGGTATCCAGCGTCCGAGTAGCCCAGATAGGCTTTCTGCGTCGCGGCATGGTCCATTGCCGCCAGCGCCGCTTTGGCAATGCGACCTGCGCCATAACCGCCGCGAGCGAACCACACCGCATCGAACATGGGATCGTTGGCGCATTCGAGCAACGCGGCGAGCCGCTGCTCGTCCGATCCGGCGAAATGCCCTTCGCTGGATTCGCATTGAGGATGGATATGCAGCTCGATTCCCGGAAACTCCGCAGATGCCAGATTGCGCACGCTTGCGATGCTCTCGGCCTTGAGCGGGGTGGACGGGGCGCAGACGGCTACACGGATCATGGGCCATGTGTAACCGCCCGGTTGCGTCGTGGCGAGAGGGCGCATAGGCCAAGCCGCATGACCGATATGCCGTCCGCCAAAGACCTGCTCGCCCGCCCTTTCTTCTTCTGCGGCATTGGCGGCTCGGGCATGCTGCCGCTTGCGCAGATCCTCATGGGCCGGGGCGCCGAGGTCGCCGGGTCTGACCGCAGCCGCGATCAGGGCCGCACGCCCGAGAAATTCGCCGCACTGGAAGCACAGGATTTCACGCTGTTCCCGCAGGACGGCAGCGGCGTGGTCTCGAAGAACCAGGTGCTGGTCGCCTCTGCCGCGGTGGAGGACACCGTGCCCGAAATCCGCCGAGCCGCCGAGCTTGGCTGCCTGCGCATGTCGCGCGCCGAGCTGAACGCCACGCTGTTCAACACTTCGGGTGCTGGGCTGGCGGTCGCGGGTACCAGCGGCAAATCGACCGTCACCGGGATGCTTGGCTGGATTCTCGAAGCAACGGGCCGCCAGCCGACGATCATGAACGGCGCGGTGATGAAGAACTTCATCACGCCCGAACGACCGCTGGCAAGCGCGGTGGTCGGCTCGCCCAGCCTTTACCTCAGCGAAGTGGACGAAAGCGACGGCTCGATTGCACTCTATTGCCCGGCGGTCGGCGTGCTGCTCAATGTCAGCCTCGATCACAAATCGATGGAGGAACTGCGCGAACTGTTCGGGGATTTTCTCGAACGTAGCGAGATTGCCGCAATCAATGCCGACGATGCCGAAGCACTGGCGATGCTGGCGCGCGCGGGCGAGGCGATCACTTTCGGGATAACTCATGGCGATGCGACAATCGGCGTGGTTCCCGGCTCGATCCTGGACGAACCCACGCGCCAGTCTGCCACAGTGATCGACCGCCGTGACGGTTCCGAATACCCGCTGAGCCTAGCGGTGCCGGGGCGACACAACCTTTCGAACGCGCTCGCCGCTATTGCCGGCGCGGCGGCGGCGGGGGTGCCCGTGGCCGAGGCGGTTGCGGCGCTGGCAGGCTACAAGGGCCTTGCCCGCCGCTTCGACATTATCGGCATTGCCAGTTCGGGTGTCACCGTCACCGACGATTTCGGCCACAACCCGGAGAAATGCGCGGCAACGCTTCGCACCCTGAAGGCGCATCCGGGCCGCGTGATCGCATTCTTTCAGCCGCACGGCTACGGCCCGCTACGCCAAATGGGCCACGAACTTGCCGAGACTTTCGCGCGCGAGCTTGGCCCCGACGACATCACGATATTCTGCGACCCGGTTTATTTCGGCGGGACGGTCGATCGTTCCGAGGGCAGCGAACGGATCGTCAAGCTGATCAACGAAGTTGGCGGACAGGCGATCCATATTCCGGAGCGCGAGCGATGCGGCGAGCATATCGCGAAAATCGCGCTGCCCGGCGACCGCGTGGTTGTGATGGGCGCGCGCGACGATACGTTGACCACATTCGCGCGCTCGATCCTCGATCAACTGGAGAGGAAAAAACGATGATAAAGTCCGTGTCGCTGCTGTTCCGCAACCCTGCGCTCAGCCCGGAGGAATTTCGTGCCTATTGGGAGAATGTCCACGCGCCGCTGGTCAAGCGCCTGCTGCCGGGCCTCGTCCATTATTGCGGCAGCTTTCCAGTGCCCGGAGTGGGCGCTTCGCCCCATGGCGGCGGCATCGAATGCGACGGTATCATCGAGTTGGGCTGGCCCGATCTCGCAACGATGAACCGCGACATGGCCTCGCCCGCGTTCAATACGCCCGAGCGCGTGGCAAGCAGCGCGAGGCTGATGGATCTTTCGCGCACGATGGTGCGGGTAGTCGAAGAAGTGAAGATCGACCTTAGCTGACAGTGCTCAATGCGCGCCCAGTTTCAGCACCTTGTGCAGGACAAGTGCGATCACCGCGCCGAGCATCAGCCCGAACAGCGCTGACAGCGCGGCATAGCTCAGCCAACCGAGCACGCCGCCAAGCGCACCTGTTCCGTGTTCGATCGCATGCTGGACATTGTGCGCCCAATCCGAAGGGCCGTGCAGGCCCACTTCGTGCAGGCCATGCAAGACAATTCCCCCACCGACCCACAGCATCGCGACAGTGCCTACACCCGCAAGCAAGGTGAGCAACACCGGCATCGCGTGGAGCAGCATCCGGCCCGTTGCCTTGGCTGCGGCGCTGGTCTTTTTTGCAAGGTGCAGCCCGACATCGTCCATCTTCACGATCAGCCCGACCGCGCCATAGACCAGTATCGTGATCGCCACGCCGACCACGGCCAGAACTCCGGCGCGCGTCAGCAGCGTTTCAGCAGCCACGTCGTTGAGCGTGATCGCCATGATTTCGGCTGACAGGATCAGGTCGGTGCGGATCGCGCCCGATACACGCTCCTTTTCGAACGCGACTGGATCGGTTATCTCATCCTCAAGCGTCTCGCCGTGCCGCTCGGCTCCGAGCTTTTCCATCACCTTTTCCGCGCCCTCGTGGCACAGGTACGCGCCGCCCAGCATTAGCAGCCAGATAATCGCGGCGGGCAGGAATTCGCTCAGCAACAACGCTCCGGGCAACAGTATCAACAGCTTGTTGACGAGCGATCCGACGGCAATCTTGCCGATGATCGGCAATTCGCGCGCGGGTGAAAGCCCGGTGACGTAAGACGGAGTAACCGCGGCATCGTCGATCACCACGCCCGCTGCCTTGGAACCCGCCTTTGCAGCGGCTACGCCGACATCATCGACAGATGCGGCAGCGGCGCGGGCGATCACCGAAATGTCGTCGAACAGGGCTACGAGGCCAGAAGGCATGGTTCATTTCCCTTTCGCGTTTGAACTACTATCTGCGGCAAAGCGGCCCGCCTGAACAGCCTTGCAATTCCACTCGATTGCGCTAAAGGCCGCGCTTCGCAGGCTTCCGGGCAGGCGAAACCTCAAGCAGAAGGCCGGAGGGGCCCCGCTATCCGGGCGGATCAGCCAGCGATCGGTATGGAAATGAAAGGATAACGTCGTGCCGCTTTACGAGCACGTGTTCCTGGCACGCCAGGACCTCAGCCAGGCGCAAGTCGATGCGCTGGCAGCCAACGCCACCCAGATTGTCGAGACCAACGCAGGCAAGGTTACCAAGACCGAGACCTGGGGCCTCAAGAACATCGCCTACAAGATCAAGCGCAACCGCAAGGCGCATTACGTGATGCTCAACATCGAAGCGCCCGCCGGCGTCGTCGCCGAGCTTGAGCGCCAGACCGCGATCAACGAGGACGTGATTCGCTTCCTGACCATCCGCGTCGATGAGCTCGAGGAAGGCCCCTCGGTGCAAATGCGCAAGCAGGACCGTGAACGCCGCGGTCGCCGTGAAAGGGAGATGGACTGATGGCCCGCGCTTTTTTCCGCCGCCGCAAGACCTGCCCGTTCTCCGCGAAGAACGCGCCGGCGATCGATTACAAGGACGTTCGCCTCCTTCAGGGCTTCATGTCCGAGCGTGGCAAGATCGTACCCAGCCGCATCACCGCCGTTTCCGCCAAGAAGCAGCGTGAGCTTTCGCAGGCGATCAAGCGCGCGCGTCACCTGGGCCTGCTGCCCTACATCGTGAAGTAAGGAGCGCGGCAATGGATATCATTCTTCTGGAGCGGGTCGAGAAACTCGGCGGAATCGGCGACATCGTCTCGGTCATGGACGGCTACGCCCGCAATTACCTGCTCCCCAACAAGATGGCGCTCCGCGCCAACGACGCGAACAAGAAGGTTTTCGAATCCAACCGCGAGCGGCTGGTTCAGGAAAATGCCGATCGCCGCGTCGATGCATCCGCAGTTGGCGAGAAGATCGACGGAGCTGAAATCGTGCTGATCCGCGCCTCGTCGAATTCGGGCCAGCTTTATGGTTCGGTCAGCGTCCGCGACATCGTGCTGGGCCTTGCCGAACAGGGCCACGAAGTCGACAAGCGCCAGGTCATCATGGGCGCCCCGATCAAGACCATCGGCCTGTTCGACGTTACCGTTTCGCTTCACCCCGAGGTGCAGGTCACGGTCAAGGCTAATGTCGCCCGCTCGCCCGACGAGGCACAGCAGCAGGCGCAGGGCATCGACGTGATCAAGGCAATGTTCGAGGAAGAGACCGCGCCGACCGGCTTCATCGAAGCGATCGATCCGACGCTCGAGCCGGGTGAAATTCCCGCCGACCGTCTCACCGACGCAGACGAAAGTGCTGCCAAGGGCGACGATAACGCCTGAAGCCAAACCGGCTTTCTAACAGACGAGTCAGGGGTCGCTGCGGCGGCCCCTTTTTCGTTTTGCAACGGCTTTGCATCGCCATTGCATCTTGCCTGCAACGGCTGTGCGCCTACCCTGCACCGAAACTGAAATCGGGAAAGGGTGAGCAGGGCCATGCAAAACGACGCCAAAGCATCATGAGGGCCTGGCAAGTCGTCCGACATGGTCGCCCGAGCGAGGCGTTAGAATTGGTCGGGGTGGATCCGGCCGAGCCCGGTCCTGGGCAAATCCTCGTCAAGGCGCGCGCTAGCGTGCTCAACTACAACGAGGTCGATGGCTGCCATGGCCGCTACCTGACGATCAATCCGCCCCTGCCCTACACGCTGGGCATGGAATGCGTCGGCGAAGTTATTTCCGCCGGGCCGGGCGAGGAGGCGTGGCTGGGCCGACAGGTGACTTCGAGCGGCTTCGGCGCGGTGGGTGCCCATGCCGATCTGGTGCTTGCCTCCGCCGCGATGACATTCGACATTCCCGCCGGCCTGACCGATGCCGAGGCAGCGGCCTTTTTCTATCCCTTCCACCTCGCACACCTTGGCCTTTTCGAGCGCGGCCGCCTGCAACCGGGCGAGACGGTGCTGGTCCACGCAGCCGCTGGCGGTGTCGGCTCAGCCGCCGTGCAGCTTGCCGTGGAAGCCGGGGCAGAGGTGATCGCCACTGTCGGCAATGACGACAAGGCGCAGCTCGTGCGCGGGCTCGGTGCGCAGCATGTCGTCAACTACCGTGCTGCGGACTTCGTCGAGGCCGCATTGGCAATAACCGAAGGCAAAGGCGTCGATGTCTGCTTCGATGGGGTCGGCGGCGAGATAATGCTGCAATCGCTGCGCTGCCTTGCGCGCGGTGGGCGCCACCTCACGGTCGGATTTGCCAGCGGCATCGAGGCCGAGGAGGTGCCGATGGTCAATGGCCGGATTCTGTGTTTCGGCAATTTCGACATGCTTGGCGTGATCCTGGCCTACACCCCGCCTGAGATTGCCGGGAAGATCGCGGGTGCAAGCGGCATGCCGGTTCCTCGCTTCAATCCTCCCACCACCGACATCGCTCAAAAAGTACAGGATCACTTGCTGTCACTACTGGCAGACGGGAAAATCCGCCCGATTGTCGGCGGCGAAGTGGCATTCGAAGAGCTTCCCCAAGCGCTTGAGGCGATGGAGGCGCGGCAGACGACCGGGCGCATAGTCTTGCTTCGCTGAATAACGCCCCGGCGCTTGCACCCCCGCCAATGACGCGCCAGACTTTACTCAACAAATATCGGGAGAGAGCTTTCATGTACGATGTGATGCAGGGCGTGCTCGTGGTCGAGGTATCCGAGCATACCTTCATGCCCGCAGCCGGGATGGCGCTGGCCGACTGGGGCGCGAACGTCATCAAGATCGAGCGGACGACAGGCGGCGGCGATCCGATGCGCTCGCTCAACATACCAAACCTCGAGGCGGGCGGCTTCAACCCTTATTTCGAGGCAGGCAACCGGGGCAAACGGGCGATCACGCTCGACCTGTTGCAGGAGGCCGGGCGCGACGTGCTCTACAAGCTGATCGCCAAGGCCGACGTGTTCATCACCAATCTGCGCAAGAACGCGCGGGTGCAGATGGGGATCGAGCCCGATGTGCTGTTCGCGCACAATCCCAAGCTGATCTACGCGCGCGGCACCGGCAACGGCCTGCTCGGCCCGCTCGCGCCGCAGGGTGGGTTCGACGGTGCGACGACATGGTATCGCGGCGGCCTCGCCTATCTGCAGAGCAAGCCGGGCAAGGAACCGCCCGGCCCCGGCACATCGTACGGCGATCTCATCGGCGGCCTGACCATGGCAGGCGCGATCTCCGCCGCCCTGTTCAAGCGCGAGCGCACCGGCCAGGGCTCGATCGTCGACAATTCGCTCTATTCGGTGGGGGCCTATCTCTCCTCGCAACATGTCGCTATGGCGAGCCTTGGCAATGCGCGTGTGCCGACCGAGACACCGCGCTCGGAAAACTTCGATGCGCTGGTCATGACCTATCGCACCAAGGACGATCGCTGGATCAACCTGTGCCTGCTGATGGCGAAATGGTGGCCCGATTTCTGTGCGCACATCGACCGCGACGACCTCGCAAGTGATCCGCGCTTTACCGATCCCAAGGTGCGCTACGTCAATCGCTCGGCGCTGATTGCCGAGCTGGACGAAACCTTTGCTCGCCACACCATGACCGAATGGGCTGCGAAGCTGGAACCGATGCAGGGAGTATGGGCACCCGCCTTCAGCCCGCAGGAAATTTCCGAAGATCCGCAGGCGCTGGTCAACGGGTTCGTCGCGCCGGTCGGTGATCCGGGTTCGCCTGACTACATGATGGCTGTCACCCCGCTCCAGTTCGACGAGAAGCCGGTCGGAGAGCTAAGGCGCGGCCCGAAGTATGGTGAACATACGGATGAAATACTTGAAGAATTTGGGATTGGCGAAGCTGAGCGGCAGAAGCTGAGGCAGGCCGGAATAATGCTCTGATCGGTGAGGCTGCGGCCGGGAGGACAGATGCGAAGCGATGTGATCGTTGTCGGCGGCGGATCGGCCGGGTGCGTGCTTGCCGCGCGGCTTTCCGAGCAACCCGGCAGGCGCGTGCTTCTCATCGACGCGGGTCACGGGCGCGGTGGCATGATGAGCCGCATGCCGGCGGGCAGCTACAAGCTGCTCAACAACCCGCGCGCTGACTGGATGTATGGGACCGAGCCCGATCCCAGCGCCGCCGATCGCAGCTTCACCTGGCCTGCCGGTCGGTTCCTTGGCGGCGGCAGCGCCATCAACGGCCTCGTCTATACGCGCGGTGCGCGCTTCGACTACGACGACTGGGCTGCGAACGGCTGTCCGGGCTGGTCGTTCGATGAAATCCAGCACTATTTCCGGCGCGCCGAGGGCTTCGTTGGCGAGCAGCCTGGCGGGCTCGACGTGCTCGGCACCCAGGGTCCGCAGCGAATATCGCAGTTTCCCGAGCCGCTTCCCATCACCAACGCATTCATCGAGGCCTGCTCGCAGGCCGGCCTGCCGCGCAAGCCAAGCTACTGCGATGGCGACCCCGAAGGCGCGTTTCTTACGCTCGGCACCATCGCAGGCGGCGAACGCTGGTCGACAGCGCGGTCCTATCTTGAACCGGCCATGGCGCGGCCCAACCTCGAAGTGCTGAGCGAATGCCCGGTCGAGCGCGTTCTGGTCGAAAACGGCGCCGCCGTCGGCGTAACATTCCGCCGTGCGGGCGAGAGGATCGAGGCGCGCGCACCGCACGTCGTGCTCTGTGCCGGAACCATGATGTCGCCGGTGATCCTGATGCGCTCGGGGATCGGCCCGGCGGAGCATCTTTCGTCGCTCGGCATCCCGGTGGTCGCCGATCTGCCGGGTGTCGGCCAGAACCTTCAGGAGCATAACGGATCGGGTCTGCGCCGCTATGTGTTGGCAGAGACCTATAACAGCGCGATCAGGCCACTGGCGCTGGCCCGGCATTTCGCGAACTACGTGTTCAACCGACGCGGTCCGCTGACCTCAATCTCGGTCCACGCGATGGCATGGGCTAAATCCCGGCCCGAGCTGGAAAGCCCAGACCTCATCTACAGCTTCCTGCCGATCAGTTTTGGCGAAGGGGTCTATCCGGGCACCCCGCACAAGCGACACGGTGCGACGTTCGCGCTCAATGTGGCCAAACCGGCGAGCCGGGGCGAGATCAGGCTGCGCGATGCCGATCCCAATTCACGCCCGCTGATCGACCATCTCCTTCTCTGCGACGAAGATCTCGACCGGCTCGTCATCGGGCTCGACAGGTTGCGCGGTATTCTCGCGCAGCCCGCGCTAGCTCCCATGCTTCAGGAAAGCATCGATCCCGAATTCGAAAGCGTCACCGGCGATGCCCTCAAGGCGATGCTTCGGGCCGCAACCGGCACCGGCTACCACCCGGTCGGCACCTGCCGGATGGGCAGCGATGCCGGCGCAGTCGTAGATCCGGCGCTGAAGGTCAGGGGCCTGCGCGGGCTGTACGTTGCCGACGCCTCGATCATGCCGCGAATCACCTCGGGCAACACCAATGGACCGACGATCGCAATCGCCGAAAAGGCCTCCGACCTGATCGGCGCTGCGATGGTCTAAGTCACCAGCCGCAGGTCTTGCCGGCGTTCTGCTTCCTGAGCCAGGCATCGAGCGGCGCGAAATACTTGCGGATCGACTTGCCGCTCATCTCGCGCGTGCCGGTGAAGGCCTCCAGCGCATCGGGCCACGGTTTCGAGGCACCCATCGCCAGAATCTGGTTCAACTTCGCGCCGACCTTCTTGTTGCCATAGAAGCTGCACCTGTGCAGCGGCCCCTTCCAGCCCGCCATCTTGCACGCAGCCTCGTAGAACTGAAACTGCAGGATGAAGCTCAAGAAATAGCGTGTGTAGGGCGTATTTGCCGGGACATGATATTTCGCGCCCGGATCGAAATTGGCGCTGGTGCGCTCGACCGGCGGCACAATGCCCTGATACTCGCGCTTCAGTCGCACCCATTCGCTGGTGTACTGATCCGGCTGGATCGAGCCGTCGAACACGCCCCAGCGCCAGCGGTCGATAAGCAGGCCGAAAGGCAGGAAGGCCACCTTGTCGAGCGACTGGTCGAGCAATAGCCCGATGTCCTTGTCCGCGCTGGGCACTTCGGAACGCTTGAGCAGGCCGATCTGGACCAGATATTCGGGCGTGATCGAAAGTGCGATGAAATCGCCGATCGCTTCGTGGAAGCCGTCGTGCGCGCCAGTCTGGTACGAGAAGTCGAGCGTGTTGTAGGCGCGCTGGTAATAATTGTGGCCAAGCTCGTGATGCCAGGTCTGGAAATCGGTGGAGTTGATCTTGGTGCACATCTTGACGCGCAGGTCGTTCTTGAAATCGAAGTTCGATGCCGAGGCATGGCACACCACCTCGCGGTCGGCCGGTTTGACGAACAACGAACGCTTCCAGAACGTTTCGGGCAGCGGCGTAAAACCGAGCGACGAGAAGAAGTTCTCGCCGGCCTTGGCCATCTTGTTCGCGTCGTAATTGTTTTTCACCAGCAGGCCGGTGAGATCGTAGCCAAGGTCGCCGGACCCGGCGGGCGCAATGATGTCGTAGATGGTCGACCATTGCTGCGCCCACATGTTGCCCAAGAGATCGGCGCGGATTGGCCCAGTCGGGGCCTGCACCTCATCGCCATATTTCTCGTTCAGCTTGGTGCGGGTATAGCAGTGGAGCTGGTCGTAAAGCGGCTTTACTTCTTGCCACAGCTTCTCGGTCAGAGCCGCGAACTGCTCGGGCGACATGTCGTAGTTGGAACGCCACAGCGCGCCGGTATCGGCATATCCCAGATCGCGCGCGCCCTGGTTCATCAGCTCGACGAATTTGGTGTAATCGTCCTTCATCGGCGTGCCGACATTGTCGTGCCAGCTTGTCCACATTTCCTTGAGTTTCGCCGGATCGCGCTCGGTGAGCATCGCGTTCTCGATGTCGTTGCCGCTGATCAGCTTGCCGTCGAGCGTCCCCTGCCCCTTGCCGTAAATGCCCTGCATCTTGGCGCCCAGTTCGGCCACGGCGTCGGCACCGCCGGGTGCGACCGACGCGGGCGTGGTCAGCCCGGTGCGCGCCATGGAGAGCTTGCGCGACGTATCGTAATCCAGACCCTCGGCCTTGGCATAACGCGCCGCATCGACCGCCACGGCGACAGCCTTTTCGGTATACCGCGCGCTCGCATCGGCGGTGAGCTTCTCGGTGTCCTCGGTGATGAAGTTGAGGTAAACCCAATCGGCCCTTCCCGCCTTTACCGCGAGATCAAGCAAGTCCGCTTCGGCCTTTTCGACAAAGACTTTGGCATCGGCGGCGCTCGGCTGTGCCGACAGGTCCTGCGCAAAAGCAGGATTGGCTGCCAATACCATCGAGAGAGCCATCGACGAAGCGATGGCCCGTGCTGTCGTTTTCTTCATGTGGTGCGACCCTTTTTCAGGATTTTCTGTTGCCTTGTGCTGGCGCAGGTGCGCGGCGAAATCAACCCCCGAGAAACTGCATAATCGCCTCGCCAAATGCCGCTTCGGTCGCTGAGGACATGTGCGTTCCGGGTACCTGAACATAGTCCGCGTCGGGCAAGGCGGCTGCGAGGGCTGCAGCAGAACCGTTGTCATTGTCTTCAGCTCCACAGACCACCAGCGTGGGCATGGTGATGCGCGCAAGCGCTCCGGTGGGCACATCGTGCACCGAATGAAGCAGCATGCGGGCAGCAGGACGGTCAATCTTCATCGTGCGCATGAAGCTCTTGGCAAGGTAGGCAGGGTCGTCGGTCGACCGAATTTCGTCGAACCGGTCAATTGCATCGACGAAGAACGCACTGCGGCGCTGCCATTCGCCCAGCCCTTCGAGCCCCATGCCGCCGAGCACCAGCCGGCGGGGGACAAGCCCGGCGAGTACCGCCTGCACTGAAGTTCGCGCACCGAGCGAAAAGCCGACAAGGTCGAACGCCCCCGGCTCGAGCCCGAGCGCATCGGCAAGAGCCAGCACATCTGCAACCAGAACGTCGCGCGGATAGGCCTCGGGCGCTTGCGGGGCCTCGCTCACTCCGTGGGCTCGCAGATCAGGCATGATCGCCTGGAAGCCCGCATCGGCAAGACGCTTGGCGTGTCCAAACTTGATCCAGTTTACCTCGGCGCTGGAAAACAGCCCATGGAGCAGGAGCACCGGCCTTCCCGCGCCAAGCCTGTGGACGGCCAGTTGCGCGTCGCCCCAGCCCTGAATAAGTTCAACCATAGTCGGCTGATAGCAGCGGTACCTGCCAGCGCAAATCGACGGTGTGGTTGCTGTTGCCGTCCCTAACCAACCTTACTATGGCCGAAGGATGAAATTGACTCCATTTCCCATCAGTCCGCAGGCGCCCTGTGGCTGACGCCGATCCCGCGTTCGAGGCTGAAACTGCCGAAGTGCAGCCCGGTAAGCAACCACGCGCCCGGCGCTTGCGCGGCCGCATCATGATGTTCGGCCTGCCACTTCTGGTGGTGCTGGGCGGCGGATATTACTGGCAGAGCCTGCAGGGCAAGGTTTCCACCGACAATGCCTATCTTAGGCAGGACAAGGTTTCTGTCGGAGCAGAAGTGAGCGGCCCGATCACGCAGGTCATGGTCAAGTCCGGGCAGGATGTGACCGCGGGCCAGGTTCTGTTCCGCATCGATTCGCGACCATTCGAATTGCAGGTCGCTCAAAGCAACGCCTCGATTGCTTCCGCGCAGGCCAATGTGACGGCGCTTTCCAACTCGGCTGATTATAACGGCGTCGAGATTGCCGCCGCGCGCGAGGATATTGCCTTTGCCCAGGCCACGCTCGCGCGCCAGCAGGCGCTGTGGCGTCGCGGCTTCACTACCAAGGCCGACTACGATGCTGCCCAGCATTCGGTCAGCCAGGCGCGTGAGGAACTGCGCCAGGCAGAAGCCAATCAGCAGGAAGCTCGCGCCAAGCTGGCAACCGGCGCGGCTGTGCCGGGGCAGAACCCGCAGGTTGCCGCCGCGCTTGCTCAGCGCGAGGCCGCGCTGCTCAATCTTGGTCGCACGACTGTCCGTGCGCCGCTCTCGGGCCGCGTGGCGCAGGCGGATCGTCTGCAGATCGGGCAGCAGGTCATCACCGGCCTGCCGGTCCTGACCATCGTCGGCAACAAGAAGAGCTACGTCGAGGCGAATTTCAAGGAAACCGACCTTGCCGACATGAAGGTCGGCCAGCCCGCGAAGATCACCTTCGACGCCTATCCGGACCTCGAGCTTGAGGGCCATGTGGCCTATCTCGGCGCAGGAACCGGATCGGAGTTTTCCGTGATCCCCGCCCAGAACGCCACAGGCAATTGGGTCAAGGTCACGCAGCGGGTCCCGGTGCGCATCACGATCGACCAGAACAGCCCGCGCACGCTGATCGCCGGGCTTTCGATCCACGTCACGGTCTACACCGACGGACGCAAGCGGTAGGGACTGGCCGGTGGCCAGCGTTCCGGCTGATGGCAAGCCCGGCACCGACCCTGCAGCGGCGGGCGGGCCAGGGGCCGACGTAGCGGCGCTGCATACCGACAATTACGCGCTCACGATCCTGGGCCTGATGCTCGCCTCGGTGATGCAGGTCCTCGATACCACCATCGCCAACGTCGCCCTGCCGCATATCCAGTCGTCGCTCGGCGCCACGACCGATTCGGTCACCTGGGTGCTGACCAGCTACATGATCGCCTCCGCCGTGGCGACGCCGGTCACCGGCTGGCTGGCCGAACGGGTGGGTGCGCGGCAACTGTTCATTGGCGGCGTGGTCGTGTTTATCGTCGCCTCGATGCTGTGCGGCGCGGCGCGCAATATCGAGCAGATTGTCATCTTCCGCGTGCTTCAAGGCATTGCCGGTGCTTTTCTGCCGCCGCTCAGCCAGAGCTTCATGCTCGATACGACCAAGCCCAGCCGGCATCCCCATGTAATGTCGATCTGGAGCGCGACCGTAATGGTCGGGCCGATCGTTGGGCCAGTGCTCGGCGGCTGGCTGACCGAGAGCTGGAACTGGCGGTTCGTGTTCTACATAAATCTGCCGCTCGGCCTGATCTCGCTGTTCCTCCTGATCACCTACCTTCCCGACCGGGCCAAGACCAAACGGCGCTTCGACATGTTCGGCTTCGCCTGGCTGGCGATCGGGCTCGCCTCGCTTCAGCTCATGCTCGACCGGGGCAACCGTGCCGACTGGTTCGATTCGCTGGAAATCTGGATTTACGCCGGTCTGGTCATCTCGGGTTTCTGGATCACAGCCATCCATTTCAAGACCACGAAAAATCCGCTGCTGGACATGTCGCTGTTCAAGGATAGGAATTACCTCATCGGTTTCGTGGTGATGGTTATCCTGAGCATCGTGGTGTTCTCGACCATGGCGCTTGTGCCTCCGATGCTCCAGCACCTGCAGGGCTACTCGGTGATCGCGACCGGCATCGCACTGATGCCGCGAGGCGTCGGCACGATCATCAGCACCCAGCTCGGCGGCTGGCTGATGCGCAAGGGGGTCGACATCCGCGTCACCCTGACGATGGGCGTGCTGGTCACGGCATGGTCGCTGTGGGACATGGCGCACTGGTCGCTCGACGTCGACATGTGGCATATCGTCGTGGCCGGGTTCCTGCAGGGGCTGGGCACCGGCATCATCTTCATTCCGATCAACATCGTGGCGTTCTTGAGCCTGAAACCGAGCCAGAGAACCGACGCTTCGAGCATGATGAACCTGACCCGCTCACTCGGCTCGTCGTTCGGAGTGTCGATGGCGACGGTAACGCTTGCCCACAACATGCAGGTCAGCCACTCGGACCTGGCATCGAACATCACCGCCGAAACCGGCGGAGGCATGATCGATTTCAGCACGGTGGACCGTTTTCAGGCAATCGGCCAGGCAGGGCTCGCCATGGTCGACGCCGAAGTCACCCGGCAGGCGGCGATGATCGCCTATGTCGATGACTACTACATGATGTTCTGGCTTACCCTACTCTCGGCGCCGCTGATGCTGTTGGTCAAACCGGATAAACCGAAGTGAGCGGTGCAGGCACACAGGACGCAGCCAGGCCGATGATCGGCGGCCAGGCGGATGACGAACCGGCGCTTCGCGTCGACAATCCCAGGCTCGTGGTGTTCGGTGCAATGCTGGCCTCGCTGCTCCAGGTGCTCGACACGACCGTCGCCAACGTCGCCATCCCGCACATGCAATCCGCGCTCGGAGCGACGCCAGAATCGGTAACCTGGGTGCTGACCAGCTACATCATCGCCGCCGCAGTCGCGACGCCACTGACCGGCTGGCTGGCCGACCGAATCGGACGTCGCGAACTGTTCGTGCTTTCGGTCGCCACGTTCATCATGGCATCCGTGCTTTGCGGGATGGCGCAGAACCTTGAACAGATGGTGTTCTTCCGCATCCTGCAGGGCATTTTCGGCGCCTTCATGGCCCCTTTGAGCCAGAGCGTGATGCTCGATGTCACCCGCCCCAGCAAGCACTCACTCGTCATGTCAATCTGGAGCACTGGCATCATGATCGGCCCGATCATGGGGCCGCTGATCGGTGGCTGGCTGACCGAAAACTGGAACTGGCGGTTTGTGTTCTATGTCAATCTGCCGGTGGGCCTGATTTCGCTCGTCATCCTGCTGACCCAGTTACCGAGCCTCCCCAGAATAATCCGCAAGTTCGACCTGTTCGGATTTGCCTGGCTGTCGATCGCGCTCGCCTCGCTACAACTGCTGCTCGACAGGGGCAACCACGTAGACTGGTTCGAGGCAGGCGAAATCTGGATTTACGCCGGCCTCGTGTTTATGGGCACCTGGATAACGGCGATCCATTTCCGGCAGACCAAGACACCGCTGCTCAACCTTTCGCTGTTCAAGGACCGCAACTTCGTGGTAGCGACCAGCTTCATGATCGCGCTTGGAGCGATCCTGTTCTCGACACTGGCGCTGATCCCGCCGCTCATGCAGAATCTCTATGGCTATACGGTCATGGGCACGGGGTTGGTGCTTGCCCCACGCGGCTTCGGATCGATCGTCAGCACCCTTATAGGAGGGATGATGATGCGGCGCGGTGTGGACCTGCGCATCTCCATGGGCATGGGCCTGCTCATCAACGCATGGTCGCTCAACCAGATGGCGCACTGGCCGCTCGATGTTGAATCCCAGACAATAGTCGCCACCTCGTTCGTCCAGGGCTTCGGTTTTGGCCTGGTGTTCATTCCGATCAATGTCCTCGCCTTCGCCACGCTACCCGCTGCCGATCGCACCGAAGCGTCGAGCATTATGAACCTGTTTCGCGGGGTCGGCTCGTCGATCGGGATTTCGGTCGTCACGGTCTTGCTGGCGAGGAATATGCAAATCAGCCACGCCGATCTGGCTAGCAGCGTCACAGGGGAATCGGGCGGGGCAATGCTCGACGCAAGCTCGATGGATCGGTTCCAGTCGCTTGGCGAAGCGGCTACCACCATGGTCAACGGCGAAGTCACCCGGCAGGCAGCGATGATCGCCTACAACTCCGATTTCTACGCGATGATGTGGATGGCGCTGCTTTCGCTGACGCTGTTGCTATTCCTGCGAACGCCCAAACCGCAGAGATGATTGGAGCGGGACTCAGCCCTTCTTGAGGTGCCTGCGGCCCAGTAGCTCAGCGATCTGCACTGCATTGAGCGCCGCGCCCTTGCGCAGGTTGTCGGAGACGCACCACAGCACAATGCCATTGTCGACGGTCGGATCGTCACGCACGCGGCTGACATAGGTCGCGCTGTCGCCGGCGCATTCGACCGGGGTAACGTATCCGCCGTCCTCGCGCTTATCGACGAGCATGATGCCGGGCGATTCCCGCAAGATGTCCTGCGCCTGTTCGGCAGAGAGCTCGTTCTCGAACTCGATGTGGATTGCCTCGGAATGTCCGACGAACACCGGAACCCGCACGCAGGTTGCAGTGACCTTGATCTTGGGGTCGATGATCTTCTTGGTCTCGACCACCATCTTCCACTCTTCCTTGGTCGAGCCATCGTCGAGGAACACGTCGATGTGCGGGATCACGTTGAAGGCGATCTGCTTGGTGAACTTGCGAGGCACTGCCGGATCGCCGACGAAGATGTTGCGGCTCTGCTCGAACAGCTCGTCCATCCCTTCCTTGCCCGCGCCCGAAGTCGACTGGTAGGTCGCCACCACCACGCGCTTGATTGTGGCGGCATCGTGCAGCGGCTTGAGCACGACCACCATCTGCGCGGTCGAGCAGTTGGGATTGGCGATGAT
>CAMDQY010000037.1 GCA_945906005.1 Novosphingobium sp. Chol11 | reverse complement strand
TCTTCTCCCCGCCATGCACAAGTCGAACCGCCTCCCGCTTGAACTCAAGCGTATAGCGCGCCTTCACTCCGTCCTTCATCCTGATACCCCTTCGCTGATCTGTTCCTATCAGCCAAGGGAGACGTCAGGCAGGGGCAAGCTCACCAACGGCGCGGCGGCAAACTCGCCCCCCTCAAGCCGCCTCAAGCCTCGGGATCGCGTCGAGCGCGTCGCCAAGTTCAGCTTCGGCGATCCGTAAATCATAGGTGCGCTGCATATTGAGCCATATGTCCGGTCCATTGCCGCACATCTTGCCGATGCGCAGCGCCATCTGCGCGGTGACGGGTTGCCTTTCATTGAGAATATCATAGAGCGTTTGCCGCGAGATACCGAGAAGCCGCGCGATCTCGGTCTTGGGGCGACCGAGCGCGGGCAGCACATCCTCGCGCAGCAATTCGCCGGGATGGATCGGGCGGATGGCCCAGGGGCGCTTCTTGCTCATCAGTGGTAGTCCTCCAGATCAACCTCGATCGCATCTTCGCCGTCCCAACCGAAAGTGATACGCCAGTTGCCCGAGGCATCGACCACGTAGCGACCCTTGTCCTGCCCCTTCAGCCCATGAAAGCGAAGGCCGGGGCCGTTCATCTCCTGCGGTTCGCATGCATGATCGAGCGCAGTCAATATCCGCTCGAGCCGACGAACGTTTGGGACGCTGAGTTTCGAAGCGTCACCCTGCTCGACAAAACGTTGTAAGGCCTTGCTTCGGTAGGAGCGAATCATGGGCGTAACCTAACGCCTTACACACATAGTGTCAAGCAGTGGCTTACAGTCCGCTACTCCGCCGCTTCAGCGCTCTCCGCCACAAAGCAAACGTTATCCAGCCCCAGCACATGCGCGGCGCGGCCGTTGGCGATCCACGACCCGATGCAATAGGTCAGGTCGACGATCTCCTCGTCGCTGTAGACGGCCTTCATCCGCGCCCAGAACGCTTCGTCCGCCGCGATCTGCTTGGGTGCTTCGCCCATCCCTTCGGCATAGTGGATCGCCAGCCGCTCGCGTTCGGAATAGCCCGGCCAGTCGTGCCAATTCCCGACCTGAGCGTAAAACTCCTCGTCCGGCGCTGGGCCATTGCGATAGACCGAGCTTTCCAGATCACCGCCGAAGCCTTCGAACATCTGCGGGAAATCGCGGCCCGCGCGGAACCCCTGGCACACCATGCACCCGTTGATCTGCGCGGTGCGATAGCGCGCCGCCTCGATCTCGCGCAGCGCCAAATTGCTGTGCTGATAGGCCGTGGTGCTGAACGCGCCCGCCGCGCGGACGATTTCGGGCGCGTAAGCGTTGCTCAGGGTCTCGAAGGTGCGGCCGGGATCTCCCGATTGCGGAACGTCGATGCGCATGGCGGTTCTCTCCTTTGTCAGCTTCTTTTGACAGCTTTGCCGAAGAGTGCAGGGCGACGGCGTTTCAGGCAAGCGCGAATTGCAGCCGGACTGCGGAAGGCCAAAACGGTCGGCAGGGAATGGTTCGCCCGCTGGTTACGACGAGGCCGCTGGCGCACTTTGCGCTTGCGGAGCGCGGAAATGCGTCGCCAACTCATAAAAGGGAAGCTGCGGGCTGTGCTCATCGCCAGCCAGACGGCCCGCGAGAAAATCGCGGATATCGCCGCCGACCAGCTTTTGGGCATCCACCCACCATTGCCGCCCGCCGGGAGTCGAAATGATGGCCAGTACGGCATCGATCGAACCGACGAACGGCTTTTCGTTGATCAGGCCTTCGTTCCATTGATAGAGCGTCTGTTCGGCTATCCACAGGCTCTCGAAGGCCCAGGCAAAGAAGCGGTGGCGCTTGAACTCGCTCGAGCCGAGATAATCGTGCATGCAATCGCGCACATCGGCGAACATGTCGGCGTCGCCGGCAATTGATTTCAACCACTCCTGCCACTGCGTGAGCACATGTCGCTGCGCGTTCGCGCGCTCGATGGCATGGGTCTGGCGCATCTGCATGCCAACAAAAATCAGCGATGCCGGGACTAGCAACACGCTGGCAATTTCCGCGATCTGGCTGACCTGCTCGAGGCTCATTCGGCAGGCATGTAAAGATCGCCGCCTTCGTTGTACTTGGCGCTCATCTCGGCCATCCCTTTCTCGGCCTCTTCCGCCGCGACAAACGTCTCCACCCCGGCGTTCTGCTTTGCGGCGAAATCGCGCACTTCCTGCGTGATCTTCATCGAGCAGAATTTCGGCCCGCACATCGAGCAGAAATGCGCGGTCTTGGCGCCTTCGGCTGGCAGGGTCTGGTCGTGGTACTGCTCGGCAGTTTCCGGGTCCAAGGACAGGTTGAACTGGTCGCGCCAGCGAAATTCGAAGCGCGCCTTGCTGAGCGCATCGTCGCGGACCTGCGCCGCAGGATGCCCCTTGGCGAGGTCAGCCGCGTGCGCCGCCAGCTTGTAAGTGACAACGCCGACCTTGACATCGTCGCGGTCGGGCAGGCCGAGGTGCTCCTTGGGCGTGACGTAGCAGAGCATCGCGGTGCCGTACCAGCCGATCTGCGCCGCGCCGATGCCGCTGGTGATGTGGTCGTAGCCCGGCGCAATGTCGGTGACGAGCGGCCCCAGCGTGTAGAACGGCGCTTCGCCGCAGGCCTCGAGCTGCTTGGTCATGTTCTCCTTGATCTTGTGCATCGGGACGTGGCCCGGCCCTTCGATCATCACCTGCACGTCCGAGGCCCAGGCGCGCTTGGTGAGTTCACCAAGGGTGTAAAGCTCGGCGAACTGCGCCTCGTCGTTGGCGTCGTAGATCGAGCCGGGACGCAGCCCGTCGCCCAGAGAATAGGCGATGTCATAGGCTTTGCAGATTTCGGTAATGTCGTCGAAATGCTCGTAGAGGAAAGATTCCTTGTGATGCGAGAGGCACCACTTGGCCATGATCGAGCCGCCGCGGCTGACGATCCCGGTCATCCGCTTGGCGGTCATCGGGATGTAGGGCAGCCGCACCCCGGCGTGTATGGTGAAGTAGTCCACGCCCTGCTCGGCCTGCTCGATCAGTGTGTCGCGGAAGATCTCCCAGGTCAGTTCCTCGGCAATGCCGCCAACCTTCTCCAGCGCCTGGTAGATCGGCACGGTGCCGATGGGGACGGGAGAGTTGCGGACGATCCATTCGCGGGTGTCGTGGATGTTGCGCCCGGTCGAAAGGTCCATGACGGTGTCGGCGCCCCAGCGGATCGACCAGACCATCTTGTCGACTTCGCTGGCGACGTCACTGGCGACAGCGCTGTTGCCGATGTTGGCGTTGATCTTGACGAGGAAGTTGCGGCCGATCGCCATCGGCTCGCACTCGGGGTGGTTGACGTTGCTGGGGATGATCGCCCGGCCCCGCGCCACTTCGTCGCGGACGAATTCGGGGGTGACGTAATCGGGGATCGAGGCGCCGAAGCTGTCACCGTCGCGGACATATTCGGCCAACCGTTCGCGCCCGAGATTTTCGCGCACGGCGATATATTCCATCTCGGGCGTGATGATGCCTTGCCGGGCATAGTGCATCTGCGAAAGATTGCCGCCCGCCTTTGCTCGCCACGGACGATCGATTGCGCCCGGAAACGCGGGAACGCCGCCAGAACGATCCGGGCCGAGCTGGCCGTTATCCTCAGGCTTCACCGCGCGCCGATCGTACTGTTCAATATCGCCGCGTTCGAGCTGCCATGCCCGGCGCAGCGGCGCGAGGCCCGCCTGGATGTCGATCGGAACATCGGGATCTGAGTAGGGCCCTGATGTGTCGTAGACGCGCACCGGTGCATCGCCGCTCGACGGCTCCAGCGCGATCTCACGCATGGCGACCTTGCGCGGCCCGACGTGGATCTTGCGCGAACCGCGAATCGGCCCGGTGGTTACGCCGATTTCGAGCGGGGAATTGATGTCTGCCATGTGCGCTCCTTGGGACGGAAAGGGAGCGCTTGCAGCGGCGACCCTCCCTCCGCCCGTGTTAACGGGTTCAGGTTCGACGGGTCGGACGCCGCAACGCGTCCCTCTCAGCCGTTCTTGTCACATGCGCGACTTGCTGGCTCCCCGGGGATGGCCCGTGAATAGCTGCATTTCGGCGACAATCAAAGCCCCATATCGGACAGTCCTGGGCAGGTATCAGGTCGCGGCCCCGACAACCAGTGGAAGAGGCGCTCAGCCGATGCAATCCGCAAATCGTTGATGCTGGCGTGGCGTCGCGCCATCAGACCGTCTGCGTCGAACTCCCAGTTCTCGTTGCCATAGCTGCGATACCATTGGCCGTCGTCATTGTGCCATTCATAGGCAAAGCGCACCGCAATGCGGTTGCCATCATGTGCCCACAGTTCCTTGATCAACCGGTACTCGTGCTCTCGTTGCCATTTTCGGTTGAGGAATGCCTCGATCTCGCAGCGTCCGCGAACAAATTCATGGCGATTGCGCCATAGGCTGTCGGGCGTATAGGCGAGCGCGACGCGAGCGGGATCGCGGCTGTTCCAGGCGTCCTCTGCCGCACGCACCTTTTCAGCGGCTGTCAGGGCGGTGAAGGGCGGAACGGGCATACGCCGGTTCCGGGCAGGTTCGGACGTCACGCGAACGGTGTCGCGAATTCGATGCGGATGCCGCCGGGCATCGCGCAGATGAAATGCCGGGTTTTTGCTCCACTCCGGATCGGCTCGGGTGCAAACTCGATGATGGTGCCGACATGTGCCTTGACGCGCGCATGAATCGCATCCAGCGCGGCCTCGTCGGCGACGCCAAGCGCGAGGTGATGAAGCCCCACATTGGTCTTGCGGTCGAACGGGATCGCGCTGGCGGGATCGCTCGCCTGCCACAAGGTAATGAGCGTGGCTCCGTCCCTGACGAACTTCGATGGATAGGCAGGGTTGCCCCCGACCTCGCTGAAGCCGAGCGTCGAGCAAAAGAAGCCGGCTGCAGCGTCGAGATCGGGCACGGTCAGCCCCACATGGTGCGCACCGTTGGTCAAGGCCTTGGTTATGATCATTCTCCTTTGGATTGCGTGCGAAGCGATTCCACCTCGGCGCGAAGTTGGTTGAGTTCGTTGGTCAGCGGCTGGATCACGGCGGCAATCTCGGCCTCGGTAAAGCGCTGAGTGATATGCTGGGGGCAGTTCCAGTCGAACCCGATGACATCGAAGACATAGGCACGCTCGGGCACTGCCTTGTAGCCTTCAGGCATCAACGAGGCGGCCAGCGCGGCATCCTGGTCCGCGGTAACAACGCGCGCCAGCGCGAGGATCTTGAGGCGACGGCGGCCCGCATAGTCCATCAGGAACAACGAGACGCGCGGGTCGGCGGCAAGGTCGGATGTGCTGACATGCTGACGGTTGCCGCGATAGTCGGCAAAGCCCAGCCGGTTGCCGGGAAGCAATTGCAGGAACCCCGCTGGTCCGCCGCGGTGCTGGACATAGGGCCAGCCATCGGCGGTGACGCTGGCCATGTAGAAGCTATCGCGGGCGGCGATGAATTCGGCCTCTTTGGGCGTGATTGCATCTGGTGTGCCGTCGGCGCCCTCTTCCATCCGCGCATAGGCTGGCCGCGATCCACCGGCCTCCTGCATCGCGCGAGCTGCATCAGTGAGCAGCGTGTGGACGTAATTCTATGCCATGCGGCCAACTCCTGCTTTCGATGCCCACTTTTCAGGTATTTCCAATTACGTGATAATTCGTATTTTCTAATCGATACTATTATCAAATATGGAATAATCATGGATCGCCTGCACACGCTCGAAATGTTTTTGAAAGTTGCCGACAAGGGCGGCTTTGCGGCTGCCGCCCGCGCGCTGGGTGTCTCACCTCCCGCAGTCACGCGCGGAGTGGCCGAGCTGGAAGCCCGGCTCGGCGTCACTTTGCTGCACCGTTCGACCCGTGCCGTCTCGCTAACCACCGAAGGCGCAGGCTTCATCGAACAGGCGCGGCGCATTCTGGATGATCTCGCCGATGCCGAGCGGCAACTGGCGGGCATGCGGCTGGAGCCAGCCGGGCAGTTGCATATCACCGCATCGACGGCATTCGGGCGCATGCATGTAACGCCCGCCGTTGCCGAACTGATAGACCGCCACGCCGCGCTCGACATCCGGTTGCTGCTGATCGACCGCAACGTCAGGATTGTCGAGGAAGGGATCGACATTGCCGTGCGCATCGGGCCGCTTGCGGATTCGGCATTGCGGGCCGTCAGGATCGGCTCCGTCCGGCAGGCTATCGTGGCGAGTCCCGCCTATCTCGCGCGCTTCGGTGTGCCGGTTCGCCTGTCCGACCTCGCATCGCACCGGCTCATTGCGTCGGCTGGCCCGCGAGCTGCTGCCGAGTGGCGTATTGGCGGACGCCAAATCACATCTGCGCGGCCCCGCCTCACGCTCAACACGGTCGATGCGGCAATCGCCGCAGCGGAGGCGGGCGTCGGCCTCGCGAACTTTCTCGACTATCAGGTCGAGCACGCGCTCGATGCGGGACGCCTGATCGAAGTGCTCAAGCCAGAAGTGCCGGAACTGCTTCCGGTCAGCCTGCTGTTCGAGGCAAGCCGTGCCAACGCGCCTGCGACCCGGGCTTTTATCGAAACCATGCGCGAACGTGCGCGGCGATGCCGCTGGGAACAGGCGCGGGAATAGCGCGGAAAGGTGGCACATGAACCCTGGGTCGCGTATCTTCGGGCAAACAAGCCTATCGAAAGGATCCCTGATGAACGACGCTACGCATATCGCCAACCTGCTCTATCGCTATGCCGAGCTGATCGACAGCGGCGACCTTGCGGGCACCGCCGCGCTGTTCGAGCGCGCTCAGGTGAAGCTTGCGGGAGCCAGCGAAGTCACCGGGGCTGCGGTGATGCTGGCGCTGTGGCAATCTCACGTGCGGATCTATCCGGATGGCACGCCGCGGACCAAGCATATCGTCACCAACCCGATCATCGAGGTGGACGAGGCTGCGGGCACGGCAACCTGCCGTTCCTATTATACCGTGTTGCAAGCGGCACCCGAGCTGGCGCTGCAGGTGATCTGCGCGGGGCGGTATCACGACGAGTTCGCCAGGGATTCGCAGGGCTGGTACTTCACCGCGCGCGATTATTCGATGCTCGATCTGGTGGGGAACATGAGCGCGCACATGCTGGTGGAGGTAGGCGGCGGGGATTGAAATTGCTGGTACCGCACGCAATTCGTTTGGATGACCCGTTCCATTGCCATATCTTCAAATTTCGAGGAATTGGGGAAGGGAACGCAACATGAAGGGTTCGATTGCATGGCTAGATTGAAGTTTCTCGCGTTTGCCGGAATTGCCATGCTTGGCGGTTCGACAGTCTATGCCCAACAGATGCCCGCCTCGTGCAACACCGATCCGGCCATTGTTTCTTTCAAATTGGAAAAAGGCCTTTCCCAGCAATATCGCGCGGTGGTTCAGGTCAACAACCTAGGCAGTAAGCACTGGCAGTCAGCGCCAGGTCTTCAGCGGCTGCTTGTAACCTTTCGCAACGCGAGGACAGGCAATCCCATTACCCAAAGCTTCGATTTGCCGACGGGCGCGAATGCGGGCGGATCGATGGTAATCGACACAACGCCATTTATTCCCGGTGCCTTCGATACTCAGGCAAATCCGTTCGCTCCAAAATCGATGGGTGGCAGCGCCGATGTCCGAATAAATTATGGTCCCTCCGTCGCAGGTGACGGCAATCCCTACAATGACGACCGAAACCTGAATAACAATTGGCGAGCAGCTTCGCAAAACCAGGTGCTAAATTTCGTCACCTCGGCCGATCGGTTCCGCAATTATTGATTCTCCATGAATTGTTCGGCTTTTGTCCGAAGCTGCAAGCGGATCACCTGGCCAGTATCCACACCCCAACCGCGATTACCATCAGCGCGAACAGAGTGCGTGTCACCTGCCCCCTGCCCGCGAGCCGCTTCGAAATCGGCATTGCAGCTAGCGTGCCTGCCGCACCTCCTGCCACCAGCGCGCCGAACAGCGGCCAGACCACCTTTCCGGCCACCGCATATGACGCGCTGGTCGCCGTACCGAACAGCGTCACCGAGAGCAGCGAACTAGCCGAAGCATTGGCCAGGGCCATGCCGGTCGAGGCCATCAGCCCCGGCGCGATGAGGAATCCGCCGCCGATCCCGAAGAAGCCCGCTGCCAGGCCCGCAAGCAGGCCGACCGGCGCGAGTTTCAGCACCATGGCGGGCTTGAGGTGGACCGAAGGATCGCCCTCGCTCTTGCGCGGAACAAGCATGGAGACCGCAATCGCGATCATGGCCACGGCAAACCACATCAGCAGCGCCTCGCCGTCTACCCGCCTGGCAAGCTGTGCGCCGAGCAATGCTCCGGCGAGACCCGAAACCGCGAACACGCTCGCGCAGGGCCACTTGACCTTGCCTGCCCTTGCTTGCGCGGCGAGGCCGGTCGCAGCGTTGACGGCCACCGCCGCCGCTGAGGTTCCGATCGCCGCGTGGGTATCGACAAGCCCGACGACATAGATCAGCCAGGGGGTCGCCAGCACCGATCCGCCGCCGCCGAACAGCGTAAGCAGGAAGCCGACCAGCGCCCCTCCGATCATCGCCAGTAGCAAAGGCTCCCAGCCGGTCATTTACGCAGTCCGAGGCCGGTTCCACGGCGCGAGCATGAGCACTCGTGCAATGGCGCAGTTTCCGCTCAGACCAGCGAAGGTCAGCCCCGCGCCGACGAAGGCGGAAAGGCCGAACCATGCCGGCGCGACAAGGAAGCCCAATCCGACACCGGCAAGGATCATCAGCCCAGCGGTGATCTGGACTTGTCGGTTGATCTCCATCGGAGCGGCGAGATTTTCCTCCAGCGGCAGGCCCGCCGCCCGCCAGGCGTCGAGCCCGCCATCGAGCACATAGGCTTCGCCGGATACTCGCGCGGCCAGCCGGTCGCAGGCACCCGCGGTGCGCATACCGGTGCGGCAAGTGAAGATAACGTCGGCATCCGGGTCAATGGTTAGGTGCGATTGCTCCCAGCCAGAGAGCGGCTGCGAGTGCGCGCCCGCGACGTGGCTGCGGGAAAATTCGTCGAGCTCGCGGATATCGACGAGGACAGCGCGGCCTTCGGCAATTCGAGCCTGAACCTCGTTCGGGGAGAGCTTTGTCAGTGTTGCGATCATGGTCATTCCCTCATTTCGGGCGGGCAGAACAGCTCCGCCAGTGTCTGGATCACCCGCAGCGCCGCAGGATCGGCTATCCGGTAATGGATCGTCGTGCCCTCGCGCCGGGTCGCCACCACGCCTTCCTCGCGCAGCAGCGCAAGGTGCTGCGAGAGAGCGGACTGCGACAGGCCCACCCGCGACTGCAGGTCGCCAACACGCAGCTCGTCATCGGAAAGCTGGCACAGGATCATCAGGCGTTTCTCGTTGGCGAGCAGGCGCAGCAGCGACGCGGCGTGTCCTGCGCTTTCCTCGAACAGAGAAAGGTCGAAACGGGACAAATCGGACATGGACCATATTATATTCATTGATTCTAATTTAGCAATACCTAATATATAGGCAGAAGGAGATTCGCCATGCCCAGCCCAGCCCTTGGCCGCCCCGAAGTGAAAGGGTTTTTCGATCCCGCCACGTTCACCGTCAGCTACGTTGTCTACGACCCCGCCACGAAAGCTTCGGCGATTATCGACCCGGTGCTCGACTTCCCCCCGCGCAACGCCCGGACCTCGACCCGGTCGGCCGATGAGCTGCTCGATTTCGTCGAAGCCGAGGGACTTCAACTCCAATGGCTGCTCGAAACGCACGCCCACGCCGATCACCTGTCTGCGGCGCATTACCTGCACGAGCGCACCGGAGCGCCGATTGTCATCGGGTCTGAAATCACCGTGGTTCAAAAGGCGTTCGCCGCGATTTTCGAGGCCGATGACGTTTCCCCTGACGGCAGCCAGTTCGACCGGCTGGTACGCGAGGGAGACAGCCTGATGCTTGGCGATCTGGAGTTCCGCGTCCTGCACACCCCAGGTCACACGCCCGCCTGCGTCAGCTATGTCATTGGCGATGCAGTGTTCGTCGGAGACACGCTGTTCATGCCCGATTACGGGACCGCCCGCGCGGACTTTCCCGGCGGCAATGCCGAGGCGCTATATTGCTCGATCCGCAAGATTCTCGCGCTGCCGGGCGAGACGCGCATGTTCGTGGGCCATGACTACCTGCCAGAGGGTCGCAGCACATTTCGCTGGGAGACTAGCGTCGCCGAGCAGAGCCGCGACAATGTCCATATCCGCGAAGGTATCTCGCAGGAAGAATTCGTCACGATGCGCCTTGCCCGCGACTCCACGCTCGAGGCACCGCTGCTGATCCTGCCCTCGCTACAGGTCAATATCCGCGCCGGAGCAATGCCGCCTGCAACTGACAAGGGGCATGTTTACCTGAAACTGCCAATCAATGCGATCTGAACAGTCGCAATTCGACGCCGAGCGAGCCACGAGCTAGTCCAGTGTTGTGACCCTGCTTTACCGCATCGACGCCCCTGCCCACGCCATCGCGCAAACATTCGGCGCGCGGGCGGGCGAGGATCCGTGGACGGGCGGTCATGTCGCGCCTGGCTCGTTTGCGCCGGTCATCACGGCGGGCCGCGAGTTCATCGCCGGGCCACGACCTACCGGACGTCGGCTGGAACGCCGAATGATACCGCGGCAATGGGGCGTGCCGCCGCCGCCTTCGGGTTCGGATGGCTCGCGCACCGTGCTCACAGTTCGCAATCCCGACAGTCCGTTCTGGATCGGCAACCTCAGGAACAGCGAATTCCGCTGCCTCGTGCCCGCAACCGCCTTCATGGTCTGGGGTACTGGTGTCAATGCGCGGGGCAAGCGCCTGCGCCACTGGCTCGGCTGCACCGACCAGCCGCTGTTCGCCTTTGCCGCAGTGTGGAAGGACAGCGAAGTGCCAAGCTTCGCGTTGCTGACCTGCGAGGCCAATGCCTTGCTGCGGTCTGCTGGGCGCGAAACCATGCCGGTGATCCTCCCGGCCGATTCCTCTGCGCAATACGATTGGCTCTATACCGACTGGAAGCGCGCATCGAGCCTCATCGCGCCCTATTCGAGCTCGCTGATGCGGGAAATTCCTGCGTCTTGAAGCAAGGTCTGGAAATGATACCGACATGTCCGTATGAATGTCGGCGACGCGGCTGGAGACGCCGGGACCAGAGAGGACAATCAGGCTCATGGCGACCAAGGAAATCGATCCGCAGGAACTGGCAAAGCGCTACGAGGCAGAGCGCGTCAAGCGCGTGCGCGAGGACGGCACCAGCCAGTATGTCGAGCTGAAGGGCAAGTTCGCCTACCTCGATCAGGATCCCTACGTCGAAGCCGGTTATACCCGCGCGCCGGTTAGCGACGAGACCGAGGTTGTCGTTATTGGCGGCGGCTTTGGCGGGCTGATGACGTCATGCCACCTCAAGCGCGCCGGAATCGACGATGTTCGCGTGATCGAAAAGGGCGGCGATGTCGGCGGCACCTGGTACTGGAACCGCTACCCAGGCGCTGCCTGCGACGTCGAGAGCTACATCTATCTGCCGCTGCTCGAGGAAGTCGGGCAGATGCCGTCCAACAAATATGCCAAGGCAGCCGACATTCTCGAGCATTGCCGCGCGCTTGCCCGCCACTTCAAGCTTTATGACAAGGCCCTGCTGCAGACCGAAGTCACCGGGTTGCGCTGGGACGAGGCAGACAAGCGCTGGCACATCCAGACCAATCGCGGCGATACATTGCGCGCCCGCTTCGTGGTGATCGCCAATGGCTGGCTGTCCAAGCCAAAGCTGCCCGGTATTCCCGGAATAGAGAGCTTCGAAGGCCACACCTTCCATACCAGCCGCTGGGACTATGACTATACCGGCGGCAATGCCGACGGAAACCTCACCGGGCTTGCCGACAAGCGAGTTGGCGTGATCGGCACTGGCGCGACTGCGGTGCAATGCGTGCCGCATCTGGGCGCGAGCGCGAAGGAGTTGTTCGTGTTCCAGCGCACGCCAAGCTCGGTTGATGTTCGCGACAACTACGAGACGCCGAAGGACTGGGTGGAATCGCTTGAGCCCGGCTGGCAGCGCGGGCGAATGGAGAATTTCGAAGCTGCGGCGACCGGACATCCGGTCGAGGTCGATCTGGTCAACGACGGCTGGACCGACATCATGCGCAACCTTTCCACCCTGAGCACCGCCAATCGACAGGCAGTCAATCCCGAGCAGATGGCCGAGATGATGCAGCTTGCCGATTTCAAGAAGATGGAATCGATCCGCGAGCGCGTGGAATCAATCGTCGAGGACGCTGCGACTGCAGAAGCGCTCAAGCCCTACTACAACCAGTTCTGCAAGCGGCCCTGTTTCCACGAGGACTACCTGCCGACCTTCAATCGCGAGAACGTCCATTTAATCGATACCCAGGGCAAGGGCGTCGAGGCGATCACACCCAAGGGCATTATCGCCAATGGCGTGGAATACGAGCTGGATTGCATTGTCTTCGCCACTGGCTTCGAGGTCGGCACCGAACTTGCCAGCCGCACCGGCTATGAGGTTTACGGCCGCGATGGCATTACCATCACGGAAAAGTGGAAGGATGGCGTCGCCACCTTGCACGGCATGCACGTCAGCGGCTTTCCCAACCTGTTCTTCGTCCTCAACAATGTTCAATCGGGTATGACGCTTAACTTTCCGCTGAGTCTCGACGAGCAGGGCAAGCACCTCTCCTATGTCGTTGCCGCAGCTGCCGAGCGGCAGGCGCGCGCGCTTGAGGTGACCCCAGAGGCAGAGGAAGCATGGGTTGGCGAAGTGGTTTCCACCGCGCGAAATCGTCAGAAGTTCCTTCAGGAATGCACGCCCGGCTATTACAACGGCGAAGGCTATGTCTCGCCACAGGTGGCGCGCAACGGTGCCTACAGCGGCGGCTGGTTCAAGTATCAGCAGATCCTCGCCGACTGGCGCGACAGCGGCGAATTGCCGGGCATGGAGGTTCGTTCCTGACCGGACCTCCAACGGTCTGCCGCAAGCCAGCCACAGGTCTTTCGGTCTGTCGTATTGCCCGGTCCGATCAGGGCTGAGGCGAAGTTCTGTTCATCTGACGTTTATCTTGGAGCGCGGAATCCTGGGTCAACCGCAGGGGGTCCCGCTTTAATCAATGTCATTCATGAACCGCTTTTTTCGACGTCGTCCGACATCGCGATGGATCTCGGCACGGCAAACACCGTTGTCTATGTGCGTGGCAGGGGTATCGTGCTTGCCGAACCATCGGTGGTCGCGCTGCAGACGACCAACGGCATCGACAGGGTGATCGCGGTAGGTGACGACGCCAAGCTGATGATGGGCAAGACGCCCGACGATATCCGGGCGATCCGGCCACTGCGAAACGGCGTCATCTCCGATATCGAAGTCGCCGAACAGATGATCAAGAGCTTCATCGCCAAGGCGCAGGGAGGACGCGGAAGGCTTTTGTCCTCGCCCGAAATGGTGATCTGCGTGCCTTCGGGTTCGACTGGCGTTGAGCGCCGCGCGATCCGTGATGCTGCCAGCAATGCGGGCGCGCGTCGGGTCCACCTGATCGACGAGCCGATGGCGGCAGCAATCGGCGCCGAATTGCCCGTGACCCATCCGATCGGCTCGCTGATTGTCGACGTCGGAGGTGGCACGACCGAGGTCGGCGTCATTTCGATCGGTGGCCTGCACCTGGCGACCTCGATCCGCACTGGCGGCGACCAGATGGATGACGCGATCGTCTCGATGATCCGGCGGTGTCACAATCTGCAGATCGGCGAAAGCACCGCCGAGCGGGTCAAGAAAGAGATTGGTAGTGCGTTTGTACCTGCAGACGGGCCGGGGCGGCGCTGCGTGATCAAGGGCCGCGACCTGGTACGCGGGGTGCCGCACGAGATCGAAGTTACACAAGCCGAAATTGCCGAAGCACTCTCCGAGCCGCTTTCGCAGATCGTATCGGTGGTGCGCTCGGCGCTGGAAAGCACCGCGCCCGAAATTGCGGCGGATATCGTAGAAAGCGGTATCGTGATGGCAGGCGGCGATGCCTTGCTCGACGGAATCGCGACCTTGCTGTCGCACGAGACCGGGTTGCCAGTGACGATTGCCGAAGATCCGCTCAACTGCACGGCCCTGGGAGCGGGACGGACGCTTGAAGATGCTACTCTGGCGGGTGTGCTGCACGCCGGTTGAGCGACGGATGTGCGTTAGACCGTGTGACCCAGCCCCAGCCCGAGCGTCCACTGATCGGAATCTCCGCGCAGCGAGGTGTAGGGCCTAGCCTTGGCGTCGTTCATCAGGCGGCTGTAGTTGGCTAAAGCGAACACCGCGAAGCCGCCGTCGAGCGCGTTGCCGTTGAGATCGTAGCCCCCGAGCAAGCAAAGGCTCCAGCTTTCCCAACCGCCCTTCGCGTCGAACCGCGGCAGGCCGCTTGCCGTGCTCTGTGCCGGGCTGACCGAATAGTAATAGCGCGCGAAGTCGTCGTCGACATGCTTCATCGAAGCCGACAGCGTGACCAGCGCAGCTTTGCTGAGCGGGGTGAAATAACTCACCGCCGGGGAAATCGTGCGGCCCGAATGGGCACCTGCGACGTCCCACTTCACGTCCGCCGAAACGGTCAGGCTGTCGTAGCCATGGAGCAGCTTGTAGAATGTGACGCCGCCGTTCGCGCCCAGTTCAATCGCGGCGTCGAGCTTACCTGCAGCGCGTACCACTGGATCCTCGATCTGGCTGGCGCGGTTGCGCGATAGCGTTGCCACCGGGCCGAGCGAAAAGCCGATCGCGGTGTCCTTCCCGTCCGGGATCAGGTCGAGCGCGACACCGCCGGGGCGTGGGGTGATGGTAATGCCCTCGAGGTTGCCCTGAACGACCGGAACCGGGCTGACGACGTAATCGTCGGAGCCATCGTAACTCGGCCCGTAGATCGCTGCGACGCCGATCGTAATGTGGTCGCCATCGAACACGCTCTCTTCGGGCGCGACGACATCCTGCGCCATGGCGGCGACGGGAAACGCGGCGATCAGCATTGCTGCCAGGGAAATGGTTGTCCTCATTAGGCCGAGTAACTCGCCAGAGCGGCTCATGGTTTCACGCGAGGCGCAATTCATCCCGCTGCCTGCCACACGCGGATCGCATCGACTGGCCGCACCAGCATCAATACGTTCAGTGTCAGGTTGTCGCGGATAATGATCAGCGTGAGCAATTCGAAGGCGAGAGCCATCGCCACGCTCACCTTCCAAGGCAGACGACCCGCGAGCCAAAACCCAAGGACCATCCAGCCGATGTCGGCCATCGAATTGACGATGGAATCACTAGAATATCCGAAGCTCGCTGTTACCGAGCGATAGCGATCGATGATCATCGGCGAGTTTTCGAGCACTTCCCAGCTTGCTTCCAGCGCCACCGCGATCGGCAGCGCCCAGCGGGTCGGCGCACCGTCGAACAGGTTCCATCGCCGCCAGAGCAGATGCGCGCCGGCATAGAACAGCAGGCCATGGATCACGTGGCTGAAGGTGAACCAGTCAGCCAGATACTGGCTGTTTTCCGCCGATTGCACCATGCCGTGCCACAGCTTGATCGTGCCGCATTCACATATCCACGGGCGCTGCATCGCAAACAGGATGAACGCGCAATAGGCCCACAGCCCCAGCGAGAGAATCAGCGCGGCGCGGGTGGGAAGCAGGCTTTTCATGATTCGTCGGGCGCCGGCTTGCCCGCACCATCGCCCAGCGCCCGCTGCATGTAGAACACGTCGATCCACTGGCCGTGCTTTCAGCCGGCGTTCTCAAGCGTACCGCAGGGCCGATAGCCGTGGCGGGCGTGGAGCACCACCGATGCCGGCTCGGTCCCGGCGATGATCGCGAAGGCCTGACGCAGACCGATGGCCTCGCATTGTTCGACCAGCGCGCCCAGCAGCCCGGTGCCGATGCCCTGCCCCAGCGCGTCGGCGCGCACATAAATACTGGTCTCGCACGAGAAGCGATAGCCCGCGCGCGATCCGAACTGGCTGGCATAGGCATAGCCCAGCACATCGCCGCCCCGCCCGCTTGCGACCAGCCAGGGAAAGCCGCCCGAAAGAACCTTGGCGATGCGTTCGGCCATCACTGCCGCGCCCGGCGGCTCGATTTCGAAGCTCGCCGTGCCGTTCACGACATAATGATCGTAAGTTTCCGCGATGGAGGCTGCATCGTCGAGAGTGGCTGATTGGATCGGAACCGGGTTTGTCATCGAGTGGATACATGCCCCAAAGGTCACTCCAAGCCAAGTTGCGGCTTCACGCCACAGCGACTAGACCTCAGACGCAATGCAGCCTCAACAATTCGACCTCGCCATTCTGGGCGGCGGACTGGCGGGCGGCCTGTTCGCGCTTGCCCTGGCCGATGCACGTCCGGATCTCTCGCTGGCGCTTGTGGAGAGCGCAGAGAACTTTGGCGGCAACCACGTCTGGTCGTTCTTCGCCAGTGACGTCGACGAAGCAGGCCGCGCGCTCACCGATCCGATGGTGGCACACCGCTGGCCGGGCTACGACGTCCACTTCGCGGGCCATTCGCGCGGGCTGGCGATGCCCTATCGTTCAATCACCAGCGAGCGCCTCGATGCGCGGTTGCGCGAAGTTCTCCCCTCCAGCGCACTGCTTACGGGTGCCGAGGTGGTGCAAGCGGGGCCGACAGGGTTTTCGCTTGCCGATGGCCGCAGCTTCACCGCCGGCGGCGTCATCGACGCGCGCGGAGCCACTTCGCTGCCGCATATGGCCGGCGGCTGGCAGAAATTCCTGGGGCAAGTCCTCAAGCTGTCCGCCCCACACGGCCTTACACGTCCGGTGGTGATGGACGCGCGTGTCGACCAGACAGAGGGATACCGTTTCGTCTATTGCCTTCCGTTCAGCGAGACCGATGTGTTCGTCGAAGATACTTATTATTCCGATAGTCCCTGTTTCGACCGCGAAGCGCTGCGAAGCCGCGTGGCCGACTATGCCGGTGCGCGCGGCTGGCAGGTAGTTGATGCGATACGCGAGGAAACGGGAGTTCTACCGGTAGTGGCAAGAGGCGATTTCGAGGGATTCTGGCCAGCTGGTGACCCACTCGCCCGTTTGGGCACGCGCGCCGCGCTGTTCCACCCGCTTACCAGCTATTCGCTGCCAACCGCGGTGCGCACCGCGCTCGCCCTGGCGAAGCTGCCCGATCTATCCGGACCGGCGCTGGCCAAGGCAAGCCGTGACATCGCGCGCCGTCACTGGCAAAGCGGCGGCACATACCGAATGCTTGCGCGGATGCTGTTCGGCGCCGCCGCGCCCGAAGCTCGCGCGCCCATCCTCGAAAGGTTTTATCGCTTGTCCAAACCTCTGATCGAGCGGTTCTACGCTGGTCGCACCAATGCCGCCGACACGCTGCGCATCATGGCGGGCAAACCGCCGGTGCCAGTCATGGCGGCGCTTGCGGCGCTCACCGGGCGCGGCAGGCTGCTGGCGAGCCTGGAGCAAGGCGTATGACGGCCAAGCGCGCATGTGTGATCGGATCGGGCTTTGGCGGGCTGGCGCTCGCGATCCGGCTGCAATCGGCCGGGATTGCGGTTACCATCGTCGAAAGTCGCGACAAGCCAGGCGGGCGCGCCTATTTCTGGGAGCGTGACGGCTTTACTTTCGACGCCGGGCCGACCGTTGTCACCGATCCCGATTGCCTGCGCGAATTGTGGCAACTGAGCGGTCACGACATGGCCGAAGACGTTGAACTGATGCCGGTGATGCCCTTCTACCGGCTCAACTGGATGGACGGCACCAATTTCGATTATTCGAACGACGAGCCCGCATTGCGCCGCGAGATCCTTCGTGTCGCTCCCGACGATCTCAATGGCTACGACGATTTTCTGGAATATGCGGCTGGCGTCTGGAAACAGGGCTACGTCAAGCTCGGCCATGTGCCGTTTCTCGATTTCGCCTCGATGATCAAGGCTGCCCCGGCACTTGCCCGATATCAGGCGTGGCGCTCGGTCTATTCGATGGTCTCCTCCTACATACACAGCGAGAAGCTGCGCGAGGCGCTCTCGTTCCACACCTTGCTGGTCGGCGGCAATCCTATGACGACCTCCGCGATCTATGCGCTGATCCACAAGCTCGAGAAGGACGGTGGCGTTTGGTGGACCAAGGGC
>CAMDQY010000036.1 GCA_945906005.1 Novosphingobium sp. Chol11 | reverse complement strand
ATTGCCAGCGCTGATGCGGATAGAAGAAGTTGCGATAGCTGGCACGCGAATGCCCGCGCGGCGTAGCACAGCTGGCGCCCTTCAGGATCAACTGCCCGCTCATGAACTTGCCATTGTATTCGCCGACAGCTCCGGCGGCAGGGCGGAACCGCGGATAGGGCAGATAGGCCGAGCGGGTCCATTGCCAGCAATCGCCGAACAAGCCACTGCCCCCGACCGGATGGGCCGCCCCAGCTTGGTCGAGTTGCGCCCCTGCGGCGCTATTTTCGCCAGTCGCAACCGCTTCCCATTCGGCTTCGGTGGGCAGACGATACCCGGTCCACGCGGCGTAGGCCTCAGCCTCGTAATAGGAGATGTTGCAGACCGGCGTCTGCGGATCGCGCGCCTGCCAGCCGGACAGGGTGAAATGCTCGTCATCGCGCCAGTATAACGGGGCATCAATACAGTCTTGCTGCACCCATGCCCAGCCATCTGACAGCCACAGCGCCGGGTTGCGATATCCGCCATCGGCGATGAATGCTGCCCATTGGCCATTGGTGACAAGCTGACCGGCGAGCGCAAATGGCTCAAGCAGAGTTCGGTGGCGCGGGCCCTCGTTATCGAACGCAAATCCGGATCCGTCGTGTCCGATTTCGACTACGCCGCCGGGATGTTGCAGCCACTCTTGCGAAGGGGCTTCCAATCTCCGTCGCGATCCATCCAACGCATATGCCGGGCCAAGCGGATTGCACCAAAAGGCGTGCTTGATGTCCGCCAGTAACAGCTCCTGATGCTGCTGCTCGTGCGCTAGTCCCAGCGTCACAAGCTCGTGCAACTCTGGTCGGTTGAGCACCTGCGCCATCGCCGCATCTACATGCGCGCGCCACTCGAGCACTTGGTCCAGGCTGGGTCGCGATAGTAGCCCGCGCCGCGAGCGAGCATGGCGCGGTCCTTCGGCCTCATAATACGAATTGAACAGGAACGACCAATCATCTTGGAAAAGTCGATATTCAGGCAGGTGATCGCGCAGCAGGAAAGTTTCGAAAAACCATGTCGTATGCGCCAGATGCCACTTCGCCGGCGAGGCGTCGTCCATCGACTGCACCGTCGCATCGGCATCGGACAGCGGCGCTGCCAGCGCTTCGGTGAGCGAGCGGACCGATGCGAACTGCTGCCGGATGCTGTCGCCCTCCCCCCAGGTGGTTTCGCTCGGCTGCTCGTTCTCGCTCCTGTACATGGGAAGCCTAACGCCGCTGCGACGAATAGGCTCCCCTACCGGAATGTTCAGGCCGCCTGCTTCTGCCGTTCGGTCGATTCCAGATTGAGCATATCGGCCATCAGGAACGCCAGTTCGATCGATTGCGCGGCGTTGAGGCGCGGATCGCAATGCGTGTGATAGCGGTCAGCAAGTGCCCCGTCGGTGATGGCGATAGCGCCACCGGTGCACTCGGTCACGTCCTGCCCGGTCATCTCGATGTGGATGCCGCCAGCATGAGTTCCCTCGGCGCGATGGACCTCGAAGAAGCCGCGCACCTCGTCGAGGATCCGGTCGAAAGGCCGAGTCTTCAAACCTGAGTCGCTCTTGATGACATTGCCGTGCATCGGATCGCACGACCACACCACCGGATGGCCCTCGCGCGCCACTGCGCACACCAGACGGGGCAGGCTCTCGCGCACCTTGTCGTTGCCGAACCGGCTGATGAGAGTCATCCGCCCGGCCTCGCGCGCGGGATTGAGAGTGTCGAGCATCTTCAGCAGCGCATCGGGCTCAAGGCTCGGGCCGCATTTCATGCCGATCGGATTGCCAACGCCGCGCAGGAATTCGACATGGGCCGAACCCTCGAAACGGGTGCGGTCGCCGATCCACAGCATGTGCGCGGAACAATCGTACCAGTCGCCGGTCAGCGAATCGCGGCGGGTCAAGGCCTGTTCGTAGGGCAACAGCAGCGCTTCGTGGCTCGTGTAGAAGCTGGTGCCCTGAAGCTGCGGCACCGATTCGGGATTGACGCCGCAGGCCTCCATGAAGTCCAGAGCCTCGCCGATGCGGTCGGCGGTCTGGGCGAACTTCTCGCCCCAGGGGCTCGAACCGATGTGGTCGAGCGTCCAGCGGTGGACCTGGCGCAGGTTGGCATAGCCGCCATTGGCGAAGGCGCGCAGCAGGTTGAGCGTCGCCGCTGCCTGGCCATAGGCCTGGACCATGCGCTGCGGATTGTTGCGGCGCGTCTCGTCCTCGAACTCCATCGCGTTGATGATGTCGCCGAAATAGCTGGGCAGCTCCTTGCCATCGATAATCTCGGTGGCCGCAGAACGGGGTTTGGCGACTTGACCGGCGATACGGCCTACCTTCACTACAGGCTGCTTGCTCGCGAAGGTCAGCACCACCGCCATCTGCAGCAGCACGCGGAAAGTATCGCGGATGTTGTCGGCATGAAACTCGGCGAAGCTCTCGGCGCAATCACCGCCTTGGAGCAGAAAACCGCGACCCGCCGCAACTTCGGCAAGGTCCGCCTTGAGAGCGCGCGCCTCTCCCGCAAAGACCAGCGGGGGAAACTGCGAAAGCGTGCCCTCGACGCCGGTCAGTTCGTCCGCGTCCTCATAGACGGGAAGATGCCTAGCTTCGTGCGCCTTCCATCCGTCCGGTTGCCAGTTGCTCGCCACGTCATTCTCCTGCGCTCCCCGGCTCTCCTGGAAGTAGTTATCCACAGGACCGAGGCAAGGGGCGGCCTTTAAACCCGCTTGCGAGCAAATGCAAAGATGGCGCGTTCTGGTCTCATTTCGCCATCATTTCGCCTCGGGCCTGATCCTCGGGCAGCACCGCGAGATGCCAGCTCTTGCCCTTGGCTAGGTAACGCGCAGCCAGAGCCTGCATGGCCTGGGGGGTGGTCTGGGTGTAGTCGTTGAGGATCGTCCGGATCGAAGCAATCCGTTGCGGATCGCGCGTCGCGCCCTGCAGTTCCTGCATAAAGAAGCCTGAACTGGATGCAGCGCGAGTAACTTGCTGGCGCAGCGGTTCGAGCACCCTGCCAAGCTCATCCGCCGTAGCTGGCTTGGCGATGAGATTGGCGGCGATTTGTTCTGCAATCTGGAAGAACACCGGAACGTCCTTGGGGCCTACCTGGGCGACTGCGGTAATCGCGCCTCCCGCCTGCAGGTCAACCGGCCAGGTCGAATAGACGTATGGCGCATAGCTGACGCCCATCTTCTCGCGCACATCGTCGAGCATGCGGTTGGTGAACAATTGTGAGAGTATTTCGAGTTGGCGCGATTCCTGGATGCCCACCGATCCGCCGCCGGTCGGCCACGAGACTACCGTTGCCGCCTGTTCAGCATCGCCGCGATGCGTCAGCACGACCGGCTCTGCGGTTGGCACCCCGCCGGAAATGGCAGGGGTTGCCGGAGGTGCGGACGCCTCACCGCGCGGCTTTAGCGCGCCGAACGTGCGTTGCAGCGCCGAGACGGCCTGGGCCATGTCGAAATCGCCGAAGATCTGCACTTCGACCGGACCGCTCACCAGCGCCTTCTCCCACACGCGGCGGAATTCGGCGGGCGTGGTCTTGTCGATCTGCGGCGGCGTGGGCGTCAGGAAGCGGCGGTCACGGCCACGCTGGAAGAACTCCAGGTCGCGCGTCAACACGCCTTGCGGCGACGTGGCGTAGCTTTCGTATTGAAGGGTTGCAGCGGCACGTGCGCGCAGCACCGGGTTCTCGTCCCAACGCGGCAGCGCAAGCTTGGCGGCGAACAGATAAAGCTGGTCGGCTAGGTCGGCAGGGCGCGTCTCTGCGGAAAACACGAAGGCGGCGTCTTCCACCTCGAAGTCGAAGCCGAGCTTGCGGCCGGTAGCAATGCGGTCGAGCTCTTCCTGGCCGAGGCTCGCGACACCCGAGCCGACCAGCGCGGTCTTGCCCAGCGCGATATAGGGCGCTTCTTCTGGCGCAAACCCGCGATAGCCGTTGCCGAAGCGCACCTTGACAGTAACTCGCCCCGGCTCTTCCTTGACCGGCCAGAGCATCGCCTTGACCCCGTTTGCGAGCTCAAGCTGGGCAATGTCGAGCACGCCGATCTGGTTGAAAGAGGCCACCCGGCCCGGAGCGCCGATCGCGGGAAGCTGATCGAAGGCGATTGGGGCCGAGGCGGCACGCACCTGCGGATCGGGCAGGGCGACAGCAAGCATCGCCTCGCGCAGTGCGGCATCGCTCGCCTCGCCCGCCTTGGGCGTTACATAGAGCGCGCCGACCACCTCGCCTGCGAACAGCTGGCGGGTGTGCTTCTGCACTGCGTCGGGATTGAATAGCGGCACCGATGAGCGGAATATGCGCAAGACATCTTCAGGTGCGGCAACCGTCTCGCGAATGTCGAGCGCGTTGACCAGATCGTCCGCAAGCTTGGCACCGGGCAGCAGCCGCTGTTGTTCTACGGGAACCTGGAAGGCGACATCGAGTTCGGCAGTCTCGCGTTCGATCTCCTCGGCGCTCGGTGCGCGGGCGAGCGCATCGGCGATGACCGCGCGCACATCGCGCAGCGCGCCCTGCCAGTCCGAGGTAAGCGGCGTCACCGTGACGAAGGTGGCGTCGACCGAGCGGCTGACATCCTCCTGCGCAACCTGGGCGACGAGATAGCTTCCCCCGGCGCGGGCGCGGGATTCGAGGCGTCGGTTGATGATTGCCTGCGCCAGCGCGTCGATCATCAGCCCCTGGTTGTAAGCGATGGTATCGTTGACCTTGCGCCACGGCCGCAGAATTGCATAGGTAACGCCGCGCGGCAGATCGGGCTCGACCATTACCTTGGCGCTGCCTACCGGGTTCGCAGGATCGGTGCCGGCGTGGCGCACGGGATCGCCGAACGAGGGCGCCGGCATCGCCGTTCCGCTCACCTTCCAGGTGGAAAACCACTTGCGGATCAGTGCTTCCAGCACCTTTGGATCGTTTCCGCCAGCCGCGACGACCACGACATTCGCTGGACGATACCAACGCGAATAAAACGCGCGGACGGTTTGCGCGGTCGCCGCTTTCAGCGATTCAGGCGTGCCGATCGGCGATCGTTCTGCCAGCGGCTGTCCGGCGTAGAAGCTCTCGCGCATGGTCTCCTGCACGCGCTTGGCCGCGCCGCCGAGCTCGCGCATCTCGGCAAGCACGATCGGCACGTCGGCGGCAAGGTTGCCCTGGCTCAGCGTCGGAGCGCTGACCATTCCGGACAACAGCTTGAAGGACTCGTCGAGTGAAGCAGCGGTCGCATTGGGCAGGTCTAACTTGTAGACTGTCTGCGTAGTCGAAGTCTCGGCATTGGTGTCGCTGCCGAACGAAGCGCCGAGCCGCTGCCAGGTGGCGATTGCAGTGCCATCGGCGAGATATTTCGATTGGCGGAACAGCAGATGTTCGAGCAGGTGGGCAAAACCTTCTTCGCCAGCGCGCTCATAGAGCGAGCCAGCATCGACCCGGATGCGGATCGCAACCTGCCCCGGCGGCACGCCGTTGGGCCGCACCGCATAGCGCAGGCCATTGCCGAGTTCGCCGAAGGTCCAGTCCGGATCGGGCGGAACGTCGCTATTCTCGTAGAGCCAGGGTGTATCCTTCGCGGCCACGGCAGGCGAAGCGAAGGAGAGGAACAGCGAAACGGCGGCAAAGCACGCCGCCAGGGGCTTTTTCAACAGCATGGCGTGTCTATAAGGTCGCATGGCGTTAAGGGCCAGTGAACAGTGCTCTTCGAAGGGTTCCCTTGACGCTAACCGAAGTTAGCCCATATCGGTTCCATCATGTACATTGAAACCGAAACCACACCCAATCCCGCGACGCTCAAGTTTCTGCCCGGCAGGCAGGTAATGGCAACTGGCACGCGAGACTTTGCCTCTCCCGAGCAAGCCGCCGCCTCCCCCCTGGCAGAGGCGCTATTCGACCTTGGCGACGTTACCGGTGTGTTCTTCGGGCAGGATTTCGTCTCGGTGTCCGCCGCGCCGGGTGTCGAATGGGCGCAGTTGAAACCGCAGGTCGTGGCCATGCTGCTCGATCATTTCGTCACAGATGCGCCGCTGTTTGCTGGGGGCGATGCCGCTGGCATCTCGGTTCCCGCAGATGACGACGGAGCCCTAGGCGACGATCCCGCCGATGCCGACGTCGTCGCCCAGATCAAGGACCTGATCGAAACTCGGGTGCGTCCGGCGGTTGCAAGCGACGGCGGCGACATTGTCTATCGCGGATTTCGTGAAGGCGTGGTCTACCTCACTATGCAGGGTGCCTGCTCGGGTTGCCCCTCATCGAGCGCAACCCTCAAGCAGGGGATCGAGAGCCTGCTCAAGCATTATGTCCCCGAAGTCAGCGAAGTGCGCGCAGCCTAGCGCGGCCCCCGGAGCACTGCGGTGCGGACGCTGGTTCTGGATTGTTCGAGCGAGGCCTGTTCGGTCGCCTTGTTCGACGGGTCTGAATTGGTCGAAGGGTGCCTCGAAGTCCTTGGGCGCGGATATGCCGAACGTATCGTGCCGATGATTCGTGACCTTCCGAACCGTGGGCGGGCCGCACGCGTGGTCGCGGGCCTTGGTCCGGGAAGCTTCACCGGAATTCGCATCGCAATTGCCACCGCGCGCGCTCTTTCGTTTGCCTGGCAAGGCGAGCATCGCGGTTATCCCACGCTTGCTCTTGTCGCGGCGATGGCGCGGGCCTCGGCTGGCCAAGTGCCGGTTGCTGTGGCGATGACCGGCGGGCACGGCGAATGGTTCGTGCAACGTTTCGACGCCCAAGGGCAATCGAACGGCGCGCTGGTTTCGCTGACACCCGAAACGGCTGCCTTGGTCGCAAGCGATGAGGTTGTTGCCGGCAATCAGGCCGAGGCCCTCGTAGCCCTGCGCGGCTCGGGCATCGCGCTTCCGATCGTTCCCGACGCCCGTGCTTTCGCACTGCTACCTGAAGAAGCACTGCTCGACCGGCTCGACCCAATCTATGGGCGCGGCCCCGACGCCCGGCTGCCGGGACAAGCCTGATGCAACTAACCGTGCGACAGGATCTTCCTCGGCTGATGGCAATCATGGTTACGGCTTTCGAGCCGACCTGGGGAGAAGCCTGGACGCGCCGTCAGGTCGAGGATTCGTTGTCTACCGGGCTGTGCGATTATTATCTCGTCTCGCCTCTTGGCACGCCAGTCGCACTGCGGGAGCAAGCGGCTGGGTTCACCTTTTCGCGCTCGATAGCGGATGAGACCGAACTTCTGCTCCTGGCGGTCGATCCGCAATTCAGAAGGCGAGGTTTGGGCACATTTCTGGTCGAAGAGCTGGCGCGCAATTCCCGTGCGAAGGGCGCAAGCCGCCTTTTTCTTGAAATGCGCCGCGGCAATCCCGCCGGGCAACTTTATCGGCACCTTGGCTTCGAGCCGGTAGGCGAGCGGCCCAACTATTACCGAACGAGCGACGGAGCGCGTATCGGTGCAGTTACTTTTGCTCTAATTCTTTAGAGCCCGATCCGAAAGTTGTTGAGCAATACTAGCATCTTGTGATTCAGCCGTCTTTGTCGAGAAGATGGAGGAAGCGATGGGATGGACTGGTATTGCTCGACAACTTTCGGATCGGGCTCTTAGGAATATACTTGGCGATTGTGCTTGTGAATGTGACAGCGTCTCAGTAATTTGGGGGCTAACTAAGCTCAAACCCCCTCACCCCTGGGCCGCACCAAGAGGACATAATGGAAAACGATTCAATCGACATGACCGAGACGCTCATCACCCTGACGTCAGACATCATCGCCGCCCATGTCAGCAACAATAATGTGAATGGGGAAGAACTCCCCTCGCTGATTACCAGTGTTTACGGTGCCCTGGCCGGTCTGGGCAACGCGCCCGCCCCGGTCGAAGTCCGTCCCGAACCTGCTGTTTCGATCCGCGCCTCAATCAAGCCAGACTACATAGTGTGTCTTGAGGACGGCAAGAAGCTCAAAATGCTCAAGCGGCACCTGATGACGAACTACAAGCTGACTCCGGAACAGTATCGCCAGCGCTGGAACCTGCCTGCCGACTATCCGATGGTCGCCCCGAACTATGCTGAAAAGCGCCGGGAACTTGCTAAGAAAATCGGTCTTGGCCGTAAACCTGGCATCAGGCGCGGACGAAAGCCCAAAACAAAAGTGTAAGAGTCTGATTCATAATTATCCGACGTAAATTCATAGCTTTGCGATGCGGCGCCCGAAGAGCTGAACGGAGGCGATGAAGAGCCATGCGGTGGCCGAGGCTATGGTTTGTTCGAAGTCCTTGGCGAGGCGATGGTTGCGGTTCATCCAAGCGAGGGTTCGTTCGACGACCCAGCGGCGCGGGAGAACCACGAAGCCCTTTGCGGTATCGGAGCGCTTGACGATCTCGATGGTCCACTTGCCGATGCAACGCAAAGCGCTTTTGAGCTTGTCGCCGGCATAGCCGCCGTCGGCGAAGTCATGCCGCAGCCAGGGGAACCGCTTGACGATCTGCGCCAGCACCAGCGGTGCGCCATCGCGGTCCTGGATATCGGCGGTGTGGATCACGGCGTGGACCAGATTGCCCTGGGTGTCGGTGATAATATGGCGCTTGCGTCCCTTGATCTTCTTGCCGGCGTCATAACCCCGGGGGCCACCGCTTTCAGTCGTTTTGACGCTCTGGCTGTCGATCACCCCGGCACTGAGCGAAGCCTCGCGACCATTCGTCTCGCGTGCGACCATGAGCAAAAATTGGTTCAGTGTTTGCCACAACCCGTTGTCGCGCCACAGATAGAACCAGCGCCGCACCGTCGAGACCGGCGGGAAGCAGGGTGGCAGCATCCGCCAAGGCAGGCCCCCGCGCAGCAGGTAGAGGATCGCCTCGACAATCCGGCGCATCGGCCACTTGCGCGGTCGGCCAACATACGAAGGCGGCGGGAAGAATGGCTCCAGCACGGCCCACTCTCCATCCGTCAAATCCGTTGGCAAAGCCAGGTCCGCACGGGCATACTGCGCCCGAGTGGTATCGGTCCACATCGTTGATCTCCGGAAGTTCTCGCAAAAACCCCTGAATCAATGACTCGGGCTCGCGTCAAGCTAACCCGCTGATACGACTCAACTTAGTTTCGGATCAGGCTCTAAGACCGGTAAACGCCATCGCGCTTGTGAAGCGCGGTGGCGAACCTTAAGATGAGCTCCGTTTCTCACTCATCACCCGGAGCGCACTTGCACCAGCCGATCGACATCGAGGCACTTTGCGCCGAACGTGGCCTGCGCATAACCGAGCAGCGCAGGATAATCGCCCGCGTCTTGTCCGAGAGCGATGATCACCCCGACGTGGAAGAGCTGCACAAGCGCGCCAGCCAACTGGATCCCGGCATTTCGATCGCCACGGTCTATCGCACCGTGCGCCTGTTCGAGGAAGCTGGCATACTCGACCGCCACGATTTCGGCGACGGTCGCTCCCGCTACGAGGCCGCTCCCGAAGCACATCATGACCACATGATCGACGTGGAGAGCGGCAAGGTCATCGAATTCGTCGACCCCGAACTGGAATCCCTGCAGCGCCAAATCGCCGCGCGACTGGGTTTCCGGCTGGTCGATCATCGCATGGAGCTGTTCGGGGTTCGCATCGACCGGGAAGACAGCGCGCCCGAAGAGTGAGCGCGGCGATTACCAAGGCGCGCGGCGAACCGGGCCTGGTTGGCTGGACCCTGATATTGGCTCGCAGCCTTCTGCTTGTATTGTGGTTGACCTTGATGCTGCCGGTGTTCGGGCTGAGTCGGCCGTTCACCTCGCACAATCCGGTAGCGAGCCTGTTCTTCGCAGGGGTGAACTGCATACTCGGACTCAGGATCACGGTCACCGGCACGCGCCTGCGACGAGGCGTATTCCTCATTTCCAACCACGTCAGTTGGCTCGACATCCCTGCACTTTGCGCGGTGACCGGGACAGCATTTGTCGCCAACGATGGTCTCGTTTCTCAAGGCTGGTTGCACTGGCTTTGCCGCCTCAACGATACGGTGTTCGTCGCGCGGCATGACCGGTCGAGCGTCGCCGCACAGGTAGAACAGGTGCGCGAGGCCATCGGCGAGAACGGCGCGCTCACCATCTTCGCTGAAGGTGGTACCAGCGACGGGACCGCGATCCTGCCGTTCAAGTCGTCGTTGCTGTCCGCGCTCACTCCGGTTCCGCAGGGCATAGCGGTCCATCCTGTCCTGCTCGACTACGGACAGGACAGGCCTGACATCGCCTGGGTGGGCGACGAACATGGTGGGCACAGCTACCTCAAGATCGCGGCCCGCTGGCGGCCCGTGCGACTGACCGTACACCTGATGCCTGCCCTGGCGGAAAATGATCTTGTCGACCGCAAGCGCATAGCTGCGGCGGCGCACGGCGCATTGATGGGACTGAAAGGCTAGTTGCCTCAGCGCGTCGCGTTGTAGGCCAGCTGGTCTTGGTTGAGCTGAAAACCGATCAGAACCTCAAATTCGGCGCGAGCCAGCGCTGCCTTGACTTCGGGATCGGACAGCGGATCAACAGCGGCGTCGGCGTCGCCGGCGCGGCGCTTGCGGGTTATCTTTTCACGGATGTCATCGGGCAGAGTGGCCTCAGCTCCATCGACAAAGGCCGCGCCGCTTCCTGATGCGGAGGCTCGTTCCTGCCCGTCGGCAAAGTTCACCGTAACCTGCCCGACCCGTTTGCTTACCAGCGAATTTCCACCACGCACCACGGTAACGAAGTAGGGCAGGTTCACCTGCCGCGCCCCGCGCGTATCGGCACGCTTGGCCTGCACGTCAAAGGTGACGCTGGAAGTTATCTGCTCCGGCGTTTCGGAGCACTGCGAACGCACGTTGGTCAGCGCCGCGACGACATCTATGTTATCAGCGGTCTTTTGCCCCGCGCCACCGAACATGGTGACATCGCCGGTGTAGTTCGGCACGCCGACCGCGGGACAGCGCGAGCGCACGGCAGTTACGCCCACGCCCTCGTCGACCACCAGCTCGCCGCGCGTCTTGCATCCGGCAAGTCCGCCCAGTGCCGTGGCGCCGAGAAGCGCGGTCAAGGTGAGGCGGTGGCGGAGTTTCATCGTGGCGTCCTCGATCTGGTTCGGCCATGCCCTAGCGAGAGGGTGCGGAAAACGCTAGAGGCCGCATGATGAACATCCCATTATCCGCCCACAAGCCACCCCTGCGGGTTCTGATCGCCGCGCCGCGCGGCTTCTGTGCAGGCGTGGAGCGTGCCATCGAAATCGTCGAGCGCGCAATCGGACTTTATGGCGCACCAGTCTACGTGCGGCACGAGATCGTCCATAACCGCTTCGTGGTCGACGGCCTCAAGGCAAAAGGCGCAGTGTTCGTGGAGGAGCTTGACGAGGTGCCCGATGGCGCACCGGTCATTTTCAGCGCACACGGCGTGCCCAAGGACGTGCCCGCTGCCGCGAGCAAGCGCGGGCTCGACTGGCTCGACGCTACCTGCCCGCTCGTCAGCAAAGTGCACCGCGAGGCCGAGCGCCAGCTTGAAGCGGGGCGCCACATCCTGTTCGTCGGCCATGCCGGACATCCTGAAGTGATCGGAACCTTCGGGCAGGTGCCCGAAGGCTGCATGACCCTCATCGAAACGGCAGAAGACGTGGCAAGACTCGACTTTTCGGCAGGCGAGCCGCTCGCCTACCTAACCCAGACGACGCTTTCGGTCGAAGATACTGCGGAGATCATCGCTGCAATCAGGGACCGATATCCGGATGTCGCCGGTCCCAAGGCTGAGGACATTTGCTATGCCACATCCAATCGCCAGAAGGCGGTCAAGCGGATCGCGCCCGCCAGCGATCTGGTGCTGGTGATCGGCGCACCCAACAGCTCGAACTCGCAGCGGTTGGTCGAAGTCGCCGAGCGCATGGGCACCCCTGCGCGGCTGATCCAGCGCGCCTCGGACTTGGCGCCCGAATGGCTCGACGGCGTAGAAACTCTGGGTCTTACTGCCGGCGCTTCGGCGCCCGAGGAGCTCGTGCGCGAAGTGATCGACCTACTTGGAGAGTTTCGCGAAGTCCGCGAGGAGGAAACGATTTCCGCGCGCGAGACGATCACGTTCAAGCTGCCGCGCCAGCTCACGTCCTGAGCACCAAGCAATGGCTGTATATACGACAATCGGCGCCGAGCAGATGGCCGCGATCATCGACGAGTTCAATGTCGGCGCACTGGTTTCGGCCAAGGGCATCGCCGAAGGAGTGTCAAACAGCAACTGGCTGATCGAGACGGAGGGCACCGGCAGCGGATCGTTGCGCTTTATCCTCACCATGTATGAAAGCCGGGTCGATGCGGGCGATCTCCCATTTTTCCTGGGCCTGCTGGATCATCTGGCGGAACACAATTGCCCGGTGCCGCGCACCATCCATGACCGCGAAAACCGGCCCTTCCGGCTATATGAAGGGAAGGCGCTCGCGCTGATCGAATTCCTTCCGGGCGTTTCGGTGAGCGAACCCACGCCGGGGCAGGCGCGCGCGGTCGGCGCGGCACTGGCTTCGATCCATCTTGCGGCCGCGGACTTTCCGGCAAGTCGCGCCAACGCGATGGACCTTGTCGCATGGCAGCGCTTGCTGGGCGATTGCGGCGAGCAAGGCCTCGCAACGATACATCCAAAGCTTGACCGCATCGTCTCCAGCGAGTTGGAATACCTTTCCGCCAAGTGGCCCACCGGCTTACCCAGGGGAGTGATCCACGCCGATCTTTTCCCAGACAACGTGCTGATGCGTGGCGAAGAGGTCGCCGGCCTGATCGACTTCTACTTCGCCTGCTGCGACTTGCTCGCCTACGACGTCGCGGTGACTCATGCCGCTTGGTGCTTTTCAGGCGACGGTGCACGCTTCGATCCGGAGCTTTCGAGGGCGCTGCTCGAAGGGTACGAGGCCGTGCGACCGCTTGGCCCGGATGAGCGGCAGGCCCTTCCCATTCTGGCACGCGGCGCGGCAATGCGCTTTATTGCAACGCGCGCCTATGATTGGCTGCACACGCCACTGGGTGCACTGGTGACACGCAAGGATCCGATGGCCTTCGTGCGGAGACTGGCGTTCTATGCCGATCCCGCGAATGTCGGGATATTCGGGCTTGTTTGAACTTACGGAATTGTGATCTTGAAAAAAGTCGAAATCTTCACCGACGGCTCGTGCAAGGGCAATCCCGGCCCAGGCGGCTGGGGAGCATTGCTAAGGACGGGGAAGCACGAGAAGGAGCTTGTCGGCTCCGCACCCGACACCACCAATAACCGCATGGAGATGACCGCCGTGATCGAAGCGCTGAACGCGCTGATCGAACCGTGCGCGATTACCCTCCACACCGACAGCCGTTATGTCATCGACGGTATGACCAAATGGATCGACGGCTGGCAGCGCAAGGGCTGGATCAACGCCAGCAAGCAGCCGGTGCGCAATGCCGATCTATGGCACGCCCTGATCGAAGCGGCCAAGCGCCACACCATTCAGTGGGAATGGGTGCGCGGCCACAACGGCCACCCCGAGAACGAACGGGTGGACAAACTGGCAAGCGATGCGGCGCTTGCGGCGGCGCGGGGTTAATCCGCCGACTTATCGACGATCTCGGCCCCGGGGCCGTTCTTGAGGATCGGCTTGATCGCGTTCGTGGCGCTGGCCTTGCTGGCATAGCCCTCGGTCCAGAACATCGTTTCGGCATTGTGGCAGAAATAGGCGACGAACTCGCCCTTCTTGTTCTTCCTGATTTCGAACCGGTGCGCCATCACCGTGCAACTCCCCAAGCGAATCAAAGCATTCGCGGCAGCATGCTATCGCCTTGGAAGGCTCACGAAAACCGGCTCGGTGCAAAAGGTTGCGGATTGACCGGCGCGATGTCCTTGCCCGTCAGCAAAGCAGCACCGATCGCTGCGGCGGCAGGGGCGGTCTGGATGCCGAAACCGCCCTGCCCGGCGAACCAGAAGAAGCGCGCTTCGTGCGTGTCGAAACCATAAACCGGAAGCCGGTCGGGCGCGAAGCTGCGCAGACCCGCCCAGCGGTGAACTACGCGATCGACACGCCAGTCCACCACCTCGCCAAAGCGCTCGATGGCAAGGGCGACGTCGATTTCCTCGGGCGCGGCATCGCACGGTGCGCTCGGAGCCTCATCGTGCGGGCTTAGCCAGACCGCGCCAACCTCGGGCTTGAAGTAAAAGCGCTCAGCGATGTCGAGCACCAGTGGCAGGTCGGCGGGAGCCGGTGGCGAGACGGCAAGTTGGGCGATAGTTCGGCGCAGCGGCGCTATCCCGAGCGGTGTCACGCCCGCCATGCGCGCCACCTCGTCCGCCCAGGCTCCTGCCGCATTAACGAGAATGTCGCACGAAAGCTTCGCTCCATCGGCCAATTCCAGCTGCCAGCCGCCCGCATCGCGTCTAGCCGCGACCAATTGGCTGCGCGTGCGCAGGTCTGCTCCCTCGCGCCGCGCCAAGGCGAGGTAGTGCTGGTGCAGGCCCGCAACGTCGATGTCGGCGCAGCTCGGCTCCAGCGCGCCCTGCCTCCAGCCTGGGCGCAGGCCGGGAATGTATACCTCCAATTCGGCTCGGTTCATTCGATTGACCCGCACACCTAGCGCCGCATATTCCTGCACGAAGGTATCGACGGCAGCGCCCTGGCCGTCCCGGCCGATGGTCAGCGCACCGCGCGCCGAAAGAAATCCACCTTCACGAAGGAATGGCCCCGACGAGGCGGTCAGCGGTTGGATCATCGGCCCGCCATAGCTTTCGGTCCAGAACGCCGCGGATCGACCGGTCGCATGGTAGCCAGGCCGGTCTTCGGCTTCGAGCAGGATCACGCTGCTATGCCCGGCAATGGCGGCAGCGAGCGAAGCTCCCGCCATCCCCGCCCCGACAATCGCAATATCGAAGCGGTCAGTCATGTCCCGGCAGGTGCCACCTGGTCCAGGAAGGCGTCGATCTCGGCGAGCGCGGCATTTCGAACCGTGTCCGCCTCGCGCAGGATTTCGTGCCTCGCTTCCTTGCCATAGACGACCAGCCGGGCGTTGTGCAGGCGCGCCGCCACTTTGCGGATTGCCCGCCACGAGACAAGCCGGTCGGCGTTCGTCGCCAGGATCAGGATCGGCATGCGAACCGCTTCCAACGCGCCGCGCCTTCTGGTTTCAGCCATGGCCGCGAACGAACGCTCGATCCATCCCCAGCTCGGCGGGCCGAGTGCGAGCTCCGGGCGATGTTCGCGCCACCAGGTTTCGTCGGCATAGCGGTCGCGATCGTGGGTAAGCAGATCGAAGCGGTCGACGGGAACCGCGTCGGGACGCTCCGTGCCGCGCCAGGCAGGTGTGGTCGCGCCGCGCAGGGCAACAATGATCCGGGCGAACAGGTGCGACAGCCATCGCGGCAACAGATCCGGCTTCACACCGAACATCGGTCCGGTGAACACTGCGGCGTCGGGCTGGACTACCCCTTTCGCCAGCGCGCCGAGCAGGATCTGCCCACCCATTGAATGACCGATGATCACATGCGGTGCATCACGCACATCTGTCCACTGCGTCCAGAATGCGCCGAGATCGTCGATCCAGACGTGATAATCGCTTATGTGCCCGGTAACGCCATCTTCGGTCATACGCCCTGAAAAAGCCTGCCCACGCCAGTCTAGCGCCGTGACCGACCAGCCACGCGCGTGCCAATGACAAATCGCTTCGAGCCATTTTTCGTAGAAATCGCCCCTGCCCGGCAGAAACAGGAGCGACCCGCGCGCCGAGCCCGAACACGGCAAGTCCATCCGGCGGATCGGCTGACCGTCCGGCGCGATCCAGCGACTTTCGCGCGCGGCGAGAGGTATCGCGCGGCGATCGATTACTGCTTCCACGTCAGCCTGCGGGATTAGTTGGCTAATACCAGCCTCTTGTCGTTAGTTACTTTTTGGTAAGTGATCACCGGTAGAGCTTCTCCCAATCAGGGGGAATTCTCGAAATGCAAGGGCGGTATCCTAACCTACGCATTGCTTGGCGCCTTGGCAACGGGGCTTCTGATTGCCGCGTTCACCGATCTGCGTCGTCGCGAAATCGACAATTGGCTGACTGCTGCAATTGCGTTGGCTGCACCGCTGTTCTGGCTGGCGAGCGAGTTTTCGCTCGGCGCCATGGGCATTCAGTTCGCCATCGCGCTCGGATCGTTCGTAATCCTTACGGGCTTGTTTGCACTGAACATGATGGGCGGCGGCGATGTGAAGCTGCTGACAGCGCTGTCGCTGTGGATCGCGCCGCTCTGGTACGTGAAGCTCATTGTGGTGATGGCGCTCGTCGGCGGCGTGCTGACGTTGATCTTTGGAGCCATTCACCTCGCCCGCCGCAAGCAGGGACAAGTCGCCGTGCCCTATGGCGTTGCGATCTCCGCAGCCGGCTGGTATTTATTTAAGTACCCGACCTGCCACTGCGCCAAGCTGCGCCAGCAATTGCGGCGGCCATTGCGCCCGATCGGTGATGATTGCGTGGTCGAGCGTGCGATCGATCGGGCTGGCCTCGCGTACCTCGGGTAGCGCGGCAGCAAAGGCGCGCACTGTCTCATGCGCAAGCGCGACATTGGCAGCAATCACGGCAAGGATCTGTGCCGCATCGACGCCTGCTTCGCCGTCACGCCATGAGTCCCAGTCCGTGACCATGCCCAGCAACGCATAGGGAAGCTCCGCTTCGCGAGCGAGGCGCGCCTCGGGCATGGCGGTCATGCCGATCACGTCCCCGCCCCACGCACGGTACATGCGGCTTTCGGCGCGGGTCGAGAATTGCGGCCCCTCAATGGCGACATAGCAGCCCTTCTCATGGACCGTGCCGCCGCTCGCGCGCACGGCGGCTGCGGCAAGATTGGCTAGCCGCGGGCACACCGGATCGGACATGCTGACGTGGCCAACCAAGCCAGGACCAAAAAAGCTGTTTGAGCGGCTTTGGGTGCAGTCGATGAACTGATCGACTGCAACGTAATGGCCCGGCGGCAGCTCCTCGCGCAGAGAGCCGATGGCTGACAGCGCCAGAACATCGGTAACCCCGCAGCGTTTGAGCACGTCGATGTTGGCGCGGTAGTTCACGTCGCCAGGCGGGATCGCGTGGCCCGCGCCGTGCCGGGCGATGAAGGTGAAACGCAGTCCAGCCAGAATGCCTGTTCGCACAGGCCCCGATGACTGTCCGAACGCGCTCGCAACCTCGATTTCCTGCGCCTCGTCGAGTTCGATCCCGCCTGCCAGGCCCGTCCCCCCGATCACGCCGATATGCCAGGTATTCGGATCAGTTACGGTCATGCGCTTGCGTCCTCCGCGCCTTTATCCGGCGCCAGAAGTCCTGCCATGATCACGTCGATGGTGTGATCGCGATAGCGATCGCGCAGGTCCTCGGTCAGGGTGTCCTGCCAGAAACAGTGGCGCAGCACCAGTCGCGCGGAAAAGAACCGATCGACCGCGCCGGTCAGGGTGAAATAGAACATCTGCGGATCGACCGGCCGGAACACACCAGCCGCAACCCCCTTCCCGATCAGGTGTTCGTATGCGCGGTAGAGTGGCGATAGGTAACTATCGGCAATCCGACGCGCTTCGGTCTCGTCGCTGTCGCGCACCATGCGCATGGTCAGCTGGTTGAGATAGGGCACGGAATAGTAAGTATCGATCACCTTGGAGATGTGGCGGCGCAGCTTGTCCTGCGGGCTCCAGCCATCGCGCGCCACCAGGGCATCGACGATCTCGACAATCGCGCGCCAGTCGCGGTCGAGCAGCGCGGAGAGCAGCCCCGCCTTGTTGCCGAAGTGATATTTGACCAGCGCCGAGTTCAGCCCCGAGCGCTGGCTCAGCTCGGACAGCGAGACATCGACGATGTCGCCGTCGCGCATGATGGCGCTTGCCGTTTCCAGCAAAAGCGCGCGTGCGCCGGAGTGCGATGGATCGCGGCTTGCATGCATATGGTCCTGCCCCGGAGTGGATTGACCTTGCCCTCGTCCAGCGTCTCCCTTGGCGTGGTGACTATGCCGCCAGGCTGATCTGTCCGGCAAGCCATTTCTGTTCGAAAGCCATCGGGCTGGTATAACCCAGCGTCGAATGCAGCCGTCTGTGGTGTAGGGCTGTACAGACTCGCGGGACATCTTTCATGCTGCTGATAGGCAGCCAGGAGGATGGATCCAATGACCAAGGAAGACCGCGACATTCAGCGCAAGCTCAAGGTGCTGCGCCATGCTGAGAAGACTGGCCATGTGGCCAGAACCT